>DATJXY010000063.1:0-8254 GCA_035499855.1 Puia sp. | reverse complement strand
CCGCATTCAATTGATAAAATCAGGTTCACTGATTGTGATCCTTTTGGACATTTAAACAATTCAAGATATGTGGATTATATTATGAATGCCAGGGAAAATCATTTGCTGGACTTCTATGAACTAAACCTGGATGATTATTATAAAAAAGGAATTGCCTGGGTCGTCACCGGACATGAGATAGCATACCTGAGGCCCGCAAGATTCAATGAATTGGTTTATATCCAAACTTCGTTGATCGCAGCCACAAATAATTTGCTCCAGGTGGAAGGGATCATGTTCGATGAATTTAAAAAATCGATCAAGGCAGTTTTGTGGACAAAATTTGCGTGCATTGATTTAAAAACCGGGAAAAAGCAAAATCATGATACCGAATTAATGGAATTTGCAGAAAGAGTTTTGAATTCGCAAATTGATCCTTCAACTGGTCTGTCAAAAAGATTAAAATCTTTGGCTCAAAAAATGAATGACTGATGGTTTCGTTTTAAAAATAAATTGCATACATCTTATTCATGACGATTCATATTTACTCCTGCTAAATAGCTTCCATCATTTTTATTTATCTTTCCATTTCAATCAATCCCATGAACGATATCAGGAAAAACCCGGTAAATGCCCTGGGATATCATTTTATCCCGGATGATTTTTTACCAAAAGGCAAGGATGAATACTGGCTTCGTAACCTCCAAAATAAAAATGGAATAGAATATCGTCAGCTGAGTGCTTCGGAAATTGAAGTGCTTGTCCGTAATCGCAACACTTCTGATGACTGGAACCAGATCCTCGTCTCAGATGCTTTTACTCCCGAACTGGTACAGGATTGCAAATTTTTTGGATTGGTCCGCATTGGTAAGCTTGAACCTTACTACTTGGAATTCCATGATCTGCGTCGCCCGGTTGGATTGTACAACAGTACGATCATCAGCTCTGATCTTGGAAATAATGTGGTGATCGATAACGTGAATTATTTATCTCATTATATCATCGGTAATGATGTGATGATTGTAAATACCAACGAACTGACGACCACAGATCATGCAAAATTCGGCAATGGCATTATCAAAGAGGGAGAACGCGAATCAATACGCATCAAGCTGGAAATATGTAATGAAAATGGCGGCCGAAGCATCATTCCTTTTGACGGGATGCTGCCGGGTGATGCCTGGCTTTGGAGCCGGTTCCGGGATGATGAAATATTACAGAACAAGCTCAAAGAATTTACAGAAAAAAAATTTGATAGTCTGCATGGTTATTATGGAAAGATCGGCGACAGGACTGTAATTAAAAACTGTAAGATCATCAAGGACGTGATGATTGGGAGTGATGCCTATCTGAAAGGAGCGAACAAATTGAAAAACCTCACTATCAATTCCTCTCCTAATGAAAAAACACAGATTGGCGAAGGTTGCGAACTTGTGAATGGTATTATCGGCCATGGGTGCAGGATATTTTATGGCGTGAAAGCCGTTCGTTTTATTCTTGCTTCACAATCACAATTAAAATATGGCGCCCGCCTGATCAATTCTTATCTGGGCAACAATTCCACTATTTCCTGTTGCGAAGTTTTGAACTCTTTGATCTTCCCTGCCCATGAACAGCATCATAATAATTCTTTTCTATGTGCTGCGCTGGTGCTTGGACAAAGCAATATGGCAGCGGGAGCAACCATTGGTTCCAATCATAATTCGAGAAGTGCAGATGGCGAATTAATTGCAGGCCGCGGATTTTGGCCGGGCCTCTGCGTTAGCCTGAAGCACAATTCGAAATTCGCCTCTTTCAACATTCTCGCAAAAGGGGATTATCCGGCTGAACTCGATATCCCCATTCCTTTTTCACTGGTAAGCAATGATGTGAGCAAAGATGAGCTCATTGTAATGCCGGGATATTGGTTTCTCTACAACATGTATGCGATGGCCCGAAATTCAAGAAAATATGTAGACAGGGACAAGCGAACAGAGAAGATTCAATTGCTGGAATATGATTTCCTTGCTCCCGACAGTGTGAATGAAATGATCAGTTCAATCGAGCTGTTTAAAAAATATACCGGCAAGGCATATGCGCTTCAATTGGATGCCGGTAAAAAATATTCTGAAGAAGAATGGATTGTCTTTGGCAAAAAATTGCTGGAGGGAAACAATCCATTGGTGAATGAACTCAATATTTTTGCAGATGGTTTTGAAAACAGCGATCGCAAAACCAGGCTGGTAAAGATTTCCCAGGCATATGCGCTGTTCAAAGAGCTAATCAGCTATTATGCCATTACACAACTAATGGAATTTGCCAAATCAAACCAGGTTAAGACATTCGATTCCTTGCAGGAAAAGATCCCTTCCCGGCTATTACTCAGCTCCTGGATCAATGCAGGCGGACAACTTATTCAGCAAACTGCTCTCGAATCATTCGTAGAACAGATCCACAAAGGAAAGATCAAAGGATGGGATCAGGTACATACATTTTACATTAAAGAGGGAGAAAATTACGAACAGGATAAACTCATTCATGCTTTGGCAGCCTTAAAAGAAACTGAAAACATTCATATCAGGAAAATCGATAAATCAAAATTCAAAACATTATTACAACAAAGTCTTGTTACAAGAGAATGGATGACAAAAGCGATTTATAATTCAAGAGCAAAAGACTACAGCAATCCTTTTCGAAAAATGGTGTATGCCAGCGATCAGGAAATGAATATTGTGACCGGATCATTGCAGGAAAATAGTTTTATCAATCAGGAAATAGAATCACTGGAACAATATAAAAAAGAAGTAAAGGCCCTGATCACTAAAATGAAACTATAATTTTCACGATCTGATTATTTTATTGTTTTATGAACCTGACAGTATAAAATTGCTTATCCCCGCTGACTCCGGTCAACTGATACATTCCCGTCGCCAGTCCCTGCAGATCCAATAAAAAAATATTATTCCCGGTATTAACTAAGATGAACCCTCTCTTCACAATTTTTCCATCCATTGCAGTAATAATCCATTCCATTTTTTCACTGTGAGAAGAATTGATCTGCAGGCTGGCCTGATCCCCCGAAATGATGGTCGGCGCTATCGTGATTGTAAAATCGGATTTCTTATTGTTGATAGCTATAATTTTACTCCGGTATTCAATACCTTCTTTATCGATTAACCTAAGCCGGTAGTAGTTGATTCCATTCTGAACAGAATCATCTGTATACTGATAATTGTATTTGTGTATACTTGCTTTCACCTTCCCGATAACTTCAAAATCATTGAAGCGTTTTGTCAATACTTCAAAATAATCGGCATCGCCCGGCAAATCGATACTCCAGTTCAATACAACTTCATTATGAACCATATTTCCATTAAAATCGATCAAGGTAACCGGCAAAGGATTCTCCAAGTCGGCCGTGCTTGCCAGTGAAAAGTATCCCGAGTCGGGAAAGTTATTAACAGGATTACTCACGACAGATCCGGCCGAATTAAAAGCTCCTGTAACAGCAGACTGACCTGCATCCATCCAAATACCCGAAGACAATGAAGCTATATCCATAAAATTCAGGTCAGTTATGCCTCCGCTTCCCGGGATAAGAAATGACAGTTCAACATTGGCTGATGGTGAAGGATTAGCATCGGGCTGAATGGTCCAATATTCCATGGAAGAGATATGATCAATGCCTGCTCCGCAAACATTGCTAAGTGATCGCGGATTGGATTTTATATATTCCACTACGAAATTGCCGGTTGCATTTTTTAATTCAAGCCATCGTAATGATGCATTTTTCCCGACCGGAAACAGAAAATATGGAATGGATATAAGACCTTCTTTTCTCAACGGTCCATCAACAAAACTGGTATTTAACGAAGTGCTGTCAACTATTACACTGCAATTGGTTTGAAGCGTTAACAAATTAACAGAAGAAGTGATTATTTTTCCCCTTATCAATTCAAGTTTATATGGCAATCGCAGAGGTGACAATAAAACTCCTCCTTCCGGATTATTCATTCGGAAACTGATATTATTTGTGATGCTCCCGGCCAGAAAAATAACCTGCAGCGAAACACCATTGAGTTCAATTGAAGGTAGTCCCGTATTGGTCTCCGTAATTGTTCCTGCTGCAGATTGAACGAGGTTACCTTTTATCCTGACTGAGGTTGAGTTACCAGCTCCGCTTGCAATATTAAAAACTCCTCCATTCTGGATATAATCTCCTTTGATTAAAATATTGCCATTTACTCCACCCAGGTCAACACTGAAATTAACACCCTCATTGATCTGCAGGTTTCCATTCAATGTCAAAGTATTGCTTCCATTGCAGGTATAACTGATAGCTCCACCTGCAGCTACTGCGCTCAGCACAAGCGTTCCATAAATCCTGTTACTCATCGATACAGTGTAAGAAACGCGGGGCACATCGAATTCAAATATTCCTTCTTCGGTTCCGGGAGCCGTAGATAATAATCTTACAATATTATTCGCGTGAGAAGCCCTGGTACGATGAATATATTTGCCACCATTGTTGATCCTGATTGAATCCGCTATATTGAGAGACTCCCCACTGGTGAGTCCGGATGAATTTTGAAAAATTCCTCCATTATTGATCAGCAGACCATAACCGGGACCAATAGCCGTAAATCCAGGTTCGATTGTATTGCTGGCCGGCAGAATTAATTGAATGATTTTTGCAGGATCTGGACTGATACTAAGCGTTTTGACAATGACTGCCGCATTGGGCATTGTGACATTATAATTGATGCCGATCACTGAATTGTCAAGCAAAACATCATCGTCAGCTGATGGAACTATATTTCCGCTCCAATTGGATGGGGTTGCCCAGAGTCCATCCCCGCCGGCACCAGTCCATGTTTTGATTCCTGCAAATGAATTCGAATAAAGAAAAAATAAAACGATAAGTACGGATACGGTTTTTCTGAGAATGTAGGAATACATAGGTTAGGTTTTAAGAAAAATTAAAAGACTTAAAAAATCCGTTGTTCAGGTGGCTTTTTTTACTACAAAGGCATTATAATCCTTCGCGTTTCCGTGGCTTCTTAAAGTGATATGAAGAATAAATTGAAAACCTGATTACAATGAATAATTAACAGCTAAAAGGAAGTCTTACAATTAATGAAAAATCCTGAATAAATGATCTTACTAAATTTTACGCAGCTTCTAAAATGATTTGTATGATTCAGACGGCAAGATAGATGATAAGAGAAGGAAAAAAAATACCATTTTGAGGTAGTGTGGATGAATGAAAAGAAAAATCCCCCGGTATGCCGGAGGATTTTTCACGAAGAAATAAATTAAAATTATTTCTTAATAGCTTTCTTAGCGCTGTCAGCTGCTGCACTCATTTTTGCTTTTGCAGTATCAACAACAGCTTTTGCAGTAGAGTCAACTTTCTTTGCAGCTGTATCAACCATAGCCTTTACTGTGTCAGTAGCAGCTTTGGCGGCGGAATCAACACTGCTGGCAGCAGATTCTGTGCTGTTGTTGCAGGCAGTCATGAAGCCAGCTACAGCCAAAAGAGCGAATAGTTTTTTCATGAGTTGTAATTTTAAATGGAAATTATTGCGCGCAAAGGTAAAATGTTTTTCCTGATATTCAAATCTTTTTTTCTAACAATCAGTGAGTTACCACTATCCAATTAAGTTCATTCACTGTCCTTCTCCATTATTTTTTACGAAAATAAATCCTGACCGGCACTCCTTTGAAATTAAAATGCTGACGCAACTGGTTTTCCAGATAGTTGCGATATGGTTGTTTGATATCATCCGGGAAATTAGTAAAAAAAGCAAATGAAGGAACAGGTGTAGGTAACTGTGAAATATATTTTATTTTAACTGAGTGACCCCTGACCACCGGCGCATGATATGCTTCTACAGCTTTTAGCATGGTTTCATTCAAAGCAGAACCAGGAATTTTCCTTTGCCTGTTTTCATATACCTCAAGCGCTACTTCAATGGCTTTATAAATACGTGTTTTTTCTTTTGCTGAAATAAAAAGAATGGGGAGATCCACAAAGGGAGAAAACCTTTGCTTCAATTCTTTTTCATATTCAATAGCAGTATTGGTTTCTTTTTTTACAAGATCCCATTTATTGACAAGAATAACTACTCCTTTTCCTTTTTTCACAATCATGCTGAAAATATTCAGATCCTGGGCCGAAATTCCTTTCGTAGCATCGAGCATAAGCAAACAGACATCAGCTTCATCCATTGCCTTGATTGCCCGAATTACCGAATAAAATTCGAGATCCTCATGAACTTTTGCCTTACGCCGGATTCCGGCTGTGTCGATCAAAATAAAATCTTTCTTGAATAATTTATAATGTGTATGAATCGTGTCCCTGGTAGTGCCTGCTACCTCGCTCACAATAGTACGCTCTTTTCCTACCAGTGAATTTAACAATGAAGATTTACCTGTGTTAGGCTGACCGATAATCGCAAACTTAGGCAGGACTTCCTCCGTTACTTCAGTATCTGATTCTGTTATGAGAGCGGTAACTGCATCCAGCAGTTCTCCTGTACCACTACCTGACATGGCAGAAATAAAAAAAATATTTTCAAAACCTAAGCTATAAAATTCTGTTGCCTGCAGAAGCCGATCACTATTATCCACTTTATTAACAACAAGGAAAACCGGTTTAACGGAGCCGCGAAGAAGCGTCGCCATTGCTTCATCGAGAAGGGTAATTCCAGTTGCGGTATCCGTCATAAAAATGATGGCATTTGCTTCTTCAACGGCAATCAATACCTGCTTTTTGATTTCTTTTTCAAAAACATCTTTGCTCTCGGGAACAAAACCACCTGTATCAATTACATTGAAAGTTTTACCATTCCAATCAGCGATTCCATATTGCCTGTCGCGGGTAACTCCACTGATATCATCCACAATCGCTTTTCTTTCTTCCAGTAAACGATTGAAAAAAGTGCTCTTGCCCACATTGGGTCTCCCTACTATTGCTACTGTAAATCCTGACATAATAAAATTGGTGTTAGGTAAGATATATCGCCAGAGCTAACAGAGGAAAAGCGAGTACTCCTTTTCTCTGTTAGCTCTGTGCGAAAGAATCTCTAATATCCATATTCTTTTAAATACATTTCATTGTCCCTCCATTTGGGTCTCACCTTTACAAACAACTCAAGAAAAACTTTCCGTCCGATAAATTCTTCAATGTCTTTCCTGGATTCCGTGCCCAGTTTCTTAATCATCCTTCCACCCTCTCCCAAAATGATTCCCTTCTGCGTCTCGCGGTACACAATTATATCGGCCCTGATTTTTGTGAGGGTCGTTTTCTCTTTGAATTCCTGAACCATGACAGTCGTATGATAAGGGATCTCATCTTCATACAATTCAAATATTTTTTCTCTGATCAGTTCTCCCACAAAAAATTTCACTGGCCGGTCTGTCAGTTCTTCTTCATCAAAAAAAGGTTCTCCCTGTGGCAGATAATGCAGAATTTTCTCAAGCAAATCCTGAATACGGATATTTTTTAATGCTGAAATGCTAATCACTTCTTTAGAGTAAGCCTTTTTCTCAAAAAAAGCAGTCAGGCTTTTTTCTTTTTCCTCATTGATGGTATCGATCTTATTCAGGACCACAATAGCCGGCACTTTTAACTGAAGGGAAGAAAACAAACGATCGTTTTCATCCGGATCATCCCTCGCATCGATGAGTAAAATTGCAAGATCAGCATCTTCCAATGAATTCTTCACAGCCAGCATCATCTTTTCATGCAGCTTATATTCCGGCTGAATGATGCCAGGTGTATCGGAAAAAATGATTTGATAATCCTTGCTGGTCAGAATGCCTTTAATGCGATGTCTTGTCGTTTGCACTTTTCGAGAAACAATTGCCAGCTTCTCTTCCATCAATGCATTAAACAAGGTACTTTTCCCGGCATTAGGCTTACCAAATATGTTAACAAATCCTGCTTTCATAAAAAGAGATGCAAAGGTATGGCAAAGAAAATTTGTTTGGCTATTAGGTTGTGCAATGCTACCTTTGCGTCCCATATCGCGAAGTAGAGCAGCGGTAGCTCGTCGGGCTCATAACCCGAAGGTCGGTGGTTCGAACCCACCCTTCGCAACGCAGAGCCGGTCGTTTGACTGGCTTTTTTATTATGGTATCAATTAAAGGCTCTGATAGTCCGGCTTATAGCTGAATCCATATATTCAGTATATCGCATGGTGGATGCAGAATCGATAAATAATATCGTACTGTCAATTTTTGTTTTATTATTTCTTCTAATGTAATAAGCGCAACCTATTAATGATCCATA
>DATJXY010000062.1:0-2947 GCA_035499855.1 Puia sp. | reverse complement strand
CATCACGAAGCCCAACTGATCCTCGTATGTGCATCACAGTGACTTCAAATTTCAAGATGTTAACCAGGGCCCTCACGATCTTACTATCAGACAATCACTACACAAACCAGGCATTTTCTTTAAATAATACCTCTATTCAGATATTTTAATGCCTGAAGGCCCTTGTTGCATCGAGACGTTCTTGGCGCAGAACACAAATCGAAACAAAATGTAGCATGGTTAAAAAATAGCTTATTTATATCCCCTTGAAAATATCGGAACTCAAAAGTTTAACATCCTGTCTTGAAATAAAATTTCCCACATTGGAAAATGTCTGAAAAATCATTTTCAAACGAACACATATTTTATTTATGACTAGCGAAAATCAGAGAGAAAAAGCAATTTTCTGATTTCTAAAAGCGTAACACAAACGGTAATACAAAGCGTAACACATACATCAAAAAAGAAAAGAAATATTAATTCATTATAACACAAAACCCGCTGAAATAAAGTTGAAGCGGGTTATTGAGTTTTGTCCTGGTTGCCCGACGAGGATTCAAACCTCGGAATGATTTTCAAATAGTTGTGAGCGAAGTGTAAAACAAAGTGTAAAACTTTTTTGGTTGATCCAATTTGAATTAACCAACTACAAATTTTGAAAATTCTACGAATAACTGGCGTAAAATTTGGTTGGGTTATAAGGGAGATTGAAAAATTCATTTATTTTCAAGAATCGTTCCCTGACAGCTTGCCTTTAAAGACAAAAGGCTAATAATTACGACAGTAAAATAATACGCTTTCATAAAAAAACTTTTAAACCGTTAATGTTTGTTTTTATTACTTGGCTTGATATTGCTTTATTACCTGAATGAGCTTTCCATTTTTTCTTTCTCCACCACAGCAGAAATCCTGTTATAGAAAGAAAGGCGGGAGAAAATCCCATGATGCACCAGAGAATTTTACCGGGGGTTCCAAATGCCCAGCCGGTGTGGAAGAAAGAAAAATTGATGTCATTAAATTTATCGGCAGCGCTATATTCTTTCCAGGGCCTGTAATAGGTATTCACATAGTTACCGGCACTGTCAAAATTTACAAGAGCGATATTATCATAAGCCTGGAAGATAGATTCCTGCTTTATACCAAGCGCTGAAATGCCTCCACCGTGCCCGCAATCTATACTGAAGCTCAGGAAATGCATATTCGGGGCTTTCGCCATAGCAATGGTCTTCAAACTATCTAATGAAACTAACGACGATGGGTAACTTATTTTGTCAGTATGATGATGTTCCCCATTTTCGGTATGGGTATATTTATCCCACCATTTCTCTGTAAAAAATTTTCTTTGGATATATAGCCCCGATAAAAAAATAAAAAGATTAAAGAGTAATGCCCATGTACCAATTACCCTGTGCAAGCCTGAAGAGGCAACCCTCCAATTAGTAAACTTTATTTTTACACGGAATGTTAATGCTTTCAATACATATTTCCGATAAAAAATAAAACCGGTGATGATGCTAATCAGCAAAGCAATATCGAGCAATACGACAAACAATTCTCCACCTTCGCCAAAAGCAAATGAATAATGAAAGCCCATGATCCAGTCGATCACATTATTTTTTCCTTGGCTGTTCGTCGGCAGTTTCAACTCGCCGGTATAAGGATTTAAATAATTTACCTTGTATTGCATACTGCTCTCAAAGAGCCTGGGCCTAACATGTGTTACCGCGCTGTAAAATGCAGGTGCATTCTCGTAAGATTCCTCAAAACCACAAACATAATAGGGCATACCGGGAACCTCTTTTCTTGCAATAGAAAAAATAGAATCATAGGAAAGCCTTTTCTTGGAGGGTTCATTCACTATATTGGTCTTGTGTCCGTATATCAGTGAATTCAGTTCAAAACGAAAAACAGATAGGGCTCCGCTGATGGAAATAAGTAAATAGAAAAACCCAAGAAATAAACCAAGCCAGCTATGGATGGCAAAGAGTTTTCTGTTCAGGAATATTTTCTTAACCATGATTTTTTCAGGTTTTAAAAAAACAAAGAAGCAGGAAACTTGCGCCTGCTTCTTTCAGGATTTATTTAATGGTATAACGGATAGTGAGTTTCCAGTTGAACGGTGTGCCTGGCATCACCATAAAATCGGACGCGTACCAACCCGGAATATAAACCGTATTGGTGATGTTGTATGCATTCAATGAAAAATCAAATCTTTTATAGTTATAATTTATTCCCGCATCAAGTACAAAATAGGCGGGCATCAGGAATTTTGGCGCTGAAAGCGTGGAGCCAATCCTGTTGCTTACGTATTTTCCCCCCAACAGAAAACTCAATCTTTTGAGTACAGAATGATTTGCCACATTGTATTTGAGCCAAAGGTTGGCGATGCTATGCGGTGCATTGTCGAAGCGGTCTCCTTTATTACCTAAGGGACTGTTCTCTGAAAAAATCTCATTGTTGTAAGCATAAGAACCCTGTATCGACCATTGATTAAGATTCGCCTGCAATGTCAGTTCTGCGCCCCTGCTGTATAGACCCGGAATAGTAATCAGTCTTTGATGGGTTGAGTCACTTGGGTCTGCAGCCAGTTGGTTTTTCCAAAAAATATTGTAAAAAGCCAGTGTTGATAAGAGCTTGCCATTAAACCAGACTCCCTTGTAACCGATTTCTTCCTGCTGGCCAATTTGCGGTGGGAACGGTCCTCCATTATTTCGCATGTTATCATATTGCGGCTGATAGGATTCACAATAACTGGCATATACCGATTGATTTTTATTAAAACTATATACGAATCCCGCCCTCGGTAAAAACACATGGGCTGTAGAACTGTCATTATCCTGCGTGTAATTATCCTTTCCATTAGGCCGGGAAATCCAGTTATATGTTTCATACCTTCCAGCAATCAGCAGTTTCACATGTGTCCCGATTGAAATTAAATCCTGGATGTAAGGGGCAAATTGAACCGTTG
>DATJXY010000061.1:0-14550 GCA_035499855.1 Puia sp. | reverse complement strand
TTTTTTATTTTTTTTTCTACGCTAATTTTTTTAGAATTTTGCAAACAGGCTATTCAAAAATCCAGGTTTGGATCAGGACAAACTGTTTAGTAATTAGAAAATTGTTTTAAGTAATTGATTATAATTTGCTTAATGCAATTTGTATCATTTTTTTATTTATAATTTTGAGCCACCATTAAATATCGACAATCCGTTTTTTTGATTCTTCGGATCGAAGGAATAAATTAAATTAGTTTAATGAATTTATTATCTGAATTACAATATTTTCCACCAATTATATTTTATAAAAATTCGTTTGAATACTCAAATATAGTTTTCGAACAATATGAGTTCTATCAGAAAATGAGTTTCAGGAACCGGATGCTGATTGCGGGCGCCAATGGAATCATTTCTTTGAGCATTCCACTGGAAGAAGGAAGGGATCAAAAGAAATTGATCAGGGATATTAAAATCGACAATCGCCAGCCTTGGCAAAAACAACATTGGAGGAGCATCATTAGCTGTTATAATCATTCCCCCTGGTTTGAATATTACCGGGAGGATCTGTCCGATCTTTACGAAACTTCTTTTGAATTTTTGCTGGATTGGAACCTTGCCTGCTTTGACTGGACTGCCAAAATTTTGGCGTGGCCGGTTGGTGTTTCTTTCACGGAATCATATGTCGAAGAATATGATTCTGCTCAATGGCTCGACCTCCGGAATAAAATACTTCCTAAGAATTATAAGAATTTTGAACCGACCAGATACCGGCAGGTCTTTGAAGAAAGAGCCGGATTTTTTCCCAATCTGTCTATCCTTGACTTATTATGTTGCGAAGGAAAAAGGGCTGGATATTTCCTCCAATAGGATCCATTTGCGTATGTTCATTCCAGTTAATCTCATCAGAGCTGAAAATAGAAAGAGTATATTTAGGTAAAGAACTTTTATGTCTTTAAGGCTTTCAACCAGTCTCACAGCAATCTCAGGTATTCTTGGAACCATTGCTTTGACAGTCTATTTTTCTGCTCCTTTCTGGCTGATGCCTTTGCCGGCCCCAGATGCAAGTACAGATCAGATCATTGCTTTCGGGAATAAATATCATCAGGTCATTTTAGTGGATGTCTGGCTCCAGCAGATCGGATCATTATTGTCGGTCCTTTTTGTTCTCGCACTCGTTCATCTTGCCGGATCTTCCCAAAGATTTGCAGGAAGACTGGTATTGCTTGCTTCAGGTGTAATTCTCGCCCTCAGTCTTGCCGAAGGAACATTTATTCTTGCAGCAGTTCAATCCGGAACCAATGGTCATAATGAATCTGCAGTGACCGCAGTGGATATGGGAAGCGTTTTTATCCATATTTTCCTGCTCGCACCTTCCTTATTCCTGGTGATGGGATTTGCTTTATTAAATACTTTCATCTTGCCTCGCGTATTTATTTGGACTGCATTGATACTGGGTGCGCTTTTCCAGGTCCTCGGTGTCGCCGGACTTTTTAGTGATACTGCATTGATGATAGTGATATTCGTTTTACTGGCCCAGAATATTTGGACTCTGGCTGCTTCTGTTTCCCTTTTGGTGCGAAGACAAGTCCAATGAGGATCTTTTAATCTGTATCAGATATAAGTGATGCGGAGAATTTTCTTTTTTGTCTGCTGTCCGGCTTTTTCCAAAGTTTCGGCTTCTTTCCTCAGCTCATTTTGATTCCAATTCTGTTGCTGTATCCTTATTTGTCTCTGAAGCGTTTGAACGCGAACCCTATTCGTGTATTTTCTATCCTGGAGATATTGCGACTGCATCTGGAGATTTTCAAGAATTCTTTTTTGATCTGCATTACTGATTGTCGATGGAATATCCTGGTTGATCTGGTTCCAGTCCACATTCTGCAAAGATTTTGTAATCTCGTTTTTCAGTTTGTTGATATCGACTTTTTTTCCGTTCCTCGACATTTCCTTTGCGATTTTTTCCCAGTCGATTTGGTTCAGGGCCTGTAGAGATTTCTGCATGGTTACTTCCGCTTCGAGATCATCATATGTCATTGTCCGGCTGCGGGGTTTTAAAGTATCTTCTAATATCTGAAAAGAAAAACTCGAATTGGGTACATAGGGATAAGCATTTACTTCTGCGGCTGCGGGAGCGGGTGGAGGTATGTTTGGAGAGGTAACAATGGAATATTCCCTCTTTTCCGGTATGAATACAGCATTTGCATTACTCACTTCGCTTTCATCCTGCGGTTCGGCTTCGTCATTGCTGACAGCCACTATATCATTCGTTGCTTCATCTCCGTTGTCCTCATCTTTTATTTCTTTTTTGCGTTTTGGCTTGACTGCGATTTTGGGCTTTTCTTTTACTGCAGTAAAGGATGTAAATACAAAGGTTTTTTGCGACGCCTCATTGACCGGATTCACTGAAACTTTATTGACAGATTGCCGGTTTGCAGTTTTCAAGGCCGGGTGAGAAAATTTTAAAAAACCGATGCCGGCTAAAATTGCAATCATGAAGCAACCAATCGAAGCAAAATTGAAACGTCTGTTCCGATGATGGTGACCGGTCACTCGTTTAATTCTTTCCAATAACAACTGGCTGTTCGGATCGATGGCCATCATCGCAAGACGATGACGCTGGTGCCTGTTTTTTGCGAGTGAGAACAATGCCGAAGCATATACATGGGGATTATATTGAAACTGCATTACTAAATCATCGCAGCTATGCTCTCTTTCCTTCTTAATCGAGTTTATTAAAAGCCTTGAAAACGGGTTGAAAAAAAACAGGATCCCAGATACAGTTACAAAAAAATTCACCAGGTAATCATTCCTTTTGATATGGGTCAGTTCATGCAGGAGGATGGATTCTACCTGTTCTGTGGTCAGATGATTGATGGTTGCCAGCGGAATCAAAATGATTGGTTTCAGAAACCCGATGGTCATTGGACTGTCGACGATCGAAGAAAGCCATACCGTTACTTTCTTTTTGATTCCCATTTGCAGGGATATGGTTTGTGTAAACAGTCTTAATTCCGGTTGCATCTTATGCAGACCTTTTATTTTAATGTAGCGGAGATCAATATAATATTTTATATACCGCATAAGGATGAACAAAAGCGAGCCTAAATAGACTGAAGACAGATAGGGAAGAATGAATGCAATTGTTTTTTTAGCCAGGAATAAAAAATTGTAATACCTGTTGTCGGAATTCAGACTGATAGTATTAATACTTTCATACGAATATTGACCAT
Organism: Puia sp.; assembly: GCA_035499855.1. Taxonomy (GTDB): domain Bacteria; phylum Bacteroidota; class Bacteroidia; order Chitinophagales; family Chitinophagaceae; genus Puia. The sequence continues at coordinate 11,341 of DATJXY010000061.1, read as the reverse complement.
CCAGTCTCAGGATAAAACCAAAAATAAACCACAGGAATCCGCCAGTACTCAGCAATAAACCGATATTATGTTTTGCCCTCGCAGAAAAGCGGCTACCCATGCCGGTAAGGATCAGGTAAATCAGCCATAGCAATGCCATTTGCCAAAGACTGTTCACAAGTGACCAGCCAAGAGCTCTAAGCAACACAGATTGGCTAAAAAAATGCATGCCTATTGTTTTTTGAGATTATCCAATAATTGCTGGATCTCTTCCAATTCCTCCAAAGATGTTTTATGATTGCCTAATGCCTGGATTACCAGTTCTGTGGGTGAACCGCCAAACAGCGTATTAATCATTTTACCCAATAAATGTTTCTGTGTTTTTTCCTTGCTCACGGCCGGATGATAAATATGCGTCTTAAATGAGTCATCCCTTTTCACCAGACCTTTTTCATGCATGATCTGCATCAGTTTTAATGTTGTGGTGTAACCAACATCTTTACTCTTTGCAAGCTCTTCGTGCACTTCTCTTACGCTGGCTGATTCCCTTCCCCAGAGCACCTGGAGTATTTCCAGTTCGCTTTCGGTGGGTTTGATATACTTAATAGTATTCATGAAAAGAAATTTTGCACCTAATTTACGACAATTTTCGTAATAAAACGTTAAAATGAAAGAGTTGATAAAAACTTAAAAAAAGTCTCTCATTTAAAGTCGGTTTGTATGTAAAAATGTTGCTTGGAGTGGATCAGATTTTACTTTCTTCAAGCATTTGTTTGGCAGTTTTAGTGCTGCCGTCATGACTCCATCCGGGAGGCTGAATAAAATAATTAATGGCATTTCTGAATGAGCCGGAAGCCCCTGCTTTTTCAAAAAGATCAGACCAGGTCTTGAATGCAACGATGACGGGATTAAAGGATCCGATATTCCTGGTAAGACCATAGACAGGTCTTTGTTCTTCTTTTTTAAAAGTTCCGAAGATCCTGTCCCAAATAATCAATATGCCGGCATGGTTTTTATCAAGGTAGTTCAAATCGGTCCCATGATGAACCCGGTGATGTGAAGGAGTATTGAAAATAAATTCGATGGGTTTGGGTAAAACATGAATCATTTCCGTATGGATCCAGAATTGATAAATCAGGCTGACGGATTGCATCGTCATTACGATGATCGGATGAAAGCCCACCAGCGGCATCCATAGCCAGAATATGAATGATCCCGTTAAATTTCCGGTCCAGGTTTGTCTCAATGCTGCTGCCAGATTGTATTTCTGCGAAGAATGATGAACCACATGTGATGCCCAGAACCATCCCACATGATGACTGGTTCTGTGAAACCAGTAATAAGAAAAATCATCTGCAATAAAAGCCAGCACCCAGACCCACCAATGCGAAGCGTCTAAAGTAAAAAAACGAAACCTGTAAAGGAGCATGAACAAACCAAAAATAAATGCTTTCGAAATTAGACCGCTCAAAAGATTTCCAATGCCGAGCGCCAGGCTGCTGAAAGTATCTTTGACTTCATATAAATGCTTTCTTTCTCTGTGAGAAAGCCATGCTTCTACCAGCAATGAAAGCAGAAAAAAAGGAATGGCATAATATAAAATTGCAGGGGGCATAAATGTATTTGCAAAGATAAAAACATTTGGCTGCGAAGAGCAAAACAAATCGATTTGCCGACTGTTAAGACGTGCTAAAAAATGATCGATAAGTAATATAGCTTGCTACTTCATATTTTCCAATGGAGGTCATTCGGCCAAAAATAAAAAGCCCCCCTGTGGAAACAGCGGGACTTTTGGTATTTGGTATGATTAGTATACCGTTGCAAATATAATCATGTTATCAATTCCTAAATTCAATGGGGAAATTTTTTAAGATTTTTCTTTTAAAGATAAATTATTTAGATCCTGTTCACTTTGATAAAGCCCTTCCGCAAAAAGTTTAGATAAAAATCATTTGAAAGCAATACGATTTGATTTCGGATCTGTTTTTACAGATGCCGAAATCATTTTTGCCGTTGTTGCTTTTTTATCGGAAACGTTTGCATTTTCTTTTTTTGTGTGATGGATTTGCGCCAGGGTAGGGGCAATGACAAGTGAAACGATCGACATCAGCTTGATCAGGATATTCATTGAAGGTCCTGATGTGTCTTTGAAAGGATCACCCACAGTATCACCCGTTACGGATGCTTTATGCGGTTCTGAATTTTTATAAAAGATCTTACCGTTGATCTCTACTCCTTTTTCAAATGATTTTTTTGCATTATCCCAGGCACCTCCGGCATTGTTTTGAAACATTCCCAATAACACACCACTCACGGTTGCACCGGCTAAAAATCCTCCCAATGCCTCTGGTCCTAATAAAAATCCAATCACGAGAGGAGAGATAATAGCAATTGCCCCGGGCAACATCATTTTTTTGATGGAAGCTTCTGTAGAAATCGCAACGCATTTATCATATTCTGGTTTGCCTGTGCCTTCCATAATTCCTGGTATAGTTCGGAATTGTCTTCTGACTTCTTCCACCATCGACATCGCTGCCTGTCCCACTGCACGAATCGCTAAAGATGAAAATATAAATGGTATCATTCCTCCAACAAATAGACTGGCCAGGACTTTTGCTTTATAAATATCAATTCCGGATATGCCCGCAACACCTACGAATGCTGCGAAAAGCGCTAAAGCTGTCAGTGCAGCCGATGCGATTGCAAATCCTTTTCCGGTAGCAGCAGTTGTATTTCCAACAGCATCTAACACATCGGTTTTTTCTCTCACATCCTTGGGCAATTCACTCATTTCTGCGATGCCACCTGCATTATCTGCAATGGGGCCAAAAGCGTCAATTGCCAATTGCATTGCAGTAGTTGCCATCATTCCTGCAGCTGCAATCGAAACACCATATAGACCTGCACATTCGTAAGAACCCCAGATGCCGCCGGCTAATACAAGAATGGGTAAAAAAGTTGATTCCATGCCAATGGCCAAACCACCAATAACATTGGTTGCATGACCCGTGGATGATTGACGAATAATTGTCAGCACCGGGCGTTTACCCATGGCCGTATAATATTCGGTGATCAGGCTCATCAATGTACCAACAACCAATCCAACAGCGATCGCTCCCAAAACGCCCCATTTTGTAAACTCTATTCCGCGCAATACCATTGTTTCGGGTAAAATCAGGTATACGAGACCGATAGAAGCAAGGGCTGTCAGTATGATCGATCCCCAGTTCCCCATGTTCAAAGCTTTTTGTACGGTGTCAGTATTGATGCTTGCAGTTTCACTGATTCTTACAAACCAGGTACCTACGATCGAAAAAAGAATTCCAATTCCTGCAATCATCATCGGTAATATAATTGGAGCCAGTCCGCCAAATTGGTCAACAGATACTGTTTCCTGCCCTAATACCATCGTTGCAAGTACTGTAGCCACATATGACCCAAAAAGGTCGGCGCCCATTCCGGCTACATCACCTACATTATCTCCCACATTATCTGCAATCGTTGCCGGATTGCGGGGATCATCTTCAGGAATTCCTGCTTCAACCTTACCTACCAAATCTGCACCTACATCCGCGGCTTTTGTATAGATTCCTCCTCCTACACGCGCAAAAAGAGCAATCGATTCGGCACCTAAAGAAAATCCTGTCAACACTTCAATGGTCTTAAGCATTTCCTGTGAATTCACAGCTGCTTCTGGTGCGAAAATGCTTTTTAATATGATGAATAATCCGCTTAAACCTAATACTGCAAGTCCTGCCACTCCTAATCCCATAACAGACCCGCCGGTAAATGAAACTGACAATGCCTTACTAAGACTTGTACGCGCCGCATTCGCGGTACGAACATTGGCTTTTGTTGCCACGCGCATACCAATATATCCGGCTGTAGCGCTCAGGATAGCGCCTGCAGCAAATGCAAGAGCGATCGACCAGTGTGAGTGCGGATTGGCGCTGGCCATCACACCTAAGAGTAAAGCCACAATGACAACAAAATAGCCCAGAATTTTCCATTCTGCCCTTAAAAAAGCCATAGCGCCTTCAGCAATATAGGTGCTGATCTCCTTCATCCTGGGAGTGCCCTCATCCTGTTTCGATACCCAATTGAATTTTATAAAAGTGTACAGCAACCCGATAATACCCATGAGGGGGACGAGATAGATCAGTTTATCCATGAGTTATAGTCTTATAGAAATTTTAGGGACGGCAAAAATAGGGGAAAACTGCGAAAGTCCGAAAGTTAAGATGAACTAAAGATGAGAGATATGGGATTGGGGGATTGGGTTTTTTTGAAGGTAAAATCAACCGGATATGAGATTTGAGATAGAAGATTGAGCAGTTTTAATTATTGTTATTATTCATCTCATATCTCCTATCTCCTATCTCAAATCCCATATCACATTATTCTTTTTTCTTTTTATTCAATAAGCTATTGATTAAGCCCTTGCCTGTTTCTTCCACTTTCTTTTTTGAATCATCCAATGAATTTGTCTGGACCAGGGCATTGGTGTCTTTTTGCCCGGTCAACTGTTTCTTTAATTCATCAGTTGCACTTTTTACCAATTGTTTTTTGATTGCAGCTGCTGTATCGCGTACCTGTTGTTTGGCGCTGTCCACCTGAGCTTTTACAAAATCAGATGCCTGTTGCTTCAGGTTGCCTGCTGTACTGCTCATGGCATCCTTTAAATCGGTATTTATGACGGGATTGGTCAGCGTTCCTCCCATTTTTACATTCAGAGAAATGATATCGGATACTTTTACAGGTATGCCCTTATTATTTACCTTGGTCACTACATTATTGACCAGTGCATTTGCCTGTCCACCTAATTCGCTGCGGGGTATTTTCAGGTTGATAGCATAATCCAGCGTTTGATCGAAACCGTGAGAACCACCGACTTCCATCGTAATGTCTTTAATTTTTGTAGAAAAAGGATTTACGATCACCCTGCCATTTTTAAAGGAGAAATTTGTTTTGATATCTTTTATTGCAATGTCTTTCAACTGATCTGCTTTTAGAGTTTGTGCGAGCTGATCCAACGGTTCGAATTTTTTCAGAACACCTTCGAGCAATAATAAATTTCCGTCACCACTCAGTGTATTCAGGTCAGGCATCATCTGCTCATTCAGCTTTCCTTTCATGCTCATTTTCGATGTGAGTTTACCATCGATGAATTTTCCAACCGGCATCAGCTTCTGTACCGTATTGAAAGCATAAAAGGTTTTTTGGATATCCAGTCCTTTGACATCGTAATTCAATGCGATATCTGGATTCTTTTTATTCTCTTTCGTCGAATAGTAACCATTGATGGCCATTGTCCCGTCGAGTGCATCGGCTTTAACGTCATTAAGCCTGATGGTTTCATCGGCAATCGCCAAGCTTCCCGAAACATGCTGCATATCCAGTTTATCATAATGCACTTTGTCAGCAGATGCATTGATGGTGAAATTAATATTTGGCGGAACAACAAAAGCTGTTGTGGCCGCGGCCGAAGTCGACCTGGTATTTGTATCTCTTGATATACCCATCCAGTCATTCAGATTGATTTGATCTGCCCTAATATTTAGTGATCCTTCCAGCGGTTGATTTTTTAGTGCATAAGCCAGGAAATTGTTGAGCTCTCCATTTGCAGAAAAATTTGTTTTGAGATATTCTCCTGTCAGTTCACTGAGTGTAACATTCTTCGGATTAAAATTCATTACCATTTTATTCAACGCAATTCCATCGGGATAAGATTTTGACTGGTAGGCAAAATCATCGATCGTTAATGTACCGCTGGCATCAAACTGATCGTATTGTTTTTTCTCGAGCGGAGCAATACTTCCTCTTGCCTGCAATTGAGCATTCACTAATCCGCTCATTTTTGTTCCCGTCTCAAATTTCAAAAATTTTGACAGGCTTCCCAGGTCAATTTTCCCATTCAAGCTCGCATCAATGTACATATCACTGACCGGTTTTTTAAGAAGCAAATGAAAATCGAAAGGATCATTTTCCATTTCAATATGTCCGTCAGAAATATTCACTACAGTGTGATCTGTTATGCCATCAGGATTATCTACCTGCATTGAAACATTGATATTTTTTACTGCTTTAGGCAGATCAGGGTATTGGAAGAAACCATTTTTTATATCAAGGTTAACATGATAGGCAGGCATGTGTTTGGAATCATAAATTCCTTTTACAAAACCTTTAAAAAGAGCTTGTCCATTTGTTTTGATACTCGCGAAATCTTTTGCATAGACCGCAGGGATCATTGAAAGGATATTTCTGAAATCTGTGGAGGGAGCATTGAATGAAATATCCATATTATATGCATCTCCCTGCATCATTTGAAAAAATCCTTTGACCGACAATTTGAGATCATTCAGTGTTATCTGATCTGTATTGAAAGAATATTTATTGTTCTTATTATCAATTTCGATATCTGTATGAATGCTCGTCCTTGCCCGTAACAAATAGGGAATGCCCCCATACGTAAAACTGATTGCATCCGCATTGGTTCCTGTTTTCAATGTAAAAAGATCTGCATTAAAATTGCCGGAGCCTTCATGGCTCAGATTGAATATTTCAGCATTCATATTACTGCTTTCATCGCTGTAACTGATATAAGCATTCTCAATGGAATATTTCTGCAACTCCAGTCTGAATGGTTTATCAGCAGTATTATTTTCTGTTTTTGCAGAGTCTGTTTTTGTAATGGACCAGTTCGCCCTTCCATTTTTGTGAACAATTGCATGGATCCGGGGACCTTCGACAGAAATGCGATAGATTTTCATATCATTGCCGGAGATGATACTCATAAGATTCAGGGCGATATCTATACGCTTAGCCGATATTAAAGTGTCTCGGCTGAATTCGTCAACACCGGTTATTTTGAGATCATTCACATCCACTGCCAGTCGTGGAAAATGCCTGAACAAAGAAAGATCCACATCAGAAAAATCAACGCTGGCGTTGAGATTCTTGTTGGCTTCATTTTTTATCAGTGAAATGATTTTTCCTTTAAAAAGAAAGGGTGCTGCGAATGCGAAGACGATGAGCAAAGCAAATACAAGAGCAGTAATTTTTACTAACTTTTTCATGGTTAATCAGGAATTGGATGCTACAAATATGCAAAATTATTTTTTTATTTTTCTATTGGATATTTACAAAAAAATACAGGTCGTAATTTGAGAAAAAAATGACTGAAAAACATAATAAAACTGAAAATAATACATTAGGAAATCGTTCACAATTGGGTTTGCAACGTATTCTTAGTTAAAAAGGTCATAGATATGATTGTGAAATGCATTTCCTTCTTATTGATTGCACTCGTACTGACCTTTAAACTGAGTGCTCAATGCACCACCCTGGGTCAAACCCCCGGGACCGCATTTCCCGTTTGCGGAACAAATGATTTTGCCCAGACTACTGTGCCTCTCTGTTCAACTGCAAATATTCCTGTTCCGGGTTGTGCGGATGGGAATGTTCAATATTTTGATACAAATCCATTTTGGTACAAGTTTACCTGTTATCAGTCGGGAACTCTTGGTTTTTTGATCACCCCAACTGATTTGGGAGATGATTATGACTGGCAGCTTTTTGACATAACAGGCCGTGACCCAAACAGCGTGTTCACTGACCCCGCTTTATTCGTATCAGGAAACTGGTCAGGATCCTATGGTTTAACAGGTGCATCCACATCGGGAACAGGCAATATTGAATGCGCATCCAATCCCGCAGTCTATGAGAATACTTTCAGCAAAATGCCTCAGGTGATCCAGGGACATAATTATCTTTTATTGGTAAGTCATTATACTCAGAGCCAGAGCGGATACAAACTATCATTTGGCGGAGGAACTGCCAGTATTACCGATACTACAAAGCCTCATCTGTTATCGGCTTCTGTTTCCTGCGACGCAACAAAAATTATGGTCAAGCTGAATAAAAAAATGACTTGTGCAAGCCTGGTAAATGATGGTTCTGATTTTACAGTTTCATCAGCTTTGTCTTCAGTAATCAGTGCAACAGGCATCAATTGTAATTCGGGATTTGATATGGATTCGGTGATTTTAACGCTCAGTAATCCATTGCCGCCCGGTAACTATCAATTGACGGCAAAAAATGGGGCAGATGGAAATACATTGCTGGATAACTGCAGTACGCAGATTGTGCCGGGAGAAAATATTCCTTTTGCTATTTTGCCGATACAACCTACTCCGATGGACAGCCTGGTGCCTGTTGGATGTTCTCCCGATATTTTACAACTTGTTTTTTCAAAACTGATTCGTTGTAATACCATTGCGCCCGATGGCAGTGATTTTCAGGTTACGGGTCCTTCCGGAGTAATAGTTTCGGCAGCTTCGGGTATATGTAACAGTGATGGGAACAGCAGTATCATTTTAGTGCAGTTATCTGCTCCGATTACCGTTGGCGGTACATACCAGATCAAATTAGTCAATGGCAGCGATGGAAGCACAATTGTCGATGAATGCGGACAAACAACACCGGCTGGCTCCACATTGAATTTTTCTGCATCGGATACCGTAGCAGCTTCTTTCAATTACCAGTTGTTATACGGATGCAGGAACGATACCCTTTATTTTACTCAGGATGGAAATCATGGAATTAATCAATGGAACTGGACTTTCCAGGATGCAGGGATCAGCATTCTCCAAAATCCTGAAATTATTTATCCTGAATCGGATTTTGGTCAGAAAATTATTCAGCTGATTGTTTCAAATGGAGTTTGCAGTGATACATCCTCCGCAATTATCAATTTGGATAATAAATTGACCGCTGATTTTGAAGCGCCCAATATTTTATGTCCGGAAGACAAGGCAATTTTCCAGAACAATAGTGTTGGAAATATAGTTTCATGGACATGGGACCTGGGAGATGGCACTTTGGATTTTGATCAAACGCCTGCTGCCCATAGTTATACCGCACCCAGGGCAGTTCAGGTAGTGTACACGATCCGTTTGATTGTCGAAAATAACCTGGGTTGCAGGGATACTGCAATACAGAAATTGACTGAATTAAGAAGTTGCTATATAGCGGTACCCAATGCATTTACTCCTAACGGGGATGGAATCAATGACTATTTATACCCACTCAATGCGTTAAAGGCTGTTGACCTTGAGTTCAAGGTATATAACCGCTATGGTCAGCTGGTTTTTGAGACGAGGGACTGGACAAAGAAATGGGATGGTACTATCAATGGAAAAGAACAGGATACCGGCACCTATGTATGGACATTGCAGTATACAGACGGTGAAACGGGGAAGAAAATATTCAGAAAAGGGACTTCTACCTTAATACGATAATTCCGCAAACGATTTTAGATTTTATGATGACGGCAATCGTTTAAACCGTAGTTCTAAAATCGTATCTTGGAAATATATGACTCCCGAAAGACAGGAACGCATATTGAATGTGCTGAACAAGCGGCAGCAGGATATTACGGTTGTATTGGAAAATGTCTTTGATCCTCATAATATTTCTGCGGTTATGCGAAGCTGTGATGCTATCGGTATCCAGGAAATATATGTTCTCAATACACGCATCCCTCCTCATAAAAAATGGGGAGCAAAGAGCAGTAGCAGCGCCAACAAATGGCTGACCATTCATCAGTTTAACAATGTATTGGATTGTTTTTCTGCATTACGGAAAAAATATGATATTATCTTAACAACGCACCTCGCCGGTGATGCGTTACCTTTACATAAAATCGATTTCACCCGTTGCATCGCCCTGATTTTTGGGAACGAGCATGATGGGGTCAGCGAAGAAATAAGAAAACTGGCGGACGGAAATTTTATTATCCCCCAGGTTGGTATGATCCGGTCACTGAATATTTCAGTAGCCTGTGCTGTTACGCTTTATGAAGCATTCAGGCAAAAGATGAATGCGGGACATTATAGCCGGCGACAATTATCTGAAGATGTCTTTGAAGCGCTCTCAAAAGAATGGGGAGTGGAATAAGTCCGGAGTCTGGAGTCAATAATTGGGGACTTTGGGCTCCGGCCCGCGGTCATTTAACAACAAATGATGAAAAAAATCATTTTCATAGTTGCTTTTCTGATTTTTCTTGCTCATGTTTCAGCGCAGGAAATAAAAAAAATGAAGATCACTGAGTTGGAATCGTATATCCATCACTGTGACCATCCCCTGATTGTGAATTTCTGGGCTACTTTCTGTGGGCCTTGTGTAAAAGAAATTCCTGATTTTCAGTTGATCGTTTCAAAATATAAAGACAGGGGAGTGGAACTATTGCTGGTCAGCCTTGACCTGCCTGAATCTTATCCTTCAAAAATTTCTTCCTTTGCCAGTGAAAAAAAATTCACTTCACCCATCGTCTGGCTCAACGAAACCAATGCCGATTATTTTTGTCCGAAGATTGATAAAAACTGGTCTGGCGGAATTCCATCCAGCCTTTTTATAAACAATCAAAAACACTATCGCCATTTCTTTGAACGGGAATTGAACAGTGTGCAGGTTGAAGAAAATATAAAAGCAATGCTTTAGAACGATGAACGGCAGATGTTGGTCGTTGGCCGAATAATTTTGTCAGCGATCGTCCATCGATCAATGGCCATCAATGAACGCTAAGCTCTTTTAATACTGCATCCAACCGAACGGGATTCCTTTATAGAAACTTCTTTGCCGGCAACCGTTTCGTCAATAGCTATTTTTAAATGATTTCTTTTTACGTTGGAGGCATCACCAGGACTGTCATCGATTGCTCCGTGGTAAACCAGTTTATTATTTTTATCAAAGAGATAGCATTCAGGTGTCCGGCTTGCTCCAAATGCATCTGCCAGTTCACTATTCTTGTCGAGCGCGTAAGGCCAGCTATATCCCTGTTCTCTGTCATAAGCCTTCATATCTTCAAATGAATTCCCTTCATCCCGGCTGCCTTCATTTGCATTCAGCAGTATCACACCAATATTATTTTTTTCTGCATAGGCACAAATCTCTTTTGTACGGGATTGGTTTTTGATCACATAAGGACAGGTATTGCAGGTAAACATCACGAGAATACCATTTTGTTTTTTTATGTCATTGAGTGAAATTTCCTTTCCGGAAATATCTTTCATTTTCACATCAGCTTTTGGCAAAGAACTGCCAATGGGAAGAGTGCTGACGGGGGGAGACATACAAAAAGAAAATAATCCAATTGCAATAATTCCTGATAAGATAAGGGCTGATTTTTTCATAACTCAATTTTTTGGTTATGTAAAATTTTATCATCGATAATTTACTTAAAAATATACGTAATGAAAGGTTATTTTTTTTGATAAGGCAAAAGATTTATTTGAACGGAAAAACCAATGATTCTAAGAGAGTGAATGATCAGTTCATTATGCTGATTTTTTTTCTTTTTCTG
>DATJXY010000060.1:0-74232 GCA_035499855.1 Puia sp. | reverse complement strand
GTTAGATTGCGGGTATTCATATTTAAAGATTTAATTTAAGAGGCTAAAATTAACACTTTTGTTTTCTCACCAAATAAATTTTATAATACAATTGATTTGTTCATAAGTTGATAATGCAGGGAACTTTAACTTTATAAGATGAAAGCTCTGGTACTTAACAACAAAACAGAAGCTCTTGTTCTGCAAGATCTGCCTGATCTTATTCCAAACAAAGACGAAGCTATTGTAAAAATTCATTCGGCCGCGCTCAATCACCGCGATCTTTGGATTCAGAAAGGGATGTATGCAGGTTTAAAATATCCCATCGTTCCCGGTTCGGATGGCGCCGGAGTCGTCACTGCTACGGGTAATAAGGAGCATGCTCACTGGATCGGTAAGGAAGTCATCATTTATCCTGCTATAAACTGGGGAGACCAGGCTTCTTATCAACATCCGAAAAATTTTAAAATACTGGGTTTGCCTGACGACGGCACATTTGCTGAATATGTTAAGGTTCCAGCAATTAATCTTTTTGAAAAACCCCCTCATCTTTCAATTGAAGAAGCCGCGGCAATTCCACTGGCAGGACTAACCGCTTACCGGGCATTATTTACCCGAGGCCAACTGGCTCAAAATGAAAAATTACTGATCACGGGTATCGGGGGCGGAGTAGCGCTGCTCGGACTACAGTTTGCCGTTGCTGCTAACGCGAACGCATATGTGACATCCGGGGATGATGAAAAAATCGCACGTGCTATCTCGTTAGGCGCAAAAGGAGCTGCCAATTATAAAAATGAAAAATGGGTAGAACAATTACAGGAAAAAGCCGGATCATTTGATATTATCCTGGATGGCGCCGGCGGAGAGGGGGTCGGCCAGCTGTTGAATATCGCTTCTCCAGGAGGCAGGATTGTTTTTTATGGGGCTACCAGGGGGAACCCATCTACTGTTGATCTCCGGCGGATATTCTGGAAACAATTAAATGTACTTGGCTCTACAATGGGAACAGCTGCAGATTTCAAATCGATGCTCGATTTAGTAAATAAGCACAAAATTCGTCCGGTAGTCGATAAAATATTTCCCTTTGCAGAAGGAGAAAATGCTTTAAGAAGAATGGACGATGAAAAACAGTTTGGAAAAATTGTTATTAAAATGATTGTTTGATGGTTAGAGCAAACAGCAATTAAACCATCAAACCATTCAACCATTAACAATCATTTCTCCTCAATCGCAGCAATTCCCGGTAATTCTTTTCCTTCAAAATATTCCAGCATCGCTCCCCCACCGGTAGAAACATAACTTACCTTATCAGAAAATCCGAACTGGTTGACTGCAGCTACCGAATCGCCTCCGCCGACGAGTGAAAAAGCCCCTTTCTCTGTTGCATTCGCAACGGCAACTGCAATTGCTTTTGTTCCATGCTGAAATTTTTCCATTTCAAATACGCCCATCGGCCCGTTCCATAAAATGGTTTTGGATTTTTTGATCACATTTGAAAACTGATCGCAGGCATTGGGACCTATATCCAGTCCCATCCATCCCTGTGGGATATTATTGCTTGGAGATGCAGAAGTATTTGCATTTGCATCGAATTTATCAGCAATAACGGAATCCGCAGGCAAATGGATACATACTCCTTTTTCACCCGCTCTCTTTAATAAATCTAAGGCAGTTTGCACCCGGTCTCCTTCACACAATGAATTCCCGATATTTCCACCCTCTGCTTTCATGAAAGTATAGGCCATTCCTCCACCAATGATGATATCGGTTGCTTTTTCCAATAAATTTTCCAGGATCAGTATTTTGTCTGAGACCTTAGCGCCCCCGATAATAGCTGTAAAGGGTTTTTGTGAATCATGCAATATTTTTTCTGCGTTTTTTACTTCAGATTCCATAAGCAGTCCGAACATTTTCTTTCCGGCAGGAAAAAATTTTGCGATTACAGCTGTAGATGCATGTGCCCTGTGTGCCGTTCCGAATGCATCATTTACATATACATCTCCCAGCTTTGCCAGTTTTTGTGCAAATGCCTCATCCCCTTTTTCTTCTTCCTTATGAAAGCGAAGATTTTCCAGCAACAAAACTTCTCCTGGTCTTAACATCTTTGCTGTCATCTCTGCCTGTTCGCCGATACAGTCATTGGCAAATAAAACAGTAGCACCTCCTAATAAATCACTGATATGTTTTACGAGGTGCTTCAAAGAGTATTTTTCTGTGGGACCATCTTTCGGACGTCCGAGATGTGACATCAATATCACACTGCCGCCATCACCCAATATTTTTTTGATAGTGGGAATTGCTGCCCTGATTCTTGTATCATCAGTTATCTCATATTTATCATTCAGAGGAACATTAAAATCGACGCGTATCAAAGCTTTCTGATTTGCAAAATTGTATTGACTGAACTGGCTCATAATAATTTATTTTTTGCAGACAATGACCTGTGTAACTGAACGGGCGTTAAAGATACGTTGCTCTTCGATATGAAACCATTACGAAAAATAGTTTCTGAATTCATCTGCATTCCATTCACCGAAATGCGAAGGATTTTCAGGCGGACCATAATCTTTCTGCCCTGCATTTGCCTCTCTTTCAGGAGTACTGAAAATGATAGTTTCTGATTGAATAGAACGTATAAATTGAATCAGCTGATCCGGATCTTTTATATGTTCGATCACATCAGAGCAAATAATCGAATCAGTCACAAGTTCAGATGGATTTATTTTTTCATATAAAAGCCATTGATGACCGGGAAGATTTTTTTCAACCATTCATAAGTTGCTCCTGTTTCAATTCCGGTAGTCTGGCAAAATCCAAAATAGTACAATAATTTATATCCGGACCCTCAACCCAAATCAATAACAGAAGAATAATTTTTTTCTTTGCAAACGATGAGACAAAAATATAAACCTCTTTTTGCCATTCATCCGTGTTGGAAGTATCATCAAAGGAGGTGGCATTGGAAACATGATGATATCCGGCCTTTGTATGAAAATACATTCCAGGCTGAAACCATTTGTTCATTCCACACAATAACCGGAAAAAATTTTTGGCAATTATTCTACTGGCAATCTTGGATCGAAGTGACCAGGTGTATTCAAGTAGATTCTTAAAATTAAAAGCGGAACCAATGGTTCCGCTCAGTATTTATTTATTTAGAAATCAGCCTGGCGAAATAATGCACTGTGCGCACCAACTGGCTCACATAACTCATTTCATTATCGTACCAGCTCACTGTTTTTACCAGCTGTTGATCGCCGACAGTCATTACTTTGGTTTGAGTAGCATCAAATAAAGAACCATATGTCATTCCGATGATATCGCTGCTTACAATCTCATCTTCTGTATATCCATAACTTTCATTAGAAGCAGCCTTCATCGTTGCATTCACTTCTTCGACAGTTACCTTTTTATTGAGGATTGTCGTCAGTTCCGTCAATGAACCTGTCAGTGTAGGAACGCGCTGTGCATTGCCATCCAGTTTCCCTTTCAATGAAGGCAATACCAGTCCGATAGCTTTTGCAGCACCGGTACTATTGGGGACAATATTTGCTGCAGCAGCTCTTGCACGTCTCAGATCACCTTTGGGATGAGGAGCATCCTGGGTATTCTGATCGTTCGTATATGCATGGATGGTAGTCATCAGTCCCATCTGGATTCCATATGCCTTGTCTAAAGCATCAGCCATTGGCGCCAGGCAATTTGTTGTACAGGAGGCACA
Source organism: Puia sp. (assembly GCA_035499855.1). Lineage (GTDB taxonomy): Bacteria > Bacteroidota > Bacteroidia > Chitinophagales > Chitinophagaceae > Puia. The sequence continues at coordinate 70,532 of DATJXY010000060.1, read as the reverse complement.
GCTGATCACTGTTTCCTTTCCGTCAAGAATTTGATGGTTTACATTGAAAACAATCGTTTTCATTTCACCGGTTGCGGGCGCAGAGATCACCACTTTTTTAGCGCCGGCAGTGAGATGTGATTCAGCTTTTGTCCTATCGGTGAAAAATCCTGTACACTCGAGAACTACATCCACATCATGTTGTTTCCAGGGAATTTCAGCAGGATTTTTCTGCGCATATATTTTTACTTCGTGGCCATTCACGACGATTGCATTCTCTGTCGATTTTACTTCTTCGTTGAAGCGGCCCTGTGCGCTGTCGTATTTCAGCAGGTGAGCCAATACCTTGGGGCTTGTTAAATCATTAATCGCCACCACTTCTATTCCTTCCATTTTATAAATCTGGCGATATACCAATCTTCCGATACGACCGAATCCATTGATAGCAACTTTAACTGTGCTCATAGCTAAACAATTTGAAATTAAAAATTTAAGGATGCAAAGGTAAGATATCCGGAGGAATTTCAGCTTAGAGTCTTCAGTTTTTAGTCTACAGTTTTTAACATTAAATTTCTATTAAGCCTGAACAGATGACTTTAAACTGAAGACTAAAAACTCTAAACTGAAAAGTTTTTGGCAAATTTTGCTCCTACTTATATCTTTGCACTCCTTTCACGGGAAATTCCCGATAAGGCTACTGAGCAGCAAGCCGCGTTGGTCAAGGGGTTTAAGACGCATCCCTTTCACGGATGAATCACGGGTTCGATTCCCGTACGCGGTACTTCGGCCGGATTTCGATCCGGCTTTTTTGTGCCCGAGTTGTATTTTAGTTCAATCAATATATCCTAAGTATGGGCGGTCATTTCTTCGCATACATTGAACAGTTAGAGCTCCAGTCTTTTTTTTCTGGTTATCCGATCGTATATATGTTGGTGATGTTTGTTGCAGGATTCCGCAAAACCAAAGTCTTCAATTATTTTGAAAGCAATAGATCACTTTTACCTCGTGCCTATGCCCTGACTGGCACTTTATATTTAGTCTTCGAATTACATAAATGGTATTCCGATTATTCGGCAACCCATCTCATATCAGCGTCTCATACTCCGTATTTACTGTTATGGGCACTCAGCTCAATATTGTTTTGGATTCCTCTGTTAAGCAAAAAGGCGGTCATAAGTTTTGTGCATAGCCTTCCTTTCTTTCTACTGGTGTTAAAAGACATTTTTTTACGCATGAACGCAACTGTTAGTCAGGAAGATGTAAGAAACAGCATGATAACTTATACTTTTAGTATTATCCTCAATTTGATAACCCTGTCATTGGTTTTTTTTGTGAATCTTCTTGCTGGCTGGTATCGGAAAAAATAGCCATCGCCGGTTTGCAATTTTACTTAACATTTTCATTTCCTTTTTGCAATTCCTGATTAATTGCAACCAGACACCTGATCAAAGTTTGGTAAATGAATGACTAAGGTCATATTATAAAGGTATTCAAGTAAGTTATTTTGTTTCTGCTTTTTTGAATTGCTACAACATTTTTAATTTAAAAAAATGAATGTTATGAGAATATTAAGCAATAAAATAATTTTCTTCCTACTGTTTTTTTTCAGCATGTATGGATATATTGAAAGTTGTACACACAAGGATGTGGTGTTACCAGACGAATCGACAGGCACTCCTGTTATTAACAGAGGTAATGGTGTATTCCTGCCCGGCAGCGAAACTCCTGGTGACACATCACAATGGAAAATGGACCAGGTTCACTCAAGCGTATTGTGGTCTGGGAATTACCTTGGAGAGGCGGGATTATTAACGGGTCGTTTCAACGCCTTTGGCATGAACAGCCTCCCCGATCCGCTCAAGCAGAAATACACTACTACAGGACAGCCGGTAAAGGACACATCCTGGTCATTTTACGAAAATGATCCCACGAAAACATATTTCTCCGGTTATGTACAAATGAACACTTCGAATACTGGCGAGCCTGGCAGAGATGGAGGATGTTACCTGGGCTATGTCAGTGCACCCAAAATAATTTCCGGAACACAAAATCTGACAGACTCCAATATTGCAGTGATCAGAACGACCAAGGTTGAATTCGACACGAAGAGTGCAGGTTATATAGTTACGATGACCATGAGCTGGCAGGGCGGACTCTCTGCCCCAAAAGACACTTCCATCAATGGAACTTTGAGCTATGTGAAGAGATCAACTATTGGTGAAGGGACTGCAAATGCATATGATGTGTTTGGCTTGCAATTGAATTTCCAATTCAACTGCAGAACTTTTGGTGTTACAACTTCGGAAATTTCTGATGTCATTACAGTGCAGTGTAATATGAACTTCAATAATAAATAATCAATCACTCATAAAATCAGATTTTATGAATAGTTCCCGGATTTTTATATTGGTGTTGTCGTTTGCGGGATTATGCATAAGTGTAAGTGTTAGCAGTTGCTACCAGGATGTGATTCTCCCTCCGGCATCGACAACAAAACCTCCCCAGTTTGTAAGTTTTAGCAATGATCTGATACCTATATTTTCAACAAATTGTGCATTATCGGGTTGCCATGTACCTGGATCACAAACACCTTATTTGACTCCCGATTTAGCATATGACCAGCTTGTGGGAGGAGGATATGTCAATACCGTCGTTCCGGAAAAAAGTATACTATACATCGAAATTAACGGGGATATGTCAACGCATATTCCTTCGGCCGATGACAGACAAAAAATTTATGACTGGATAAGGAACGGAGCACCTAACAATTAAGCGATTTGAAAAAAAATTAACATGAAAAATATTATAAATAAAGCAAGAAGCTATTCGGCAATTTTTATTTCTGCTTTTATTTCGCTGTTAATTCCAACCATTAAAGCTTCGGCACAGGATGCCCAGCCAGCTCCTAAACCGGTGAAAAATACTTTTGAAAGCGTATGGGTCATCGACGATCAAACGGTGATGGTTCCTGTAAAAGGAACCCTGGAAGCGGATATTCAACACAGGTTTGGATCTGTCCAAAATGGTTACAAGGATTTGTTCGGGATTTATGGAGTATCCAATATCCGCCTGGGCTTTTATTATGCACCTGTCAAGAATTTATACCTGGGTTTTGGTTTGGCAAAAGAAGGTATGCTTTGGGATGGAAGTGCGAAATATGCTATTTTGAAACAAACAAAAGAAAAATATCCAGTAAGCATTACCTATTATGGCAATATCGGGTACAAAACCGTTGCCGACCCTTCGCACACGCTCTTTACTTATAATACAGAACGCTTGTCATTTTTTAATGAGATAATGATTGCAAGGAAAGTGAATGAGAAATTCTCCGTGCAGGTAGCATTCAGCATATCGCACCAGAATTCAGTACCGGCATATTACGCACAGGGAGATACGTCTACTTATGTGTTCAAGAAAGAAAAATTTAATATGATTGGAATGTCGATCCTTGGAAGATATAAAATAACACGTCAAACGGCAATCATTCTGGATTATGATCAGCCACTCACACCCTGGCCGACCAATAATCCGCATCCCAATTTTGCATTCGGACTTGAATTTAACACCAGTGGCCATACATTTCAATTATTTGCAGGAAATTATTCGCTGTTAAGCCCTCAATTGAACAGTATGTATAATGCGAATAATCCATTTAAATTTACTCAGACTGATGGAACGAAAGTGTCCGGTGGTCAGTATATGATAGGTTTTAATATTACACGGTTGTGGAACTTCTAATTTTATGTTCTGGAAAATGGTTTTGCCGGAGTTCTTTGTTACAAAAATAAAAAAGTGATTTCCAAAATCACTTTTTTATTTTTAACTTATGAAAAGTTTTTTGGTATTTACTGTATCATTTCTGCTGTATGCTAACCTTGTTTGGATGTTGCTGACTTATTTTTCCTGTAATGGCAGGACTAACGAAAATGCTTTAACTCCTGAAGAAACACCAAAAACAAAACATTCAATTATAAAAAAACCTCCGTCCTCTTTTAATGACACGCTGATTATAGACAAAGAATCAGCAGTCATTTATTATCCCGATTCCCTTCAGATAGAAAAGATAAAAGCCGTAAACAAGAAAACTGTTTTTGATATGATTACACATGATTGTTATTATCAGATAAAAAATGCGAGGGAGGAAATCGGTAAGCATTGGAAACGAATTCACATTGTTGAAGCCTCGAAGGTCCGTTATCTTTTGTTTGTGAAAGAGGACCGGACAAGCAGTTGCATTGATCTTAATGATAAAAATGACGTTTGTGGAATATTTCTTTTTGACAAAAAAAAGAATCCCGTGCTTGTTGATATGCCAAACATAAATACTGAAATCGGATTCTATTTTCAAAAATAGTTATTTAATAAAAAAATACTTTCTGGTTAATTCTTCAAAACATAAATCATAATTAAAATGAAAAAAGCTCTTCTCACAAGCGTTGTTTTTATTGCAGGTTTTATTTCGGTAAACATCGTTTGGGGTTTTATACCACTCCAGGGTAGGAAACCCTGGCCTGTGCCCGATGAATACAAGAACAAAAAAAATACTGTCGCGTCAAATGCAAGCTCTGTCAGTGCGGGCAAGGATCTCTGGGCCACACATTGCAAATCATGTCATGGTTCCAAAGGACTGGGTGACGGCAATAAAGCTGCCCAATTGAAAACAGAGCCGGGTGATTTTTCCAAATCAGAAACACAGTCTCAATCAGACGGTTCGCTGTTCTATAAAATCGAAGAAGGTCGCGAGGATATGCCCTCTTTTAAAAAGAAGATACCAGACCAGGATGATATCTGGAACCTGGTGAATTTTATACGGACGCTAAAGAAATAGAATATCAACTTAGTAAAAAGACCTCGTTAGAAACGAGGTCTTTTTATTTGTATATGCCCGTATCATTATTTGTTATTCAGTATGCAAAAATGAGGATGATCATGTAAAATCATTTTTTTAACTGACTTATATCATACAATATAAATAATACAGTAATTACCTTCATCACTAGTTCAGCTATTTAAATACCTCCTGTTTTATGAAATACAATGAATCAGAAAAAGAATTTTCCAAGTCGGCAGACCAGGGGCGAAAATTTGTTTTATTTTTTGGGCTGATTTCTTTTTTTGCTGCCATTGCTGCAGCATTGAAAATTCCACTTTCGCAAAAAAAGGATGTTATCGCCTGCATCCCTGAGGACAAACGCAAAAAAATAAAGATGCTAACACAGGATGGTTCCCTGGTAGAAATTGATGATCATTTGATTCCTGCTAATCGAAGAAAAATTACCGATACAGAACTCCAAAATTGGATAAATCATAAAAATTCAAAAAATCATGGAGCAGGAAATTAATTCAAGAAGAGAATTTCTACTCACAGGATTGCTGGCTGCGGGAACAATTGCCGGATGTTCGTCAAAGAAAAATGTTTTTGAAGAAGCGATTGACGGTACCGTGGTTCCAACAGGAGAAAAAGTAAAACTTCTTTCTGTAAACGGAGAAGTGATCGAAGTTGACAAAGCTTATTTGAAACCTGTGCCGGATTTGCCACCGGTCTCGAATGAAGAAGCCAGGAAAGGAATGAGCGGAAAGAAATTTGTAATGGTGATTGATTTGTCAAGATGTAAAAATTTAAAGAGATGCCAGTCGGCCTGCAATCATACGCACCATATCCATCCCGGGCAGAACTGGATCAAAGTTTATCCAATGCAGGATGCCCCTCACACGGCGCCCTATTGGCAGCCTACCACCTGCATGCATTGTGATGAACCTCCCTGCGTAAAAGTTTGTCCCGTTGATGCAACCTTCAAAAGGCAGGATGGAATTGTTCTTATCGATAGTGATCGTTGTATCGGGTGCCGGTTTTGCATGGCTGCATGCCCATATTCCACAAGAGTTTTCAATTGGGAAGACCCGGGTCTTCCAAAAGAAATTGAGGAGCAACCTTATTCCTGTGAAACCAGCGTACCACAGAAAAAAGGAACTGTCGGCAAATGCGATTTCTGTCCTGATATGGTAAGAGAAGGAAAACTTCCTCATTGTGTATCGGCCTGCCCGAATGGTGTATTCTTTTTTGGCAACCTGCTTGAAGATACCGTCACCAATGGCAGTGAAACCTTCCGTTTCAGTGAACTCATGCGTGATAAAGGAGGTTACAGACTGATGGAAGACCTGGGAACGAAACCCAGTGTATACTATCTTCCTCCGGTTAACAGGAATTTCCCTTTTGAGAACAATGAAGAAGAGAATAAAAAAAGTTAACAAAAAAATTATTAGCCGTGGATATTATGGAACAACAGAAAATAATCAGCGATCTTTCACCCCGGAAATTTGGGAGGCTTGGAAGACTCTGGGTTTTTACATTGCTGATAATTTGTGCTATCGGACTATACGCTTATACCCGCCAATTGTCCAAAGGCCTTGTGGTCACCGCAATGAGGGATTATGCATCCTGGGGGATTTATATTTCAAACTTTGTATTTTTCGTCGCTATTAGCCTTGTAGGCTCACTCATTTCGGCAGTACTGAAATTAAGTAATGTAAAATGGAGTACTCCTTTAACAAGGATTGCAGAGATGATCGCCATTGCCGCCATCATATTCGCCGGACTTATCATTGTGGTTGACATGGGCCGTCCCGAAAGATTTTATTTTCTTTTTTTTCACGGTCGAATGCAGTCACCGATCATCTGGGATGTGATTGTTATTTCAACTTATCTAATCATCAGCATACTGTTTTTTTATTTTCCGCTTTTGCCTGATCTCAGACTGCTGCTGCATTCGGGTAAAAATGGTAATGTTGCATTTGCAAAGCTGTACAGGTTTCTCGGAGGTTTTTGGAAGAATACAAGAAACCAGATCAAGACCAACAAGAGAACCATCAATGTAATGGCTACCATTATCATCCCTGTCGCATTCGCTATTCATACCGTTACCGCATGGCTATTTGCGACAACCTATCGTCCGGGTTGGGACAGCACAAATTTCGGAGCTTATTTTATTTCCGGAGCTTTTCTGGTTGGAGCAGGAGGAGTAGTAATTGCAATGTATGTATTGAGAAAAGCATATAAACTGGACAAGTATATTACCTATTATCATTTTGACAGAATGGGAAAAATATTGGTAATGCTTGCATTCTTATATCTTTATTTCAACGTAAATGAATTTCTCGTACCTGCATTCAAAATGAAAAAAGATGAAGCTGCTCATTTACAGGGTTTATTCACTGGCGATTTTGCAGTCGCATTCTGGTTTGCAATTTCTACAGCAATGATTCTGCCGATCCTGATTCTAATTTTCCGGAAAGGAAGACGCCCATTTCCTGCTTTTGTCGCGGGTGTGCTGGTTGTAGTGGGATCCTGGTTCAAAAGATATTTAATTGTTACACCCACACTTCTTCATCCATTTTTGCCTATGAGAGATGTGCCTGAAAATTATCTGAATTATTTTCCTACATGGGAAGAATGGGCAATTGCCATGGGCTCTCTTGCCGGCGCATTACTGATCATAACCATCCTTGCAAGGATATTTCCTATTGTCCCCATTCAGGAAACCATTGATGAATTTGAACAACATGAAAAAGTTTAATTATATAATTCCATTGATTGCATTCTTAAATGCAATATCCATCTCATCCATGAGCCAGGGAAAGAATAAATTATTATTGAGTCTCAGCTATGACAATATTAATAACGATCAGCAATACCTTGAAGCCCATGCGAAGGCTAAGGTCAATGGCCGACTTATACTGGTACCTGATATTAAACTGAGATTTTATATTAACAATGATTCTTCTTCCAATCTGTTGGGCCAGGCAGTTACCGACGATCAGGGTAATGGATATTCACAAATTCCCGCCCCGGCAAAGACGGAATGGAATAAATCGTCAACTCCTTCTTTTATTGTCGAATCAGAGCCCGCAGATTCATTCGAGTCGGCCATTGCTAATTTTGAACTCACCAGGGCTAAATTGAAGGTTGATACTGTTCCCGGGCAAAAAGTGATGGTAACTCTAACAGAACTGAAAGATGGCAACTGGATACCTGTAAAGGGTGTAGATATTATTATTGGAATAAAACGTCAGGGCAGGTATTTGACAATTAATGAGACGCCAAGCTACACAACCGATTCTCTTGGAACAGTAACTGCTGATTTCAAAAGAGATAAACTTCCCGGAGATCCAAAAGGAAATCTGATACTGACAGCGAGGGTGGAAGACAATGATAATTTTGGAAATATTTCAGCAGACAAAGTAGTGCCTTGGGGAGTTCCGGTAAAATTTGAATCAGATTATTCCACAAGGAGCCTTTATGCAAGAAGGAATAGAGCTCCTGTTTGGTTAGACTTTATGGCTTATTCTATAATTGCAGTTGTCTGGGGAGTATTATTATATCTGATTCTGCAAATTGGAAAATTAAAAAAATTAGCTTCAGAGGAATAGCTTTTAGTTGATACATAAAAGAGAAATTAAAATTCTTTTCGGAATTATATTCCATTTTTAAGTACTTCTATTCCTGAATCATTTGAATCCAAAGTTTTCCTTTTTCTTATTTCTTAGGAAACGATTAAGATTACCAGGACAATAATACACACCCAAAAAAATTTGCTGCCGATTCAGCTCGCCAGGGGCATGTATATTGTGCGGGTACAAACTGCAACAAAGAAATATTGGAGTAAACTAGTGGTTCAGTAAAAGACTTTCAAAATTTGTCCTGAAGCCGACACAAAAAATTTTCAATGCCGATTATTTTTATGCTCTCATATTATTAAAATGATTGCAAAGAAAATAAAAGTGCTGGGAATTTCGGGAAGCCTTCGGCCAGGTTCTTCTTCGAGTTGTGTATTGCGAATTGTTGCAAATCTTTTTCCGGACGATATTGAATTCAATATATTAAATGGGCTGGAAAAAATTCCTGCATTTGATGATAGCCATGATCCGCCGGCAGCCGTCAAAAAATTCATCCGGCAGATTTCGGATTCGGATGGAGTATTTTTCTGCATCCCTGAATATGCTTTTGGTGTTCCCGGTCTTTTAAAAAATGCATTGGACTGGACGGTATCGTCTACTGCATTTTCTTTTAAACCAGTAGCATTGATTACTGCAGCATCATCGGGAGAAAAGGCACATGCTTCCATGTTGCTTACGCTTTCTGCACTGGGGGCAAAAATTTCAGAAAGATCTGCGTTGTTGATTTCTTTTATCCGTACCAGGCTCAATGAAAAAAATGAAATAAAGGATATCGAAACGCTCGCCGCTATTAAAAAACTGATTGATGAATTCATTATGACGATCAGAACAAATACAATGAGCAGAATTGAAAATGATATCTGAAGTCAAAACCTGTAAGACAAACTCACCACAATTCCAAAGTCAAATTTGCTGCTGCTTGCCGAAGGAGGCTTGCTATCATAATTTGTATAAGGACTAATCTTTAGATAAAAATACCTGACCAATTGCCAGGAAAAATCAGTACTACCATCAGAACGGAAACGCCCCTGCTCAGATAAACTATAATATCCTGTCAGAGTAGCACTGATTTGAATATCCGGATGATGAAATTTGTAAAAATTAAACAGGAACATTAAAGGGAGATCGACTAAGGCGCCACTCACATCACCTGCAGTACTCCTTTCGTTGGATACTGATATACCACTTAGAACCAGCAACTGCCAGTCGTCGCGAATAAATAATTTATTTCCTGCGCCAAGAATTCCCATATACCTTCTGGCAATGGAAAGTTCCAGATTTCTTTGGTATTGGCCAACACCTGCTAAAAACCAGGTTGGGTTTAATTCGTAACCGACAAAAAATTGAGCGTTTTCATTATCCCTGGAAAACTTTCCAGAATCAATGGAGCCGATCTCGGATGCTGACAATTGATAATTGACTAAATTGGTTGCATAAAGTGCAGTTCCGCTGAAATTGAACTGACCAATATTACTTGATTTTGTAAAACTCAGACCCGCAGACACATTTCCGTTTACTCTTTTGAAAAAATTCTGATTCAGGGTGGTCATGACATTGATATCGGTAATATGGATAGGTATCCGATCCCCAGTGTCGGGAATAATATCAACCCATCCGTCCTTATCTCCTGTTTTCAATAAGCCATAGTAAATTTTTTTATCGACCGTCTGAATCTTAAATCGTGTGGATATGATAAGCCTTTTTATTTTATATAATTTAATGCTTTGCATTTTCAGATCAGTCTCGTCGATCGAAATAGCACCTAAACTGGCATCCTGAACTTCTCCGATCAAAATCTGGCCTTTATACAGGTAAATCGAATCTTTTTGCTGACCGAAACTTTTTAGATGAAAGCAAATCAAACACAAAAAAACAAATAGAGCGGCCTTGAACCTCATCAAAATCTTTTTTGCAAAAGAACTCAGGTTCACCGCATTAAATACATATATAAATTGGTCAGTTTTCATCCACTCGTTCCGTAACTGAATCAATTAAAAATAAGTAAAAAATAATTGTATGATTCTTTATTATCGGATAAATAATAATTAGATTTATAGTCCTGATCAGCTGATCGATATATTTTTACCCTATCAATCCACACTCAGTTTTCGTTTACCCATGAAGTATAGGCCGTAGAAACCGGGCCAGGCACCTGATTGTAGCAGTCACCATATTAAAACCAGATGACTGTTATGAAAAATTATACTGTTCCAATCGCTGTAGCCGACAAGATCATTATTGAAAAGATCAATCAAAAAGATAAAAAGGCTTTTGATTTATTATATCAAAGATACTGGAACTACCTTTTGCGTGTTGCGTCCAATTATATTGAAGATGAAGATACACGTGCTGAAATTGTACAGGAATTATTCGTTCACCTGTATACAACACCGTCATATTTAAAAATAGATCATTCACTTTCATCTTATTTATCTATTTCGCTTAAAAATAAAATTCTGAATCACCTGCGCAAAAAAAATATTTACGAAAAACATATTGCCATTGCATCAGAAAAAAACAGATCTGCCAGTGAAACTGCCGACAAACATATTGAAATGGTGGAATTGCAAAAACAAATAGATCGTTTTATTGAAAAGCTTCCTGAAAAATATAAAGAAGTATATATTTTAAAAAAACAAAAGCAATTCAGCATAAAAAAAATCGCTTTTCGCTTAAACCGTCCCGTAGATACAGTGGACAAGCAATTCAGAAAAATAAAGATACTTTTTAAGAATTATTTCAAAAGATAATGAGGCTGTTTTTGAGATAGTTAGAGAAGAGATATCTCTTTTTTTAGATTGATTTGGCGGGTTTATCTATCTTAAAGTGTCTTATTGATGTGAGTTGTTGCTTTGAGTGCTCAGTTAAACATCTGATATTTTGTATGCTAAGTCTGTCCATGATTCACTTCTGAAAAATCCGGATACAAATGTTTATACGCTGGTCATTCTTAATTCGTTGTTCCCCGAAAACTCTTATTGGCTTTTTTATTCTTAGTGAAGTCACGGGAATCATTCCGTGTTTTTCTTGTAAACAATAAACAACAAATAAAAAATCATGAAAAAGTCTAATCTTCCCGGTATGGCATTGTCAGCACTATTGTTTTTTTGGGTCGCCTGTGAACCTTCTTTGAAAGTAACAAGCGATTATGATAAGGGTGTAAGTTTCACTCAGTATAAAACTTTCAGAATGGTACAGCTGGATATGCAGCATCAATCGATCAGCCAGCTCAACCAGACGCGGATTATCAACGCAGTCAAATCAGAAATGACGAAGAAAGGTTTCCAGGAAGCTACTGCACCTGACCTGGAAGTGAATGCAGTCATCATTCTGCAAGACAAAAAATCAGTAACCGCAAACACTAATTATTACGGATATGGCGGCTATTACAGGCCTTATGCATGGGGAGGAGGAATGGGAAGCGCTTACACCACATACGATGTACAAAATTATAAAGACGGATCACTGATCATCGATATTGTTGATGCTAAAACTCAAAAACTGGTATGGGAAGGAATCGGTAACAAAGAAATTGACAAACCCGCAAGCGATCCGGATAAAGCTATTTCTGCAGCTGTTGCATCCATCATGGCCAGTTTCCCTCCCGGAGCAGCGACGCAGAAAAAATAGTGATCGTTATCCATTTTGTCTTGAGCCGTCACTCACGAAACGGGAGACACGAATTAAGAATGAAGCAGTTAGTCAGAAATAATAGAATTCACGTTTCACCTTTCACCATTCACGTTTGAGGTCTCCCGGTTCATGTCCTTAACTATTAAAATTAAAAACATGACCTATATGTCAGCCCAACGCAGAAGATTTACTCTTGAAGAAAAACTGGAGATTCTGAAGCAGGCAAAACAGTCAAGCATAACCGCCGTTCTTCGCCGGCACAAACTTTCCTACAGTGTATTCCATCGCTGGAAAGAAAAATTGGTGGAAAAAGAAAATGGCGGAGAAGCCGGGTCTGCACATAACCAGGTGAAGACAAAACTAATAGAGTTGCTGGAAGAAAATTCGCTTCTGAAAAAAATTATTGCTAACCAGGCGATGCTGTTGGAATTAAAAGAAGAAGAATTGAGAAACAGGAAATGATGATTCTTTTCCGAAAATTTTTATACCCCTGGCATAGATTATCCGATCCCGGGGATTTGAAAAAATGCAAAAAATTTCATTAACAGAATAGACCTGGAAATTAAGTCCGGCCATATAAAATAATCTGCTAAAATCTGATCGTAGTATTAATCATTACCTATTGTTTACAGATGCCAATCTGCATGCAAAAGAAATATGCAGTACAACGAAATCAACAATATACTCACTACTAAAATTTAGAAAATGAAAAAGTTCATCCTTATTACAGCGGTAAGTCTTGCCGGCTTAACAAGTGTCTCTGCACAAAAATGGAGTGATTTAACCAAGGAAGAAAAAATCATGAAAGCAAAAGAATTCAGGGCAGATAACCAGAAATACCTGAAGGATTCCCTTGGGCTGAGCCAGACCCAGATGGATGATATTGATAACGTCAATATCTGTTTTCTGAGCACATTGGACCGTATTGATCGTTATGCCAAAGACAATGCCACCAAAGAAAAATATGCAAAAGCGGTTGCTGATGCCCGTTGGGGCCAATTGGATGCCATTATGGGGACAGACAATCATAAAAAATATGCACAGTATGTAATGGCAAAAATTAAAAAAGGAAGCGGTAAATAAAATGAGCTTGAAACGCCTGACTGATTGTTGCGAACCAGCATTTGAAAAACAACACAGCAATCAATTTTATTAATACTAAAAATGCGTTCATGAAAAAAATATTCATCCTTTTTTCAGTTATGATGATTTCATTGGGCATCCGGGCTCAGTCTAAGTCTGATGACTCTGTTGCAGTGCTCATACTCGACCGGATGTCGGGGGTGATCAGCGATATGGAATCATGCAGTTTCAAATTGACTACGGAAGCCGATGTCATGGAACATCCATACGGACTCGTAAAAAAATTTGGAGAGTATGAGACTTTTATGAGTGGACCAAACAAAATGATGGTCATCGGGCGTGGGTATAAGGGGCATAGGCAATTTGTATACAATGGTCAGCAACTGGCCTATTATTCTTTCGATGAACATAATTATGGCGCCATTCCTGCACCATCGACAACGATCAGAACAATTGACAGCGTTCATTCAACATATGGAATCGAATTTCCGGCCGCTGACTTTTTTTATCCGGCTTTTACTGACGACCTGATCGAAAATACCGATTCCATCCGCTTTTTAGGAACTCCTACTATTGAAGGCAAACAATATTTTCACATCATAGCATATGCAAAAGAAATGAACCTGCAGTTCTGGATTAACGATGATGCTTATACGCTTCCGGGGAAATTCTCCATTACCTATAAAAACCAGGAGGGCAATCCTCAATACCTGGCCAGCTTTTCGGACTGGCAAATAAATCCCGAATTACCGGATGCCATGTTTGACTTCTATCCACCACCCGGTTCCCGGCAAATCAGGATTATGTCAAAAAATGAAAGATAAAATTTTTAAAATATACAACTATGATTTTAAAAAAATATAAATCCGGCATCTTGATTCTTTTTCTTTCTGTTGCGGTTTGTACTCAGCAGGCAGAAGCTCAAAGATTTGGTCACGGAGCATCCCAGCGTTCCACGGGCGGAGGTGGAGGCAGATCAATTGGCGGAGGCGGTGGAAATAACCGCTCCATCAATGGCGGAGGTTTTAACTCGCATGAGACCAACAGGGGATCATCCCAGAATCTTTCCGGAGCAACAAGGAACAATAGTAATATTGGGAACAGATCTACTAATAACAATGATATCGGAAACAGAACAAACAATAGCGGCAACCGGAACAGCGGTAACACACGCAATAGTGGTAATACCAATATCAGTGGCAATACCGTAAATGTAAATATCAATAACAGCCATAATGTAAATAATACGGTTGTCCACAGAAATAATATTGCATCTTACGGAAGACCGCCTTATGTCTATGGAGGAAGAAGTTTTTATTGTTATCATCCTTATTATTATCATCCATTCGTTCCTTATGCTTGGGGGCCTGTCTGGCATCCATGGGGATTCTTTATTGCAACTCTGGCAACGACAGCGATTGTCGTTTCCGTTGCTGAGGCCTCATATCATTATGACCAGGGCGTATGGTATCAGTCAACTAATGGAGGATATACTTCCTGCGCTGCTCCTGTAGGTGGGACCATTCCTTCACTACCAACGGGTACTGAGACCATTGTTGTTAATAATGTTACAGTCTACTATTATGGTGGTTCGTTTTACCAGAAAGCGGGAAACAGCTATATCGTGGTTGCTCCTCCCGCAGGTGCGGTGGTATCCAATCTTCCCGACGGTGCTGAAGAAGTCAAAGTTGGAGATCAGACTTATGTAAAACTCGGGAGTGTCTATTATCAGCCGGTTCAGATAAATGGGAAAAATGGATATGAAGTGTCACAGGTGGAAAGTGGCAGCAATTAATAAGTGATCCGAAAAATCGTGCACATATGGAAAATGAATGCTAACCTCATTGTGAATTTTTTCATGAATGAAAAAAACAATTTATCTCATATGCATGATTGGTCTGGTCAATCATAAAGTAAGCGCTCAGGATCTGGATCCAAGACGTTATGCATCTTTGCCAAAGGCCATGAATGCATTGGCAGTTGTATATGCGATATCCCATGGGAATGTTGTGAGTGATCCGACCCTGCCTGTTGCGGATTTCACTATTACTGCCCAGACAGTTGGTATCGCATATGTCCGCACTTTCGGATTTGCAGGCAAGTTATCGCGCATAGCCGTTACCGTTCCCTATACATTTCTGTCTGGCGACTTAATAGTGAATGGACATGACACGAGCGGCGTCCGCGCCGGATTTGACGATGCCCAGATAAGGTTTGGTATAAATCTGACAGGATCTCCCGCCTTGGATAAACAGCAATTTGCCCAGTATGAACAAAAAACAATTTTTGGATCCAGTATCGTCGTCAGCGTGCCCACAGGTCAATATTATAAAGACAGATATATCAATATGGGCAATAACCGTTGGGGATTTAAGCCCGAGATAGGCGTATCAAAAAGGTTCAAGCACATATACGTGGAGGCATATACGGGAGTATGGTTTTACACTGCGAATAACGAATACCTTGGAGACAAAATACGTCGGCAGAATCCGGTGTTCAGCATACAGGCACATGGCTGTTATTACTTCAGGAACCAAATGTGGGTGAGTGTAAATGCAACACTGTTCAAAGGTGGCCAGACCTATGTCGGCAACACAGAAGCAGGAGTTTCTTTCGACAACTTGAGGCTCGGGGGAACCTGGTCATTTCCGGTAGCTAAGGGGCAATCCATAAAACTCCAGCTGAATGCAGGTACTTTTGCAACGCGTGGTTATAATTATACTGCTCTTTCACTGACCTATCAATTTGTATTTTTTTAGAAGTAGAACAGACGAAAGAGAAGATACATGAGAAATAGAAAATTGCAGTTGAATAAAAAAATATTTTCAATTTATTGTTGCCTGATCACGTTGGAGGTGAATAAATCAAAAATTTCCCTGGCGCAGCAATCAGTTTAACGTTGGCTGCTCTGTATTATGTAGCACCTGAATCCACAAATCCGCAATGGAGCATTAGTTTGACAGATTCATTTGTGATCAAATAAAACAGAAATAAAAGTCTCCATAACATGAATTATTCATACTAAAAAACCATGAATTATGCGATATAAAAAATTAAAACCTGCCATAATTATTTCAGTCTTATGCATCTTGATCTTTCCGCCTTTAAAATCGAATGCACAGCAGGCTGTTGATAAACTCGCACAGGCAATGACAGATAGTCTTTCATACCTGCAACTGACCGATAAACAAAAAAGCGATGCACTGGTCCTGAATAAAACAGCAGCTGCTTCATTACTACAGCTTGGTCAAAAAGCGAAACAGGACACGAGTTTCAAAGGAAAAGCGCTTTGCCAGCAGGTCATGGCTGTTATGAAAAAAAGAAATGATGGATTGAAACCGATGCTTACACCTGATCAGCAAAAACTATACGACCAGCATAAGATTGAAACAATGGCCGAACTGCAAACCAAAATGATGACTGCACAACTGGATCTCACAGACCAGCAGGTGCCGCAGGTATACCAGGTCAACCTCAAAGAAACAGGAGAAATGATGGAGGATGTACAAAAAGTTCAGGATTCCAAAAGAAAATTAGCAAAAGCAAGGGCAGCTAAATCTTTAAAATCAGATTCAAAAGACAAAGATGAAGCATTGAAAAAAATTTTAAGCCAGGACCAGTATGCCAAATATGAAAAAAATAAGGAAGCCATGCAGGCTGCAATGAAAGAAAAGATGCAGAGCCAAAAAGGTTGATATAAATTATGCAACAGTAAAATCGTAAAAAACCATAACAAATATTCTCTTTTTATAATTTAAAACTTTAATTTATGAAATCAATCATCAGGTATTTTTTATTTGTATCAGGATTTTTCTTTCTGGCTTCGACTATGCATGCCCAGGAATTGCCCGGAGCTGCTGAAAGAGCCGCCAAACTTACTGACTGGATGAAAACAAATCTGAAGCTAACGGATGACCAGGTGCAGAAAGTGAAAGATATCAATGTGAAATATGCAAACAAGCTGGATGAACTCGATGCAAGTAATGCTACAAAGGACCAGAAAATGCAAACATTCAAAGCGAATGATGCTGCAAAAGATGCTGAGCTGAAAATGGTATTAACAGATGATCAGTATAAAACTTATCTTTCAAAAAAAGCTGAAATCAAAAAAAAGTTCAAACAGGCCTTGAAGGATAATAAACAGTAAGGCTAACTTAGCTCCTGTAAAGACGGTCAATAAAACCGTGCTTATATAAATTAGCCAGGGAATGAAAAAAATTTGTTGTATCATTTTATTGACTGTCAGTTTTCATCAGGCTCAATCGCAGGTATTAATTTCTCTTTTATTCGGTGATAAACTGAATTCGGAAAAATTAGAATTCGGATTGATGGTGAGCCCTACCCTTTGCAATATCACCAATGCCCAGGCAAAATATCGTTTTGGCCTGGGATTGGCTCTCTATTTCAATCTTAAATTAACAGACCGGTTCTTTTTTCAATTGGAAGCCATTCCGAAATCGGCTATGGGTGCCCGTGGAATTACTCCTTACTCCACCGGAGATTCATCGCTCGATCGTCTTTTTACCGGTGGTGAAGTGATTCGAAAAATCAATACTATCAGTCTCCCGCTCCTGGCGCGATACCGGATCGGGGGGCTTTGGTTTGCAGAAACGGGGCCGCAGATCGACTGGATGTTAAAAACTACAGATGAATTTAAGAACAGTGTGCATTCAAATGATCTGACCTACACAAAGGAGATAAGCAAGGAGATTACCAATTTCGATGTGGGTTGGGCTGTTGGACTCGTATATAAATTCAGTAAAGGAATATCGATGTCTGCAGGCATCCGGTATTTTTATGGATTTACAGATATTGTAAAGACCACAGAAGGCAATCAGCACAACAGCGCGTGGCTTTTCAATGTTTACATACCTATCGGTGCAGGAAAAGCAGCTGCAAAAAGACAGGCAGAACAGTTGGCCAAATAGAAATAAAAAAACTTGCACCTTATTTTATGAAAGTAGTGAAAGAAATATTGGTATGCTTTGTTCTGTTATCTGTTTTTTTTTCTGCGGCTGGACAAAATACCAAGAAACATATTTCACTGAAAGATTCGGTCGACCGTGCATTTGATCTGAGCGATTATGTGATCGATGCAAATGGATTTATTCCTATACCATTTATCATTACAGAACCTGCTGTGGGCGGATTTGGGGGCGCTCTGATTCCCATATTCCTGAAAAAAAGACCGCCTTATATTGATTCAGTAAATGGAAATGTAGTGGAAACTCCGGTAGCGCCCGATATTACCGGTGCTTTGGGTGCTTATACTGTGAACAATACCTGGCTGACTGCTGCTTTCCGGTCGGGAACCCTTATAAAAAGCAGGATCAAATATATTATCGGCGGAGCCTATGCGAATGTAAACCTGGCTTTCTATCATACCTATCCTCAGATCGGTGAAAAACAATTCAATTTCAATTTCAGAGCTGTTCCATTATTTCTCCAGGCAACCAAAAGGCTTGGTTTTTCTCATTGGTATCTGGGAATGAAATATCTTTTTCTGAAAACCGACATGCATTATACAGGTACACTTCCTGATTTTGTAAAAACGACTGACTCAAATAGCATCGTTAGTCAATTGGGCGCCGTGATCGAACTCGACAAAAGGGATAATATATTTACTCCCAATAAAGGAATGAAAGTTCATTTCGATGCCATCCGTTCTGATAATATTTTCGGAAGTGATTACGAATACTGGCGAATGAATTATTATATGTACGCTTACCAACCCATATCGAGAAAATTGGTGGGAGGCCTGCGTGTTGACGGGCAACAGGTCTTTGGAGATCCCCCATTTTATTTACTACCGTATATAGATATGCGCGGAATACCAGCTGTCCGATATCAGGGAAAGGCAGATATACTCACAGAACTGGAAGCCAGATGGAATTTTTATAAAAGATGGAGCCTGATGTTTTTTGGAGGAACCGGTAAAGCCTTTGATGAATGGAGTGATTTTGGCAGCTCGCAGTGGATCGTCAGCTATGGAACCGGATTCAGGTATTTTATCGCACGCAAGTTCGGGTTGCATATGGGTGTTGATATTGCGCATGGACCTGATACATGGGCTTATTATATTGTATTCGGTAGTAACTGGAAAAAATAAGAAGATCAGGCGCGATTTGAATGAGTTTTAAACCTCCGGGGTTCTTTGAAACTCCGGAGGTTTGGTCAGGCACGATTTTGAACGGTGATCAGCGTGGAAATTTTATGATGAAGATCTTCAGGCTTGAATGGTTTAGGAACAAATTCCTTGAATCCTTTTTGTATCAGATCGGCGCGCATGTTTTCATACACCGCAGCCGTAAATGCAATTGCGGGGATCGAAGGATTTATTTTCTTGATTTCTCCGAGAGCCGTAATACCATCCATCTCTGGCATTTCGAGGTCAATCAATACAAGATCAAAACGATCCTTACTGAATAATTCAACTGCTTCTCTTCCATTGTATGCTTCTTTCACATCAATGCCCCATTTGGTAAGAAATCTTCGGGCTATCGACATGTTAATTGCATTATCTTCCGCAATCAATACCCTGATGCCATTGAACATGGACAGGCTCTTGTTCTTATTTTCATCAATATAAATCTTGCGGTTCGGATTAATTTCAAGTTTGAGTGTAAAATGAAAGGTACTTCCTTTTCCTTCTTCGCTTTCTACTTTTAAATCACCATGAAATAAATTCACCAGTTTTTTAGTGATAGCGAGCCCAAGTCCTGTGCCTCCATATTTGCGGGTAGTGTTTACATCCGCCTGCGTAAAGCTTTCAAAAATCTCCTGCTGCTTATTGAATGGAATACCGATGCCGGTATCTTTTACCATGAATTGTATCGTTGCTTTCTGGCTGGTTGAAAAAACTTTTCTTGCTACCAAAGTAATTTCTCCCTGGTGAGTAAACTTGATGGCATTGGACAATAAATTGCTGAATACCTGGTTGAGTCTTGTTTCATCAGTGATAAATTCTATATCCAGGTTATCATCTATATCTGTTTTGAACTGGAGATTCTTTGCATGAGCCTGTGCAGCAAACTGAATTGTTATTTTCTGCAGGAATTTCTTCATATCCACAGGATCCTGTCCCAACTGCAATTTGCCGGCTTCAATTTTATTGAAATCAAGAATTTCACTGATCAGCATCATCATGTGCTCGGATGAATATTTCAATATATCCAGATGAGATTTCTGTTCCGGCAAATGTGTTTCCTGTATCAAAAGATTTGACGCACCGATAATACCATTGAGTGGTGTACGCAATTCATGGCTCATATTGGAAAGGAATCTTGACTTCGCCTGTGAAGCCACTTCGGCCTTTTGCTTAGCTTTCATGAGTTCAAACTGTGCACTCTTGATTTCCGAAATATCCAGGATACTGATCTTCAAAAATCGTGTACCTCTGTCCAGAAAAGGAACGATATTGACGAAAGCATAGAATGTGCGTTGTTTGGATCTAAAAACAAGTTCGCCCTGCCAATCCTTGGTTGAATTTGTGGCCAGACTTTCAGCTATATTATTGAACAGCTCGATATGCTCAGCTGCAAACCAGTTTTCTATATTTGTTCCCTCTATCTCGCTCTTGCTTTCAAACTCAAATAATTCAACAGCCCTGTTATTACATCCCGCGATAATTCTTTTCTCGGCATCCATAATAAATACTCCATCCAATGAAGTATTATAAATGGTATCCACAAATTGTTTCTCCTGCAGGATCGCCTCTTCATTATCCCGGTGAACCCGCAAAATGGCATAAGAGAAAAAAGTAGTTAATACCAGTGAAATTGCAAGATTACTGTTGTATAATCTCGTAAACATACCGGCAATGCTTACCTGATAATAATTCTCATACGGACTTACATTCAGGCAAATCAATACTGAGATAATTGTGATCAGATAAACAAATTTCAACTCGCGGAAATTCTGCTGCACACTGATCACAAAAGTCATCACCAGGAAGTAGGGAAAATACAGAAGATATTCTCCTGCTTTTAATCCTTCCATATAGTTCATCACGATCAGGTAAAGATTCAGGTTCACGATCGATATGATACGCGCTAATTCATATCTTTTTCTCGAATTGAGGTGAAATGCCAGAATAAAAATATAACCGGCAGTCAGGTTGATAAGTGCACTGATATATAGACTTAAGGAAAAATAACTGACAACAGAAAGCAGATTACCACAAAGAGTAAGAATGATAAACTGGTTGAAACGGATTATTTTCTTCCGCTGAGCAATAGAATTAGTATCATTCAGGCCGGAAAAAGCAATATCCTGATAAACTGACCATAGGACGGGCGATAGTTTGCTTTTCACAAAGGCGCTAGATTAAATTATGCAATATTTAAAACGATAAACGCATAATAATTATTATTTAAAACGTTATTATTAAAGCAGAATCCAATAGGTGTCTATGAATAACCATGCTAATAATAGTGCATTCATTTTCAATGAAGCAATACATGCTCAGTCTATCAACGAGTTATATGGTAACGATTATGTATATGTGCAGGAAGTGTTTGAGACCGTTTTGAATGAATATGAAATGCTTACCAACAATATCAATTCCTGCTACGATTCCCACAATATTCCTGCACTCAAAGCCGCCGTGCACAAAATAAAACCCATTTTTGGATTTGTCGGAATGATTGACATGCAACAACAATGTCAGCAATTTGAAAATATTTGTCAGACAACTGTATCTTTTGATCATTTGAACAATGACTTCAACTTATTAAAAAATAATCTGGTAAAAAGTAAATTATTAATCGAAGAAGAAAAGAAGAAATTAGAACTATTTAATAAACAACGTGCATGAATCTGACCTGTATTATTGTTGAAGACCTGCAAGTAGCAGCAAACTATCTCATGAAATGCTGTGAGAAAAGTGAGCAGGTAGAAGTCAGAGGCCATTTTCTGAATGTGCCCGATGCATTGTCTTATCTAAACGAAAATACGGTTGACCTGATTTTCCTGGACGTAGAGATGCCGGGCGCCAATGGATTTGAACTTCTTGACCAGATCGCATTCTCGCCAAAAGTGATTCTGACGACTTCAAAAAAAGAATATGCATACAATGCATTTCAATATAACGTTTCCGATTACCTGATGAAACCTTTCACCTACCAGCGTTTCATCGAAGCCTTGCAAAAAATCAGGCCTTCCCGCGAAACTGTTTCGACGAGCAATGGATCTGATCACATTTATATAAAGGCCGATGGAAAATTAATCAGGCTGAATAATGATTCCATTCTCTACATTGAAAGTATGGGTGATTATGTGAAGTTTGTCACCAATGATAACAAGAAATATATCACACATAATACGATCAAGAATCTCGAAGAAAAAGTAAGTAAGCAACATTTCCTCAAAGTACATCGCTCCTATATAGTAAACCTGCATAAAATTGATGACATGAGAGAAAATATCCTCTTCATCAAAGGCAATGAAATTCCGGTGAGCAAAGCCAATAAAGCAGATGTATTTAAACGATTGAATATCGTTTAAACAGCTAATTACCAATTGGTTAGCAGTCGCCTCGCAAGCCTTTCAAAATCAGCCTTTTATAATGATTCGATCTAACAATTCTAAAAGTATTTTTTATTCATCGAAGATTTTCTCCCGAAAAACGAAAGAAAAGGTTCATACAGCCAAAAAATTCTTTTTGCGACAAAGCTTTTTGCAATTTTGATATTGCAAACCATAGTCCTGAAGTCAAATATCCTAACCTTCTTACAGATGGTAATCGAAAAAACCAGAATCTGATCCTTGAGAAACTGAAATCCGCATGCTATGAAAAGGGACCGAATCGTCCAAAACTCTGCAGTTCCTAATAGCAATCGTCCCAATGAGATTTCACTCAACAAAAAGCCGGACTCTTCAGTCCGGTTTTTGTTTTATATCTATCAGGAAAAAAAATATTCATTTCAATTAGGATCAGCATTTAACTTTTTGCGGACTGATTTCGGGTTTATCGAAAAATTCTTCCCGAAAAACGAAAGTTTCTAACCGTTGATCGAATAAGTTATGTACAGAGATGAATAATGACAATCTTTGTATTGTCAACTGATAGAAAGGAAATCACCAATAGCCCGAAGAAATATAACCTATGAAAAAATAATCCAATACCCTGAAAAAAAAGTTGATGGCCCTAAACCCTAATCCAAATCCTTGAAAAAACAGACAAGGTCCAGTATCAAAAAAACCAGTTCCAAAAATCTGTGCCCAATTGAAGGACAACAAAGATTGACGACCCAATCAAACAGATTTGAAGCTGCCTCCCGGGGCAGCTTTGTTTTTTTAGAAGCTTTTGTGTTTCTAAATGCTATTATTTCAAATATTCAATTCATCAGACCATTTTATCTTTAGATTGCTCTGCTGCACACACATTGAACATTGATTATTGAGTGTTCGGAGAGAAATGTTCAACAACAGAACAAACATTGAATATTTTTGTTCCTAAAAAACAAATTCACACCTCAACAAAATCCAGATCCTTTCCGAAAGTTTCTTCAGTGAACCATGCGGCCACAATCGCAATACTCATCAGAACGATACCTGTGACCCAGCCGCCTGTGATATAACTATTGAAAAGGTTACGTGTGAATTTGAAAAGCAAAATGATCAATGGCAAAACCCCTCTCACCATATTGGGAATACTGATCGCCGCTGATGCCCGCAGGTTGGTGCCAAATTGTTCTGCGCTCATCGTGATATATACTACGGTAAAACCGGTACCATAACCCAGCCCGGCACAAATGAAATAAAAAATTGTGCGGCTGCCTCCATGCTGCAGGAAATAAAGAGTTGCAAATAAAATCGTGACTCCATAAAAAATAAATAATGCTTTTTTTCTGCTTTTTAATTTCTGGCTCAATAAACCTACAGTGAGATCCCCAAAAGCTATTGCGAGATATAAATACATGATTGCCTTCCCGGGATCGATATCAGGAATGCCGAATTCCTTTCCAAACTGATCAGAAAATGTAACCAACACTCCAATAATATACCAGGCAGGCAACCCAATCAAAATACACCGCATGTACCGGATAAATCTTTCCTTATTATTGAAGAACATAAGAAAATTACCTCGCTGAATACCGGTATGCTTTACTTTGGCGAACAGGTTACTTTCGTGCACGGATACACGAAGTACCAATAAGACCAGCCCCAGCCCCCCACCGATATAATAACAACCTCTCCAGCTAAATATTTTATTAAAGAGAAATGCAGTGACGGCGCCCAAAATTCCAAAGGAAGCAATCATGGCGGAAGCAATCCCCCTTTTTTCTTTCGGCAATAACTCACTGACGAGTGTGATACCCGCGCCAAGTTCTCCAGCCAACCCTACTCCCGCAATAAATCTTAAGATCACGTATTGTAGAATGGAATTTACCATTCCGTTGAAAATATTGGCAAGAGAATATAAAAGAATAGATGCAAACAAAACACGCAGTCTTCCTTTTTTATCGCCCAATATTCCCCATATGATTCCGCCAACAAGCAATCCCGTCATTTGAATGCTGATGATCAATTCACCCTTTGTGAGTACCTGATCGGCTGTAAGACCTAAATCGGTGAGGCTGGGCTTCCGGATAATCCCGAAAAGAAGCAGGTCATACACATCCACAAAAAAACCAAGAGCGCTCACGATTACGGCTAACTGAAAAAGGCTTTCTGATCCGGAATTAGTTTTGATTTTTTGTTCAGGCATTTTTTGAAAATCGTTCTTTAAGATGATCAGAAAGACGCAGTGTCAGTGCGAGCAAGGTAAGTGTCGGATTGGGTGCACCTGCAGTTACAAAATTGGATGAACCCGCCATATAGAGATTATCGATTCCATGCACCCTGCAATCGGCATTTGTGACCCCCTGCTTCGGATCATTATTCATCCTGGTTGTGCCCATATGATGCCATCCTCCACATGTTGTTGCAGGCCAGCTCTCATCTCTCTCATCCCGCAAATATTCCAAGAGTCTTACCCGGCCAATGCCTGTTCTGCCGGCTTCATGTCCTATCAGTTCATAAATTTTTCGAATACTTTTTTTCTCCAACGCAGTTAACTCCCAATGAAGATGTGCGCGTTGCATACCGAGCTCATCTTTTTCCTTATCCAGACTCACCCTGCTATTCGGATTTGGAGCCTGTTCAATCCTGGTAAATAATTCATAAGCTCTGTCTTTGTTGGAAAAATCTCTTTTTTTGGCAGCTTCACCGAGTTTGGACAAATCTCCATTCCCTTTTTCATCATAAATCTCGATCCACGCAGGCATATTTTTACTAATGTCGAGAGGCAACAAAGATGCTGTTCCATTTAAAATTTTGTACTCGGATTGTTTCTCTTCACTGATTCCCAGCTCGGCCCTTGCTTTTGTTATATGTGGTTGCCACATGTAAAATGGAAGAGGATCGGGTCTTGATAACCAGAGTTCGGCTGATTTTATTTCAAGATGTTCCATAAAATAACGGCCTACCAGGTCATTATCATTTCCAATTCCTTTTTGGGCCTGTTGGTTGGATGCGAGCAGGAGTCTCGCATTTTGCACAGCACAGCAGGCGATCACAAATTTTTTTGCCCTGACCCTGATTTCTTTTCCCGCAAAATTTTTAACACTCACCTCTTTGATGGCTGTAACCGTTTCATTGGCTTTGATATCGGTCACATTCGCGTGCGTATAGAGATGAATATTTTTTGATCGAATAATATTTTCCTTATATTTTTCTCCGAATCGTGTCGGTGGACTGAATTGCCAGATCTTATTTCTGACGACCTGCTTATTAAATGGAAATGTTGTCAACGAATTGTCGCGGCCCAGCCAGTAAGAAGGATCATATTCGTAAGGCCCCAGTTCTATATATCCATGAGCTCTTGCATAAAAAGGATCGAGATCCTTACGCGAAATCGGCCAGCCGCTATTGGGAATCCAATTTCTTTTTTTAAAATCAATCTCATCAAAAACAGAACAAAACCCCGCCCAGTGTCCTGTAGTACCTCCGAAATAATGAAGACGAATAGATTTTAGAGGAAAATAGCGTTGGCCGCTTTCAGTGCCTGCGTACAATTCCTGCATTCTCTCATCATATGAAAAACCTCCTCCTTCCAAAAGAATTATTTTGTACGGAGAATTCCTCCATTCGAGCGCCAACGTGATGCCCGCAGCGCCCGCACCTACAATGCATAAGTCGCCTTCAATGACGGATCCGTTCTCTAATTCTCTTGCATCAACATGCATGGTTCCGAATATTTTTCTTTTGTTTATGAATATTCAATCCTATTTCTCCATCAAACGGAACAATGCACATTGTCTTGCTTCAGTCCGGGCAAGTATCCATCCGCTTACAATGACTGTATTCCCGTTTTCAAAATCTTTTCTGCTTTTGCTGTCAAAATATGAATGTATTAACCTTGCATCTTTGGAATCAGGAACGGATTCTTTTTCCATCAAAAGCGTTTCCAACACTGATTCATTTTTTTCTTCAGGGAAATCTTGCAGGTATTTATCCCCTATCTCTAAAATATTTTTCTTATCCGTAATATGGGACAGTAGAGCCGGTTCGGCTATGAGCTTGTTAATTTTATTGCTGCTACAGCCAGTCTCTGCAGAAAACAATCCGATAGCTGTCATCGTATACGCAGAAAGGCCTATAAATTCTCGTCGCTTCATGGCATCGTTCCTGGTTGATTTTAATCTCAGACCAAGATATGATAAAATAAATTGTTTATTGTCCCGAGGCTAACCTAACCAGTGCATTGACTGTTTTCCAGTTCCGTGTTGTAGCTCCTACTTTCAATTTATTTTCAAAAAAATTATTCGACAATTTCGTGATTCCATATCCATTGGGGCAGTGCAGGTAAATTTCTTTTTCTATAATAACGAACTGGTCAGGACTATAATCAATATTTTTTAACCCTTCCAGATTAATCTTTTCAGGATCTGATGCCAGAAAAGTAACATGCAGCTTTTCAATATCTATCTTTTTATTTTTCAAAAAAGGGTTTGTCCTGAGTGTATTTTTCATTTCTTCAAGAGTCCTGATAATCACCGGAATTTTCATATTGTGTACCCGTAAAATTTCATGTTCAATTTTTTTTGAAATTGATTCGTTATCTGCAGTCTTGTCCACAGTAAAAACAACATTTCCGCTTTGAATGTAAGTAGAAACATTTTTGAATTTTAATTTTTCAAATAATGCTTTCAACACGGTCATTTGAATCTTATTATGACCTGATACATTGATGCCTCTTAAAATAGCGATCAGAGTTGTCATTTATTCGATATTATAATTTCAAAAAATTTGCCCTAAAAGTTATGAATATAGGATAAAAGCAATCCGATAGAAAATCTTGATGTGTTGGTATTGTGAGGATCTCTACTGATCGCGCAATGGTTGCAGCAGTCATAACAGTTGTTTTATTAACCGTCTATTTATTCATTAGACGATAAATAGAAATAAACTTTTCAATGCAATAACCAATGAATTATGGCAGCATTATGAACCCGGGAAGTTTACGAGGGGTAATCTGGATGAAGAATAAAATTAAACAAAAAAATGAGAGAGAGAAGAGCCTTGTACTTTCCAGATCATTTACTTCACATCATAAGACTGAATCATTTTAAATTTATACCCGCCATTTTCGGATTTCACCATCTGATATAGTATGACACGGCTGCCTCCTGTAGGTTTATCCTGTTCGTCGCCTGGCTTATATAATGGAAATTTTTGCATCAGCGATCCTTCCATCAGGGAAAATTCATCATGACCTTTATAACCAGGATTTAGTTTTCCATCCAACATCACATCAGGCAGGGCAAACGGGATAACTGATTTATTCTGTTCCGACGCAAATGCATATACTGCTCCGTAAATACCATTCTGGCCTGTGGATAAATAGACTACCAAATCAGGAAATCCATCATTGTTCAAATCATCGATCTCTGATTTTTGTACGCGACCCTTGATATAAAAATCCGGGTCACGTGAAGAGTGATCAAAACCAATCAGCCGGATGGACAATTCATTTTGATCATCATTCTTATTATTGCATACCACCCTAAATCCCACTCTTCCCATCTTTAAAGTGGAATCATATCTTTTTGACTGGGCATAGCTACTGTTAGTCATGATCAACAGTAATGCAATCGACAAAATGCCGGAAATATATTTCATGATGTAAAGTTAATTGCTCCACTGATATTATCCACTTTGATATTTTGGGAGGATATGCAATTTAAAATTCAGGTTTCCCCAGTGCAGGCGCACAAAGATATTCACACAAGTGTACAACTTTAACCCATTGAAAAAATTTTTGTTTGTAGCATTGCTAAAATTCAATGTCCATGCTAAAACGCTTCTTCTTTTTCAGGCGTATTCGCGTACTCTACTTTCACAAAGGAAAAAAATTAAGACCCGGTAAATTATCGAATGATTTTCTTCTCAAATCCATCTACGATCTGAGATATCCTGAATTCCTGAGTAAATATTTATCGATGCAATATGCGCGAATAGGAGGAGAATTGCATGTGCACGAAGATCGCGTGAAAATTTATGATGCTTCTGGAAATGAATTGAATTTGTGATAAACACTATAAGTAAATAAAAAGGGGTCAGAATAAAAATTCAACCCCGTTTTAAATCCAATATCCTATGAAAAACCAATCCCGAAACGATTTAATTTTCAATACTATTGTCTATAATGGAAAAATAATTTATTAACAAACATATCGTAGAGTTACGAAAAAATCGAGTGGTTTTGCGCTTGGCGGGTTTTTTATTTCAGTCTACATTTGGTTATCCATATCCGTAGAAAGACCAACATTTAAAAACCATTTCCTGAAAAACCCAGCTTGAATTCCGTCCAATGAAAAGTAAAATTCAAGTCTTTGAAAAACCCCTGACATCCCGGGGGTTTTCTTTTTCTGTTTATACTATTCTTAAAGGATATTTACTAAGATAAAATACCTTGCTTTAGAGGATAGATTTTATTAACATTACTTAATAAATCCATCCCTATGATATCCCTAATTTTAATCGCAAGTAGCCTGGCCATTGTAGCCCAGGTCGGCTTAGGAATTTATTTCGCAATCAAATTTGGCTCTGAGAAAAAGCGACTCGAGGAAAGTATTTACTAATGTTTGCCATAGGAACCGAAGTTTAAGTTTTAAAATAAGTCCCGCTCGCGCAGGACTTATTTTTTTATTATGCATTTTACTTAATTTCTTTCCTTTTTTGCCTGAATCCTGCCAATGATATTAAACACGCAACCCCTAGTGTTGCCAGTAAAATTCTATTATCTCTTTTTTCCGTAACTCCTGTGCGGTGAGACAATGCTGCATAAGAATCTTCGACAGGTATATATTTTTCCTCATCAGCATTTGTCACCATATCCCAATCATTGTAGCCCTTGCCAGTCAGGCGGGTTAGTTCTTCTATTTCCTGCCGGCGTCTTTCTCTTAAATCTCTCAGATATTTTTGGCCTTCTTCGCAGCTAAGATCGCCGGTGGCGGGATGGGTGATAATATAGCGCGCCTGGTAATTTTCTGTGTTTGATGTTTGCTGAAACATCAGGTCCTGTGGAAAAGCTGCCCGGTTATAACGGATATGCAAACGCGTAAAATAAACCTTGTCTGAATAATCGTTCCCATTATCGATATATTCTTCTGCTGAATGATTGATCCACCAAACCCCGGCCTGAACCAAATCACGGGTAGAAGGAACAGTGGCGATGCATGGATCACATTTGAGATAGTTCTGCGGACTCAGGTCCCATGCATATTCGAGCATAGCAACTGATTTTCCTTCCCTGCCCCATTGATGTTGGAAAAGATTGGCATAAAAATTCGAAAAATTATTTTGCACGAAGAGGGGAATATTCTTGCCCGTGGGCAATGAAACAGTACGATAGTTGGTGCATTCAATCCTTCCTTTTTTTGCAAATGCGTACACAATCATATCCTGATCTCCATCTGCATTGGCCATGCCCAGGCGAATCGGAAGCATGAACTTCGGTGAGTTGAAACTGATCTGGATGGGCCTCAGAAAATTTCCAGGTAATTTTTTCTTTTCTTCTTCATTCACTTTCACCACAAAAAATTTCAGGTTGCTCTTGATATAAGGTTCCAATACTTCGTTCGCACCTTCGGGAATTTTATAGCCGTTCTCTGTCAGCCAGGTCTTTAATCCGGAAGATTCTTTCGCGCTCAGGATCAGAATATCATATTCACCTACAATGTACTTGGCTTCTATTTTAACACCATGATCTCTTCTAACGTCAGCATTAGACATTGCTGGTACATTTTGCACCGAACCGCTTAAATCTCTTTTTGCCCTTTCTTCATACAAATATTCCATGCAAGGATTCTGATCATAGTATTCCACGAGTCGCGGCTGGCTATAGTCATTAAGCGTATTGAATATTTGCTGGTCGACCACTTTGATATCGCTTTTTTTCAATACCACGGGCACCGGCACCACCATGGCGAAATCTTTGAGATTCCCTTTAAAATCATTGTACATGGTAATAACACTTTTATCTCCGTCATGTACTATGATTACCTGTGATGTTTTGTTTTTGAGCGTCCCATCCGCCTTGCTGACATAAAATCCGCAAAAGGCGCTCGCATCATGGCTGATCATTGAACACAATATCAGCGCCGCAGCGATTTTTTTCTTAACTGATTTCATGATTATTTTTTTTGAGTTTTGAAAGAATATGCAAATGGTTCATAGCCGATGGCCATGCAAAAGATTTTGCTTTAAATATTTTATCTAATAATGGAACAAGTGGCGCCGCTGCAACCAGCACCCAGATAGGTGTATTGTATTTCCATTCAAATGCAGCAAAGAAAAAAGCAGTCGCGGCAACCCCAACAGACCAGACAATCCTTGCTATGGCATGATCAGGAGAGGTTTTAGGATCGCTGATCATGAAAAAGCTGAATAATAACAAAGTTCCGGAACTGACTGAATGTATAAAATAATCCAGTGGCCATCCAAGTTGGTAAACCTGCCTCCAATACAATAGTGATGCATAGGTGAGGAGAAATGCAAGGCTGGTATCCAGTTTCTGCACTCTTGTGACAACAATCGTCCCTAGTATAATGATCAAAAAAAACAGGAGAACACCCGTTCCCCATTGCCCGGGTGAAAGCCATGCATCACCGGTGATCATCATTGTAGAAATAATTCCAAAAGCTGATGGATTGAAGACATGTTTTTTCCCGATGCGAAAAATATATTTGGAAAAAACTGTCAGGAATGCCGCGAGCAGGCTCGTATACCAATGATTGGACTTTAATAATAAACAAAGACTCAGAGCGCTGATCAGAACACTGAGTCCCCAGGATTTCCAACCGCCTTTTCCATATAAGCTCATGAATCTTTTCTGCCTGAGACTCTCGGCAGAATAATTAAAGAGAAGACAACCGCCAATACTCATAGCATAATGTACCCAGTCTGCTATCCATTCCAGAAAAAAAATTCCATAGCTTAAAAAAAGAAGCTGGAAAATGATTTGGAAATATCGGGGATCAGGGATTAACCTTATCTTGAACATATGAGCATTTGCCCAAAAGATGCAAGCCCGGTCCGGATTACACAAACCAGTTTTAAAAGAAAAAAACAATTTTTTTTATGGAAAAGAGAAATTTTGGTATCGTGGAACCGGAGTGAAATTCTAAGTACCTGATTTTTTTCGGTTTTATGGAACCGTTAGAATCCCCCGGGTGGTGGATATTTCCTGTTTGTTACTGAATGAAGAAATCCGACTGAAAAAGAGTTCCTGAGAATAGAGGTATGAAATTTGCTTATTGATGAGATATCATCATTTAAATAATGCCAATGTTTAGCCTATTCGCCTGGATCAGTAGTTTTTTCATAGGGACCCTCACAATAACAAGTCCCGATTTTGCTAATAATGGCAAGATTCCTTCCCGTTTCAGTTGTGAAGGAGAGAATATCAGCCCGGCCCTGCATATTGCAGCGCTTCCTGTGGGTACAAAATCTCTGGCTATTATCGTGCATGATCCGGATGCACCGATGGAGGGTGGCGTTACTCACTGGATTGCCTGGAATATCGACCCTGTGAAAGATATTCCACAAAAATTTAATGGTGGTACCCAGGGAGAAAATACAAGAAAAAAAGAAGGATATATGGGACCCTGCCCTCCGACTGGTACGCATCACTATCATTTTATAGTTTATGCGCTCGATGATCACCTGAATCTTGATCTCAGCACCAACAAAGAACAGTTGGAAAAAGCAATGGAGAATCATATTTTGGCAAAAGGTGAATTAATCGGGCTTTACAAAAAACTAAACCAGAATAATTAATGCGAATTATTTTAGTGTGCATTCTGTGTTTTCAAGGGATGATTACCCGGTCACAAAATCCAGCTTTCAACGATTACCGAAGAAAAACAGAAAGCTTCTTAAAAATCTACGACAAGGATATCCGGAACGACCTTGCTTCCTTTACCATTGGCGGAATTGTAGAGAGTCTCGATAAACAACCGCTACAGCAATTACCGATGACCAGACTGGACAATCGCTCTCTTACCTTTTCGAATAACCATATGGTGGTAACAATCGCTTCTTCGCTCTTTGATACGGCCCATCACAAATTCACATATGAAGGAAAATATCTTGTGAAGATTGATGGCAAGCCTTATTATGGAAACTATACAAAAATTCCACTCACCAGGTTTGCATCAGTGAGGGCGATCATTGACAAAGACACTGTCGACATTCCCCAATCTGCGTTGTTTGATTTGTACAATCCCGGTTTCACTTTCAAAGATGCTTCGGGAACAATTCGTACAAATGATGGAGTATTTCTTTCTTCAGATAATCACAGAATATATATCTATATGCTGAACAGGGATGATACCGGCAGTTATGAAGTGACCTGGATCATTCAGGATAAAAAATATTTGAGAAGGGTGATTGATTTTGGGTTTTCTCAACAATAATTTTTCACGCAAAGGCTTGAAGGATGCAAAGGCGCAAAGAATAAAAACATCAATTTTTTATTTTTGAAAGAATTCCCTCTCATAAAGTTTTTTCCCATTGACAATTGTCATTTCAATTTGAATATTGTTGTCGAAAATGACAATATCTGCATCTTTTCCTACGGCGAGGGATCCTTTTTTGTCTTCTATATTTAAAATTCTTGAAGGAGTATCTGTAATCATTTTTATTGCATCTGTCAGTGAGACACCTGCTTTGGATATCATGGTCCGGATCAGTCTGTCGGCTGTTGCAACACTTCCTGCGAATGAAGTCCGGTCTGGTAATTTCGCCACATCATCTTCCACAATGACTTTTATTCCGTCATGAATATTCCCCAGCACCGATTCTCCCGGAGGCATTCCCGCTGCACGCATTGCATCTGTAATCAGGGCAGTCCGCTCTGAACCTTTGATTTTATATACGAGCTTTAAAAGAGGTTCCGGCAGGTGTATGCCATCAGCAATAATTTCCACATCCATTTCATCAATGATATATGCACTTTCAATGACACCTGCATAACGAAATGCATTTCGCCTGGTAACACCGGACATGGCCGAATACAAATGAGTAGCCAGCGTATATCCATTGGCGAAAGCTTCAACCACATCTTCATAAATAGCATCTGTATGCGCTATGGAAGCCAAAACATTTCTTGATTTCAGATAACGACCAAATTCTATCGCCCCTTTTAATTCAGGCGCTGCGCTCCATCTTTTAATACAGGAAAACCCGGATAATATTTCCTGGTATTCGGCCGGGTCAGGATCTCTGATGTATCGTGGATCTTGTGCACCACGCTGGTTCATGGCGAAATAGGGTCCTTCGAGATGCATTCCGAGGAACTGAGCGCCATTTGTATTTAGCCGATCAGCCTTTTCAAAGAGAGACAATGTTTTCATGATCTCTTCCTTACTGCTGGTCAGCGTGGTTGGCAACATGGAAGTTGTCCCATACCGGGCATGGGTTTCTGCAATTTTTAAAAATGCATTGACGTCACCATCCATGAAATCATATCCTCCGCCGCCATGAACATGTATATCAATAAAACCGGGAGAAATATATTTTCCCTTCGCATCAATTTCAACGGCATCTTCCACTTCAAAATTCTTTTCCCCGATCGCAGCAATGCTTTTCCCTTCAATCAGAATCGCGCCTCCGTGGATAATTCCAGATCGTGTAAGAATATTGCCGTTAAATATTTTTAATCGCTCCATATTTAATTGATGATTTGGAATTTTGGGATTTGGTGATTTATATTTCAATCTAAAAATTGCGAAATCCCAAAATCAGAAATAAAAAGTCCATCTTTTGATTTTGTGTCCATAAAACGCATAGAATACAAGATACAGATAACAGGGAAATAATATCCAGTATGCCATGCGGACATTATATAAATCGGCCAGTCTTCCATAAATCAATGGCAGGATTGCATTCCCGCATAATCCCATGATCATAATCGATGCGCCGAGTTTTGTAAATCTTCCCAGTCCCGACAATGCCAGTGGCCAGATGCCTGCCCAAACCAATGAATTTGCAAATCCAAGTAAAACAACAAACCAGATCGAGACATCTGTTGAATGATTCAAAATATTAACCTGTCCATGAGTAAACAGAATCAGCAATGTAAACAGAACACCCAGCAGTGTACAAATTTTCAATGCATTTGCCTGACTGATAAATTTTGGGATCAAAGCTATTCCAAAAATATAACCGCATATAGTTGCGAAAAGTGTGTAGGATGGAAATACTTTTGCTTCCAGCAAATTAATCTGCATTGAATTCGCATAACCGATAATCGTATCAATGGCTATCACCTGTGTACCTACATGCAAAAAAATTGCAATTGCTCCGAGGATCAACCATGGAAACTGGAATATATTTTTTTTAGAAGAATTTGCGGTGGCGACTTCTTCAGTTTCATGTTCTGTATTGATTTCCGGCAATGGAGAATAACGGACGATCAACCCAAGTCCGAATAATACAATTCCTTCAATAATATATGGACGGATCACTCTCCGGATCAATTCATTCAAGGCAATATTTTTTGCTGTTTCATTCATTGAATGCAATTCACGAAACAAATCCGTATCCGTCGCTCTCAATATAACAGCCGCAAAAATAATCGGAGCCAGGATGCCCGCACCCTTATTGCAGATTCCCATGATGCTGATACGTTGCGCCGCCCTTTCAGAAGGCCCCAACATAGTGATATATGGATTGGCTGCGGTTTGAAGTATCGCGAGTCCGATACCCATTGAAAAAAGCCCGGTCAAAAATATTTCATAAGTCCTGGTTAGTGCGGCAGGAACAAAAGTAAAGGCGCCGAATGCCATCGCCCAGAAGCCAATCATCATTCCTTTTTTAAATCCTATCTTTTTTAAAAGATAAGATGAAGGAACAGACATAATAAAATAAGCAATATAAAATGCAAATGCGACAAGATAGGATTGGAAATTTGTCAGTTCGCAGGCGATTTTAAAATAGGGAATCAAAATCGCATTTACCCATGAAACAAACCCGAAAATAAAAAACAGGACACCGATGATCAGAATAGAAATGAAAGTATGTTTTCTCGTTAAAGAATTCACATCCATGACGCCAGTCGCCGTTTTACTCATAGCGGTTTAATTATTCCGAATGTAGGAATCTTATGACAATTCTTAAGCAAGCATATTCCCTGATATCAATTCTGCAGATGCATCATCGAGATAGCATGTGCAGTTTTTGTGTAACTGCAAAATACTTGCAGGAAATAAATTGCTCACAGGTTGTTCAAAACAATTTTTTATTGCAATTGCTTTTCTGCTGTCGGGTGCCGAACAAATAATATGTTTTGATTTCATGATTTGTTTGATGGACATGCTGATTGCGCGTCTCGGCACTTCATCCATTGATTGGAACCATCCTTCTCCCAATTGTTGTTTTCTGCAGGATTCATCCAAACTTACTATAATATATGGCTGATCAGTTTCAAAATCAGCAGGTGGATCATTGAAAGCAAGATGACCGTTTTCGCCAATACCAACTAATGCAAGATCAATCGGGTGATCAGAAATCAAATGGCTCAAACGTTCACATTCAATTTCCGGATTCGTTTCTCCATCGATCAGGTAAACCGCTTTGAGTGGAGAAACCATCAACAAAAATCTTTCCTGCAAATATTTCCTGAAACTGGCAGGATGTGTGATTGGCAGGTCAATATATTCATCAAGATGAAACATCACAACCTTACTCCAGTCGATACTCTTTTCACTGATCAGCTGCTTCAAAGTTTCAAACTGACTGGTTCCTGTTGCGAGAATAATATTCGCAGAACCCTTCGCTCCAATAGATTCAAGAATCAGTCGCGCAGCTTCCATCCCTGCCACCCTTCCCAATTCCAATGGATTTTGTGAGATGTGAATTTGCATTTGTTTTAATTTCAGTTAGAGCGTTTACAAAAGGCAAAGGGCAATGGGATCGGGCAAAGTGAAAGATTAAATTCGAATTAATAATTGTGCTACACTTCGCACTTTGACCTCTGTCCTTTGACCTTTAAATCACTTTCGTATTCCCTCCCTGTTGCAACAAAATATCTACCGGCTGATTTGTCTTCCATGAACCTGAAGTGAAATCAGGAACTGAAATGGGATTGGAATGATTGGCTACCGACCATTCGGTCAATGGAGCGATCGAGCTCCAGAGCGCTGCATCATAAACGTCGATATCGAGTGGCAATCCATTGCGCAGACAATCGATCGTTCTCCAGTCCATAATAAAATCCATTCCACCATGACCACCCACCTGCTTTGCCATCTCTCCTACTTTCTTCACGATAGCCGGCGTATATTTATTTTCCATATCCTGGTATCCATTTTGGTTCAGCCAATTTTCTCCATCAAATTCAAATTTTCCGGGAAGCGGATATTTCAATGCGGATCCTTTTGTCCCGCTTATTTTATAAATTCTTGAATACACATTTGG
Source organism: Puia sp. (assembly GCA_035499855.1). Lineage (GTDB taxonomy): Bacteria > Bacteroidota > Bacteroidia > Chitinophagales > Chitinophagaceae > Puia. Next base: position 33,416 of record DATJXY010000060.1, on the reverse strand, counting down.
GGATGTGACATCATGTTGCAGCATGATGGTTCGTCCCCTGTCGGTGCGTATGATCGTCGTATTCATATTTCCCCTGAAATTTTTTCCCGCATAAGGTTTGTAGAAATCATCTTTTGCAGCCAGCTCATTCGCTTTGGCAGCCATCATGAAATCATTCCCGGAAACAGAAACAAGGAATTCCATTTTTTCTCCCCGGTTGAGATTCATTACCTGTGCAACCGGCCCTAATCCATGCGTGGGATATAAATTTCCATTCCGGAAATTTTCTTTCAGCCGCCACATGTTATAATATTTTTCTTTTGAAAAATTTCCTTCAAAAAGATTATGAATATATGCGCCTTCTCCATGGACGATCTCCCCAAATAATCCCTGCCTTGCCATATTCAATGTCAGCAATTCAAAAAAATCATAACAACAGTTTTCAAGGATCATACAATGTTTACGCGTTTTTTCTGATGTTTCCACCAGTTGCCAGCTTTCATCCAGAGTCCTTGCAGCAGGCACTTCCGAACAGGCATGTTTGCTATGATTCATCGCATAAACTGCCATCGGCGTATGAAGATTCCAGGGAGTAGCGATATATACCAGGTCGATATCGGGGCGCTCGCATAATTTTTTCCACTCATCTTCTCCGCCTGTATAAATATCAGGATGATGCACAGAACCTTCCAGTGATTTTTGAACTGCCTTTACTTTTTCCGGGCGTATATCGCATAATGCTTTTATCTCTACTCCTTCTATTCTCCTCATCCTTGACACAGCATCAGGTCCGCGATTTCCCAAACCAATGAATCCAATCCGCACAGTCTCCAGTTTAGGAGCCGCATATCCCGACATATTAAAATGCTCTGATCTTCTTGTCATTCGATCATTGATTCCGGGGGGGTCTGGTTTCAATATCCCAGAACCGGCCAGGCCGATACCAGTGAGGCCCGAGATCTTTAAAAATTTTCTTCGATTGGTGGACATGGGAGAAAGTTTGATGAATTAAATTCCAGAGTCGTGAAAAGTGAAGTGTGAAGGTTTATGTCTCATCTTTCACCTTTCACGTTTTCAGCCATCTGTCAAACCAGTTAAAAGCTTCTGCCTGCATATTCTTGTCAAATTTATGCGGACCGGGATAAAATGAGGTTTTATAACGGTCACCTGCACCTGCTTTTTGATATATTTCTGCCAGGATCTGATCGGCTCTTTTCATTCCTTCCGGAGTATACAGATCATCGTTTTCATCATCCAAAACCAATGCAGGGAGCGGAGAATGCAGGCTGAGGATTTCAGGAAAATCCAGTTCTCCGGGAAGCAGGGGAACATAGACCATCCAGGTATGCATAATGGATTTGTTGAGAGCAAAATCCTTCCAGGTTGTCATGAATCCAACCGGGACTGCACATTTGATTCTTGGATCGAGACCGGCCATGAATACCGTCCTCATGCCCCCGCCGGATAAACCGCCACAACCGATTCGCTTTGGATCCACGTCGGATCTCGCACATAATATATCCAATGCTTTTTTGTCTTCTGCAAAAAAAACACCTGGCCAGGTAGTTCCCGCACTGAATAATGATTTGGCCATGATATGTTCATGTTCACCTGCCCAATTATTATACGCAAGAATATTTTTAGGATTTTCGGGATCATCATCATTCAATCCATTTCTCATTTGAAGCGGAACGTCCTGGAACATCACTCTGCGGCTTGCAAATGGAAATGCATCCGGCACAAGAACAACATATCCTCTTTTTGCAATTTCATTGGCCCATGCCATTCCTTCATAATATTCTTTCTGATGTGCTTCCATCAATGGATGCATGGTATCTGCAGTCCTGGTAATTTTTCTCGTTCCAAAATATTTGTTGCCGCCATGATCATGAAAAGCAAGTATTGCGGGAAGAGGCCCCTTAGCATCGGCCGGTTTGAGAAGAATTGCCTCAGTTGGCCTTCCATAAGGCAATTGCCAGCTCAACTCTTCGATATGAAGCCCGTCATAATTGAATTGTTTTTTGATATTCACAACAGGAAGGCCGCCTATATCGGGAATGGCCATACGATCTTCCAGTCTCTGCCTTGCAGCAGTCCTCCATTTGTCTATATCCGTCCATTCTTTTCTCAGGAAAGAGAAAGAAGGCAATTCATTTCCTCTCAGCCCAACAGCCCAATCGCCATACTGGCCGATGACACTGAGATTCGGACCATTCATGTTTTCGCTTTTGATCACAGCATTCATATTTGAATTTGAAAAAACAAGTTCTTGTTCTTCGTAATGATCCGGTGTAGCAGCAAATCCCTTTACAATTTTAGATCCGGCCATACCAAGTCCTGTAAGACCCGCGAATCTTAAAAAATCTCTTCTCTTCTGCTTCATTTGTTTCTGTTAATCCTTTTCCAAAGTTTAAAACTTTGGAAAAGTTAAAAGGTTAATTAAAGTTTGAAAAATATTTTCCTCTTGTAAAGGAAATAGCATAAATACCATTCGAATCCAAAAATGCACAGGGACGCGATAATGGAACTATATATTGCCGGGGTATTGATCATCCCCAATAATCCATGGACAATAGAATGGAAATAATAATTCAGCCATCGCGATCCCACAATCTCAAAAAATAAATAAATGAAAATAGAATTCATGCCCACGATAGTAAAAAATTTCAGGTATTTTTTATGTTGCGCGATATCAATCCACCAATAACAAAAAGCAAATGCCCATAAACAATATCCAAGAGATACCAGGGTGAATGAAGTGGTTGCAATTCGTTTAATGATCGGCGTGATACCCGATAAATCCAATGCATATCCCAGGATCAGGCAAATTGCTCCCCAGGTCACCATGGTCTTTATTTCTTGTTTGCCGGATAGAAGAAGTTTTCCAGTCAGTGCGCCGGCAATGGTATGAACAGTTGTGGGAATACAATTAATCGAAACCCATCCTTCAGGATTGATTCTGCCTGTCAGGACCAGCTCCATATAATTTCCGAAATTATGCTGGTTCACAAAAGGCTGATCGAAACCGGGAATATTAGTAAAACGATATAACGCTTCACGCAACAATAAAAACCCGAGGCATACAACAATTTGCGCAGGAACAGGCCAACGGAAAATTAAAAATGCAACAAGGGTCGTGAAAGATAATTGGGTGAGCACATTCGACAATTCGAGTTGCAGCCCCTGCGGATGAACCGCATAATTCAATACACCCCAAAAAAACAACCAGCCGCAGCGCTTCAATGTTTTTTTGAATGACCCATTCCATGATATTCCCGATGCCTCCTGTTTATTCAATGAAAATGCGAGTGAAACTCCGGCCATAAACATGAAACCGGGTTGAATTAAATCCCAGAAATGAAGTCCATGCCAGGGATGATGAAAGAATTGGCGCACGAATGCATGAGCAGCCCCACCCTCAGTTGCAACTGATAGATGTTCGTAGAGCCAGCTGCCTTCCAAAGCAAGAAATACCATGATCAAACCCCGGAGAAAATCAAGTGAAAGCAATCTTGCAGGATTGGTGGAAGGAGTCTGGAGGGGATCCATACACTGAATTATATAGAAAATGTATAACTAAAAATTGAGAGAACAGCGATCAGGGAAGAAAATCTTATGCACCAGCCTGAAACCGGTTGGACAAAGATTGATCCTGCAAATAATTTGATTCGCTAAAATAAATCAGTGCTGAAGATGAGAACTTATCAATCCTTTCTAAAAATATAGGAGGCGATTACCGCGAGGAACAGGGAAAAGTAGATCAGTAAATTTCCTGAAACCATTTTGTAGTGACCGGGGCCGCTTCTTTTTCCCCAATGATGCGTCACACTGACTACATTTCCTGTTTGCCTTTCATAGATTCCAACCAGCAAAATGAGGATAATAATAAGGATGCATAAGGGTTTAGGATTAAGCATACATATTTGTTTTAATAGGATTCGGATACGTGTACCCGGCCGTTTTGCCGGTTCGGGCACATTCCTACTATAACGTAAAATGGGGGGTGATAGTATTAATTTTTTTCCTGCAAATCCTAAGCCCTTGATAATGAAACTCAGTTTTTTTTAAGTTTTTATGGGTCCTGATTACGCCATTATTTTTCCCAAAAAGGGCATGAATTTTACCTGCCACCTAACCATAACAGACACCCGATAATCAGCTGATCCTGGTTTTTATTCCCGAATGTGGAAGACAATTGCCTGTTTGTTTTGTTTTCGTAATCCATATCATTATGGCCCATGTTCATGTAGATCATCCTATAATTTTTATTTGTCCAGACCACAGGATAATAACCGCTATGCCATATTTCATGTGGTTTGGGTCCTGTTCCCAGAGGGAAACTCGATGAATCGATGGATATGAGAATTTTGATATTGGGGTTTTTTCGCAAATCATTCGACCACCTGTACCATTCACTGGGAGCCGATCTGAATGTATCAGGTAAATTTTTCATCGCAGGATGAGTTTTATCTTCGACACGCAAGACTGCTGAAACAGGTCTCCAGGTATTGCTCACATATGAACCTGCTCCGATAAATTCGTTATGATACCAATCCCAGTTTTGCGGAAATTCAGAAGGAGTCAGAGCAAAACCTGCAAAATGAAATCCAAGCCAGGCTCCTCCCTTCTCCATATATTTCCTGAATGCTTCTCTTTGCGAAGGCGAATCTGGTCTCGTGTCTAAAAAAATCACTACCTGGTATTGTGAAAGAAACTCAGGGTTCATGTTATTCCAGTTATTGGTGGAATCATAAGAAAAATTATATTTCTTCGCCATTGCAGGAAACCAAACATTTGCTTCATGAACAAAACTGATATGTGCTTTATCGTCTCTTTCCGTATAAAACGCGATGACTTTGAATTTGGGAGATTGACTTTGCGCGTACATAGAAAAACAGCAAAAGAATACTACTGAAGTCAGCAGTATTTTATTCGGTTTAGTTAGCATAATGATCAATTTTATATTGATGGGCAGAAGCCTGAACCTGCCTTTTCGATTGGGTTTAACTGTTGTTAAAGTTAAGAGATTCCCTTGTTCAATTTTATTTCACTCCAATTCGGCAGGGCGAAGAATTCATCTATTTCAAAAATCATATAAAATAAAAGTTGACAAGAAGTTAAAACCACGTATATTTTAAGAACAATTCCCCAAAGCTACTGTCATATGAGAGCTCCATTGAAATATCTCTTCGGGATTTTTCTTCTTTCATTCTCTACACTTTTGTTTGAACTTTCATTGACCAGGGTGTTTTCTGTTACGCTATGGTATCATTTTGGATTCCTGATTATCTCGACTGCATTATTGGGATTTGGGGTATCGGGCGTGTTGCTTTCATTATGGAAAAAACTGCGTGAAGAATATGAACTGGATAAATTGCTTGGCATATTAAGTATCTGTCTGAGTATTTCCATTATCGTTTGCTTTTGGTTATTGCAAAAAATTCCTTTTGATCCTTTTAGTCTCTATGCCGATGCACACCAGTTTATATACATGCCCCTTACCTATATTCTTGTTTCTGTGCCTTTCTTTTTCGCTGGTCTTGCCTTATCTGTTTTATTCACCCGTTTCCCCGGAAGCATCAATCGTCTTTACGCATTCGATCTCACCGGAGCCGCACTCGGATCCATTGCAATCATTATTTCCATACCCCATTTAGGCGGTGGTGGTTCCGTTATATTCGCTGCTTTTTTTGGAGGAATAGCAGCTCTTTTATTTAGTTGGACGAAATATAAAACACAGGCTGCAATCGGAATTTTATTGACCCTCATATCTGCTTTCGTTTCTCATCATTCGGACCAGCTGATTCCTTTACGCGTGACAAATAATAAACACCACGCACGCATCAAACCGATTTTCACAAAATGGAATACTTTTTCAAAAGTTGATCTGTATGATTACCCCAGCTCGCTGGATAGCACTCGAAGCGCTCCGACTTTTATCATTGATGATGGCACAGCTGCAACAGGATTGATGATCGACCTAAAACCTGGCATTCGTGAAACATTGAAACAGTTTCCGGGAGACACGCTTTATGAATCCTGTCTCGCCTATATTTTAAAAAAGAATCCTGAGGTGCTGATCATCGGAAGCGGTTGCGGGACACAGGTTATGGATGCATTGCATTATGGAGCAAAAAAAATTGTTGCTGTTGACATCAATCCAATCATTAATAATGTTGTCTATTCATTAAGGAATGATCTCTGGGGAAATATGTTTCATCAGCCTGAAGTAAAATTGGTCACAGAAGAAGGGAGAAATTATGTGCGATCCACATCGGAGCATTTCGATGCAATTGTATCTGTTCATACGATCAGCAATGCAGCTATTGCTTCAGGAGCTTTGAGCCTCGCCGAAAATTATGTACTCACCAAAGAAGCTTTTGAAGATTTTTATGATCATCTCAGCGACAGCGGAACGATCTATTTTACACGTCCTGAATTCCAGTTGCCGCGACTCTTTGCAACCTGCCGGGAAGTGCTGGAAGAACACGGAGTCAAAGACTTTTCACGACATTTCTTCAGCTATACATACCCGGGAGAAGGTAAAGAAAGAAAATCTTTTTATTCCATTTTCATAGTGTCGAAAAGTCCTTTTTCGAACGAACAGGTGGGTCATATGAAATCATTTGTCACATCGATGAATGGAGGGGCCAGTTATTTATTTGAGCCTTCCGGTGAATACAAGAATATTTATGATTCAATTCTTCATACGACTGATCTTCCCCAACTGTATCATCAATATCCTTTTGAAATCTCCCCGGCTACGGACAATCAGCCTTTTTTCAATCATCATACACGCTGGTCAACTTTAAAATACCAGGATATCAAAGATATTTTCACACAGCAAAAAATGGGAAGAATGGCATTGGAAGACAAGCCCATTGCAGAAGTGAGTTTATTGGTCTTGCTTTTCCAGGTATTGATTGTATCTGCCGTCTTTATTTTATTTCCATTATGGCGTTTTTCTTCAGAGGGTCTAAAAAACAAGGGCATTTTCCCCTGGCTGGTTTATTTTTCCGGTCTCGGTTGCGGATTCATTATGGTTGAACTGGTACTGATCCAGGAATTTGGCTTGTTATTGGGAGAACCGGTTTATAGTATCGCTATTGTGCTAGCATCATTATTATTATTTACGGGCTTCGGCGCATATCTCTCCGGCAGGTTTGTGAAAGACGCACAAAGATCATTAAAGAAATTTATTCCATTACTGGCGATCCTGCTGCTGCTAGCAAGCTTTTTTCTCCCTTCAATATTGAGATCTGCCATTGCCCTACCCATGACCGGTAGAATCTTCCTGACCATATTACTCGTAATGCCATTTGGCATATTGCTTGGGATGCCTTTTCCATTGGGAATAACCCTGGTAGGAAACAAAAGCCCGGCATTGATTCCCTGGGCCTGGGGAGTGAATGGGTTTTTTACAGTTATCGGTTCGGTGCTCGCATTGATCCTGAGTATGATGATTGGGTTCCAGGCAGTGCTATGGATTGCAATCTTTATTTATTTGCTGAGCCTGCTTGTTATTAGTAAAAAATAATTATTGGAAATTGGATTAGGCAGCATATCCGCGCGTATTCATGCTTCCGTGGCTGAGACAATTAATGTGCTTACCGATTGGACAGATTTTCACTGATTTTATTGTCACCGGGGTCTGTGTATATCGGTGTAATCCGTGAGAAAAAAAATTTCTTTAAAATATTTAGACCGGAAACACGGAAATCATATACGAGAGACATGACCACTTTAATTTATTTTCATATTATTTGTATGCCTGACAATCAAACAAAAAAATTATATTTTTTTACAGTATTTGTATCCGTCTGGACCAATGTTATCCATTCCGCCATTTTCCAGTCATTGCATTGATGGAAAAATATTGTTAGTTTCACGTCTGCTTATCCTTGTTCCATGTTTCCAAAAAAATTAAAAATTTCCGGCTGGGGTAATTATCCTGTTTCTGAAGCTGAGGTCTTAACTCCTCGGTCAGATGATGATTGCAAAGAGGCATTGAAAGAAGGCAAATCCATTGCAAGGGGTTTGGGAAGAAGCTATGGCGATCAGGCCCTGAATGATGACAAGGCTGTTATATTATGCACCCATCTGAATCATTTCATTTCATGGAATGAAAATGAAGGAATATTGGAATGCGAGGCAGGAGTAAGCCTGGAAGAAATCATTTCAGTGTTTGCCCCAAGGGGGTGGTTCCCGATGATCTGTCCCGGAACCAAATTCATCACCATCGGGGGAGCAATCGCGAATGATATTCATGGGAAAGCCCACCATATCGACGGCTCTTTTGTGAACTGTGTCGTATCATTTTCCATCCTTCTCGCCGATGGCAGAACGCTGGTCGCTTCAAGAACAGAAAATCCTGATCTGTTCTGGGGCAATTTCGGAGGTCTTGGTCTTTTAGGAATCATTCTAACGGTAAGCATCAGGTTAAGAAAGATCACCTCCACTTATTTCAGGCAGAAATCCATTGCAATCAAGAGCCTGGATCATATGCTGGAAACACTGGATCAGCATGATCATGAATACAACTATTCTGTTGCCTGGATTGATGCTCTTGCAAAAGGGAAAAAACTCGGTAAGGGAGTTATCACGTTCGGAAATGGAGCCAGCGTGGATGAACTTCCCTCTTCCCTGAAAACAAATCCGCTCAAATTACATTCGAAAGGCAAACTAACGCTACCGGTTTATCTCCCTTCCATTGCTCTTAACAGCGTTACTGTAAGAATGTTGAACATGGTGATCGCTTTTGTGCAGAATTCACCGAAGGAATTTGTGCATTATGAAAAATTTTTCTTTCCTCTTGATGCCATCAATCATTGGAATAAAGGATATGGAAAAAGAGGGTTTATTCAATACCAATTTGTGATCCCCGAAGAAAATGGTAAAGAAAATATGAGGGAAATACTGACCATGATTGCCGAATCAGGTTGCACTCCTTTTTTAAATGTGTTCAAAAAAATGGGTGATGCGCAGGGTATCTTATCTTTCCCCTTCAAAGGTTATACTTTGGCAATTGATTTTCCAATGACCAAAAACCTGCGGACATTCACACGAAGACTTGATGAAAAAGTATTACAGTCAGGTGGAAGGATCTATCTCGGAAAAGATGCATTGCTGGAAGAAAAATTATTTAAAGAAATGTATCCGCAGTACCTTCAATGGTTATCTATCAAAGAAAAATATGATCCACTGAATAAATTCAGTTCAAATATTTCCAGAAGATTAGGACTGGATATACGAGCATAGGATCATCAAACAATGAATAATCAGTCTTACGCACATAAGATCCTCCATTTCCCCCTGACCAAAATGATCATCGGAGGTGCTGCACTTTTTTTATCCGTGATGATTGGAGAATTCTTCAGATCTCCGATCCTCGATAAAACCCAATTATCGAAAGAATCAAAAGATATTATCGTTGGAGTCATTGAAATATCACTGGCCCTGTTGAGCTACATAAATATTTTCAGGTTTTATGAAAAAAGAAAGATCCGGGAACTCAGTTTCGCATCGTTCGGAAAAAATGCATTCTTTGGCTTTATAATGGCATTCACGATACAATCCCTGGTGATCCTGGTCATTTTTTTTAAAGCAAACTACTCTATCATTCAAATTAATCCTCCGTCATTTCTTATTACGGGATTGATGGAAGCTCTTATCGCCGGATTTATTGCGGAGCTATTTATACGCGGACTCTTATTTCGCCTGACAGAAGAAAAATTAGGTACTCCTATTACACTGATCATTTTTGCATTGCTCTTTGCAATCCTGCATGCAGGTGCAAAGGGAGCGAGCTTTCTTTCTGTTTCCACAACGACTATCCAGGCCGGTATCCTGGTTTCATTGTTGTATGTCTATAGCCGTAGTTTATGGGTGCCTATTTTTTTCCATTTCGCCTGGGATCTTGCTGAGCCCTCCATTTATGGCGGAATCAATACTGGGATTCATGTTGAAAAAACATTGTTCACCAGCAGCATTAGCGGCCCGCCATTCCTGACGGGCGGAATTACCGGTCCGGGAAATTCATTGCAGGCAATGATATTTTGCCTCGTGGCCAGCCTGGTATTTTTTTATCTTGCGAAAAAGAAGAACAATTTTATCAGGCCGTTTTGGGCAAAATAAAAGGACGGATAGATTTGAAGAAAAAATCAGATCAAATGCTTTCAATTAAATAAACGATTAATAAAATACCCATCACTAAAATGAAGACTGTAAGAAAACTGAGTAGCAAAGATGAATCCTGAAATGTATTTTGATTGATCTGTTTCTGAATTTTTTTATACCTGATATAAGCAAATAATGAAGTGAGCACACCCATCGCCACTAAAATAATTCCGGAAATTCCTGAATAGCCTTTGCCCGGGAAAACAATTTTTTTTTCTAAAACAATCGAAAGTTGTTTAAGAAATAAAGAAAATTTAACCAATACAAAACCAAAAGCCATAATGCCAATACTGGTTCTTATCCAGGCAAGAAAAGTCCTTTCATTCGCTAAATGATTACTGGTATTATTAGTCTTTGATTCTGGTGTCATAACGGGAGAATCGTACTGATCACGAATTTTACTGTAATTTACCGGAGAAGATCAAATCTCTCGAATTTATTTCTTATAAATCCTACCATCTTTTATGACCATGAATATGGTATCGAGATTATCCAGATTATCTAAGGGATTTTTATTGAGGATAACCAGATCCGCTGCCTTACCAGTTTCAATTGTTCCATGTGTTTCACCGATTCCAATGGCTTCGGCCCCATACTTGGTATCTGCAATCAGGGCATCAATATTGGAGAAGCCTGCATCTTTCACCAATAGCTTCATTTCATATTGCACAAATTTCAACTGGTCATCATCCGTGCCTGCACAAATTTTTACTCCTGCTTTGTGAGCAGCGCTCGTCATGCGCCTGGCTAATTGATAGGCCCATTTCACAGAAGAATCATTTTCCGCCCACTGATAATAAGTAAATATGGTAGCATCTAATATCGTATTGTTTTGTTTCATTAATTTGAATAATTCATCCAATCTGGAAGCAACTGAATCATTCCAGAATTGTTCAGAAAGGCCGGCTTTCTTCCAGGAATCGGGAGCTTTATTAAAACTTTCCCTGGGAAGCATTTCTCCTGCCAGCAGAGGAGCATGAGAAATCGAACTCACGCCGGCATGAATGAGATCAGAAGGCTTTGCAGGAAGAAGCCAGGCATGCGCCCAGACCAACATTCCCTGTGATTTCGCTTCAGCTATTATTTTCTTTACAAGTTCAGCAGATAGATATGCATATAATTTAATGCCGGTTGCTCCTGTTCCTTTCGCTTCCGCAATTGCACGGGGAAGATTGACGGAATCTGATACTGCTCTCATATAAGGCATGTTTCCTGACTTTCCTCCTCTTGCGCTTAAAATTGTTCTCGAATCAGTGAAAAATTCCGGTCCGGCCATGAGTGCAGAATAATAAATATCGGGTGAACCGATATCGCCTGTCAAGGCATCGCGTGATAATCCGGCAAGTGTTCTTGCATCGCCTGCCATATCCCGGACGGAAGTGATCCCGGAATACAGCATATTATTCAAAATTTTCAGTGTAGACACACGGTCATCCCCACCCGAAGGATCGGTGGCAAGATGAACATGTGTGTCTATTAGACCCGGTATAAGATATTTCCCATTCATATTAAAAATAGTAACGGTATCAGCTATTCGCCTGCTTCCGTCCGAAAAGATTTCGTGGATGGTTTTATTTTTAATCAAAATAGTTTGATGCTGCAAGGGTTCCCGATGGTTGGCATCTATGATCGTCATACCGGTGAATGCATAGCTGTCCAACGAGGTTTGGGAATAAATAAGGTTTGATATCAATCCTGATATCAAAAGAAAAATTCCTTTCCTGATATTTTTCATACGCGTGATTTATCGAAGAAATTAAAAAAAATTGGGGGAGACTTGTAAAAATAAGATTAGAAAATGAAGTATTGCGATTAATCGACAGAAAATGATTTATAATCGACAAGGAAGGTAACTAAAACAAAACTTAAGTACATTTAGGATCTTCAAATCGGATGATATGATCCATTGCATCAGGACGGATTCCGGGAATAAAGATTTTCAAAAACTGGTGGCTGAACTGGATGCAGATTTAAAAATCCGCGACGGGGTGGACAATGCTTTCTATTCCCAATTCAATAAAATCGACAAAATCAAATATGCCATTGTAGCTTATGAAAATAATGAACCGGTTGGCTGTGGTGCGATCAAAGAATATTCGGAGAATATGATGGAAGTAAAACGCATGTATGTCCTTCCTGCACTCCGTGGTAAAGGAATTGCCTCTGCTGTTTTGATGGAACTCGAAAAATGGGCCGGGGAAATGAATTACGGGAAATGCATTTTGGAGACCGGGAAGAAACAACCTGAAGCCATTGCTCTGTATAAAAAAAGCGGGTATGCAATCATACCCAATTTCGGGCAATATGAAAATGTTGAAAATAGTGTCTGCTTCGAAAAGAAATTATTTGCCGATCAGAAAAATTATCGGGGAGCTGATCACTGACCGGCAAATAAAATCCGGATTTTATAAGGATTAAACAACGGTCCTATTAAAATATTCCACCCTTCTTCAATTCTTTACTTGATTCTCCAATCTTAAATCCATTGTGATAAATTTCTATCAAATAAGGTCCTTTCTCAAAACCGGATTCCTGTTTCCACACTACCTCGACAGGTTTTACTTTACCTGTCTCAAATGGTACTGAAACTTTTGAAGTATATTCTTTTTCGCCTTCATCGCGAACAGTAAAAGTTCCTGATCCCTTCTCCGGGGAGAAAATTATTTTACCATCCGGCGCTGTGATACGTACATACAAATCCGCTTCTCCGCTTGCTGCAATCCTGTTGCTGATATCAAACATTACTTTCAGTTCATCCACTTTCTTTGCTTTATCTGTTATTTTTTCTTCTCCGCCCGATTTAATCTGGACAGGATTTATCCGAATATTCGACGCAACAAAAGTCGAAGCAAAATCCACCTTGGTTGCCAGTTGATCTCTTGCATCCGAAGTTATTTTTAAGTCTGAAGTAAGCTGCTCAGTGTCCTGTGCCAGTCGGGCATTGTTTGCGACCAGGTTCTGATTATCCTGCGTGAGGCGGGCTGTTTGCTCCATCATATCGCTGATCCTTTGATTCAGTTCAGCAATCAGATGTTCGGCCTTTTTTCTTTCAGCGTCAGTGATATCCTGTTTAGCAAGAATCTTTCTTATGGAATACTTCATTTTCGCAATATCATTTCCCCTTTCATTAATTGAACCCTGGAGTTTATTGCTCGTACCCGTCAGCAAATCCAGGCGCGCAAGCGCATCATCGAATTTTCTTTGAAGTCCTGATCTTTCATCATCCGTTTTCCTTAACTCGACAAGCTGCGTTTTCTGAATGCGGTGATGATTATTCCCATTGTAGATAGCATATCCCAGGCTTGCACAAAAAGCCAGTGCAAGCAATACAATAAAAATGTTTCTTGAATCCTTTCGCTTATCCTTGTTTTCCGGATAAGGAGATGGATAATTTGTAGTATCCATAACTAAAAGTTTTTTGGGTTAATTAAAAATATGAAATTCCTGTTCAGGGCAAAATATTCAAACAGAAAAAGAATCCACACTCACGTGTATAAAATAAGATTGCCCTTATTAACCCTCATTCTAAAATCATGCCATCCGGATACTGTTAGAAGCTGTGGATATTATTCTGCATTTATATATTCAAAAAAAAACATTCGTAAGTTGATAATAGTTATTCGAAAGACCAGCTGTCACCCGGATAAGTGCGGCAAAAAATCCCCTGTCAATAATAAGTGTAGTGATTGATCGATCCGCCAGGATTATATTTTTCAGACGGAGCAGAACATGAAACAGATGGAATTGCCGGTATCTCACCACGCAATAAAATAAATATGAAATGACCCTGCAAATTGGTTTTCTCATTTATAAAATAAAAACCAAATGCTATTGGCTAATAACGTCTATTCATCTGCGTGATCGACGGTTTAAAATAATTATTTTGCCGTTTGGGTATTTTTTTATTAGAGTTTTTTACAAATAATCAGGCAATGAATTTATTTTTGTCACGATATGATCCTTCATTCCTGATTCGGATCATAGTTCATTCCGACTTCAACAAGGCAGCTCAGAAAATGGTTTTATCGCCATTCAATTAAGATAGTTTCACTGTCCTGATGGCTGCACATCTGCAAAATCAAATATTGTTTTACCAGGATCTTCATGATTCTGATTTAAATGAATGTTCATGATACAAAAAGCCCAACATCTGCTACGCGTATTTTTATTTATTCTCCTATTGCCATTTCATGTATTTTCCCAGGATGACCGCACAAAGGGATGGAGCGCTGATATCGATACATTATTAGTCCTGATGAAAAGGGAGCATTATATCTATCGTTCAAAACCTCTCCCGGAGAAACTTTTGACAGATGCAGCCGCTTTAAAAAAAAAGATATCGCAATTCAGTGATGAACGCATGCTGCTGGAACTGGAAAGATTGATGTTTTATATGCACGACGGTCATTCCTATATTTTGCCGGTAGCCATGAACGTGAAGACGGTTTATTTGCCCATACAGTTTTATTTATTCAGTGACGGGGCCTATATCATCGATGCGGATGATCCATATAAGAAATTTATCGGCTGCGAAGTGCTGAGCATACATGGAATTCCTGTTACAAAACTGGTGGATGATATGAATGGATATGTGCACCAGGATAATAAATATACAGTCAGATGGTTCGCGCCTTCCATACTTCGTTTCAGGGGACTCTACGAATGGTATGGAAATGCAGCGGGTGCAAATGATATAGATATGGAACTGAAAGAAAGAAACGGGAAAAAAATACCTGCAAAAATATCTTTTATACCCGCTACTAATTTTCATGGAATCCCCAAACTCATGGCTTCCCGTTTGGAAAATGCCCCGCCCGTTCCTCTCTATTTATCCAGGGTAGAAGACAATTTCTGGTACAAAACAATTCAGGAAAAAAAAGTTTTTTATTTTCAATTCAACCAGGTCGAGGATCAGCATGACAGAACCATTGCTTCATTCAGTTTGAAGCTCGATAGCGCTTTGCATGCAGGCAAATACAACTTATTTGTCATCGATGTCAGGCATAATAATGGAGGGAATTTAACTTTACTTCCACCGCTTGTAGAAGTTATTAAAAGATTTGAGCGTGAAAATCCATCTTCCAAAATAATTGTCATCACAGGGAGAAATACTTTTTCAGCGGCCCAGGTTTTCATTGCACAACTCAACTACCAGACGCATGCATTATTTGCAGGAGAGCCTTCTTCTTCCAGTCCAAATTTCGTCGGAGAAGGAAATTATATCAGGCTTCCCTACAGTGGCGCGATGGGAAGCATTTCGAACAAATATCATGAAACGATTCCGGGAGATCATCGAAAATGGATTGAACCGGATTACCCAATCAGTTTGTCAGCTGCCATGTATTTTCAAAACCGTGACCCGGTCATGGAATATATCCTGCAAAAAGACTTACCCGCACCTAAAAACAACTCATCCCATCAATAAAAAAAATTTCGCTTATCCATTAATGATAGGGCAAGTTTTTTTAGTATGCGGATCCGGACGATCGAACCATTTTAGCCGAAAGATCAGGATCCTTCATATTCCTGTCGAATGGGAACATTGGTCGCTGAATTCTTTTGTAAGTCAGATGTTCAATATCCTGATCCACACCTCCGGGAGTCAATGCCATCAGCCAATCCGCCCGCATATTATACAATTCAGGTTCCAGATATCCGATTTTCACAACTACAATATCTGCTTTGCGGGGATTAAGCCCCAGCCTGGTGAAATCAATCTCCTTATGATAAGGCTTTCTTTTTTTAGTTACGATCACGTGCACACTTCCAACACGGACCGACACTTCGACTTCTGCGTCCTTATCTCCGGGCACAATTGACTCCACCTTTCCTGAAATACGAACCGGGGGGGCATAACGTGCATCTACTTTTGCTCCCGCATATCCATCTACGTTAGATCCTACTCCCGCTGCCAAACATTTATCTATCAGCTCGGGTCCCGGGATCGATGCATAAATCAATGAAGGGCCGTCGGCAGATTTGAATTCGGGGCGGGAAAGTATTTGTGTCAGCGTCCATGTCACATCTCCTGCTCCGCCGGCAGTGGGGTTATCACCCATATCGCTGATAAAAAAAGGATGCTTCCGGCTATGCAGGGCGCTATCAAGACATTCATTCCATGGTTTTGTCGGCGCAACGAATGCATAATCGAACCTCGCGTTCCAGAAATTTTTTGCCAATTGTTCTGCCGTGCCCGCTACTTTTTCTTTATCATCTCCTGTCACCATCACCACAGCATGATTGCGTGGTTCATCAGCCCAAGCATATCCTACCCAAATAGCCGCATCAATAATTCCCGGCTGACTGGCAGCAGGCGCCACTGCTTTATAAACTGATTTAGCAGGCTCAATACGTGTACTCGTTTTTTCACCGGGCAATAAAATCGGAATCATGATCCGCGCTTTATAAGCAGGTTTTCCCTTCCCGCTTTCAATACGATCCAGAAGATTCTGAACCGCGCGTTTTTTTGTCTCCATCGCATCTTCGTGTGGGGCCATCCGGTAGCATGTGATCAGATCGGTATTCTCTGCAAGTCGCATGGAAACATTGCCATGCAAATCCATGGATGTTGAAATAATGGTTGACCTGCCAACCACTTTCCTGATCCTCACAATAAAATCACCTTCCGGATCATCCAGGCCGACGACACTCATTGCACCATGTATGTCGAAGAAGAGACCATCATACGGACCATTCTTCTTTAAAGAATCCAGTGTCTTGCCAACGAGAGATTCATATGCTTCCCGGGTAACTGCTCCTCCCGGCAATGCATGACCGGTGATCGTTGGAATCCAAACGGCCTTTTTTCGCAGCGGAGAATCGATGGATAAAAAAGAATAGGTTGAAAAAATAGCATCGCCATAATTTGCATGAAAAGCTGCTTCATCTGTAAGTGCGGGGGAAAATGTGCTGGATTCTATTCCGAGTCCGGCGATTGCAATTCGCGGAAGAGGGTTTTTTATTGGATGCGCATTTCTTTTCTTCCGATGATCAGTGGAAACAGGAGTTTCCATTCCCAGGCAGACAATCATGCAGCCAAGAATCAATAAAAGAAATAATTTTTTCACTGCAGTATTTTAATTGATATTGATAAAAATACTGCATTTGCAGAAAAAACCGGAGCCGGATTCTACATATATTGAAAGGCAGTTTTAATTTATGAATATTTTTTTCGCGCAGGGCTAACAGGGGAAAGAGATGATTCTCTTTTTCTCTGCGAACCCTGTGCGAATATTTCTTTCTCGTATACTGAAAAAGGATATGCAAAACAATTTTCAGCACCAGCTAAATAAACTACTTAGAGAGCAAATGAATTTGGAGCAGACTTGAATTTTGCATAAATTATTGGTCATTTTTCATTTTAAACTATTCCTATGGCTCCCTTTTTTCCCGCTTTCAATGCGCTTTTCAGAAATGGTCATTCAACAAAAGAAATTGATCTTGGAATGCAAATCGATGAAGTAGAAAAACTCGACAAAAAATTTTTTGACGATGGATTTCGCATGAGATTCTTATATCGCTACTGGGGTGATGGAAGTTATCAGGCAGCATGGGAGCCCGGAAGCGGGGCACAATTCTGGATTGCAACCGATGATTTTGATGAATTTAAAAGCGCCGAAGAAAAGCATGCTAAAAAAGGATTGAGGTTCAAATATCTTCATTCGAGCGTTGGTCATTATACGGCGATCTGGCATCCGGGAAGCGGCAATCAGTTTTGGAAAGTGAATATCAGTTTTGAAGAATTCAAAGCTGAGGATGCAAAATTGAAATCACAGGGCCTTATGCTGATGCAGATGTGCGATGATGGCGGAAAATATTCGGGATTCTGGCAGCCCGGAACAAAGAATTACAGTTGGATCAGTACTTCCAAACGTGACCAGTTTGATGAATTTACAAAAGAGAATTCTGACAACGGAAGGCTGGCTGTAGCATTGGGTGGTGAACAATTCTGCGCCGTATATCATGAAACTAAAGGAGAACAGAAATTCGTATTTGGCATTAATGAAAAAGGCTTTAAGAAAAAAGCCGAAGAGCTCTTCAAGGATAATTTTCATATTGCAGACTTCTTCATGACGGCAGGCGAAAATCCCTGATATTTATTTACGTTGATACATTACTGATATAATGAATTGACCGCGAAAGAAGTCTTCAGGTCTTATCTATTTCTTTAAAAACTCCCCTATCAAAACAGCGCTCATTTCGGTAAGCCTGCTTCCTTTTTCAGCTGTGCATATTTCCCCGATAAATGATCCATGCGTTCCGGGCAATACGGCTAATTCGGAATGAGGAATCAGGTGTGACATTTTTAAGGTATGTTCAGGTAAAACGACATCATGGTCGCCAACCATTAGTAAAGCAGGCGCCTGTATCGAACGAAGATCATCATCACTGATATCCTTAAACGTAAACATCCGGTAACGATCTTTTTCAAACATTGTATCCAGGCGATTTTTATCAGGCGCGACTTTTAAATAAGCTTCTTTCAAAGGCGTAGGCATACCGGCCAGGGTTGCATTTTTCATTCGATCAAAAAAACCGGGAACCATTCCCTCCCTTTTATAATTAGCCGAAACAACCACGATTTTATTGACGAGGTTTGGATGCCTGATGGCAATTTGCAGCGTTGTTGTTCCGCCATTGCTGAAGCCTAAAAAATTAGCCTTGGTTATTTTCAGAAATGCAAGAAGAGCCGCTACATCATCTGCATCCTGTTCATATGATTCAGGGGCATTGCGGTCGTTCGTACGCCCATGAGCCTGCAATTCAAGAGCAATTACTTTTTCCTCAGCAGAGAGCAGGGGTAATATATTTCCGAAACTGGTTTCGATAGTCGATCCGCCTCCATGAATCAATACCAGTGGCATGGCGCCATCGCCATGTATTTCATAATACATCTTCAACCCATTGACGGGGGCATATCCTGCAGTTTTCATGTCTCCAATACTATTTATTTGCTGAGACTTTATTGATGTTGTGAATAATAATGAGACTAAAATAAAAAATTTCGATTGCAAGACCAGATTGTTTATCATACGAATCGAATTTAATGTATACAAACCTACATAAAAACAGGATCTTTGTGCAGCCTGCAATAGGATGAAAGCATTGCGATTCTTTTATAAGGAATTCTTATGTTTATAAAGTGAAATCCCAAAAACCAAGGATCGATATCATCAACGAAATACTCGAGGAATGCATCATTGCCTTTCCTGTTTCTTCTTTTATCATCAGTCTTTACCAACGTTATCAGAAAATGGGAAGCCTGAGCAAAAAACAGCTAATCGGACTGCATGATAAAGCTTCAAAAATACAGGGACTTGCTCCGGGCAAACTCGCCACACTGGAAGCCATTATCAAAAGAATGCCCACGAGATATAAATCAGAAAAGCCCGAGCCCAAACCCTTGTTTGAAAAAGATGAAGGAATCGGAAAAATGATCGATGAAATTCTGTCAAAATATCCGGGACATAAAGGAGCAATTTTCCTCCGATCAAAATATGAAAACAACGAACCACTCTCCCCTGCTGAATTAGATGACCTTAAAAGATTTCAAAGTATGATCAGGTTAAAAGAGCAAAAAAATAAGTAAATCAACAATTGATTCATCTTCCGTCGTTTAAAGTGGTCGATTCGGACAAACCTCGTCTATTGCTGGCCGATAGAAACGGATACCCGATTTTAGAAAAATATTTTTGAAAATCCTTTCAACAATCTTTATATTCGATAAGCCTTATAAAACTGGCCCAAAAAAATTTAATGATCGTCCGGCGCTGTTGATAACTTGACTTACTACTTATTTGTAAATTACTCTATGTTCCGTGCCATCAGATCTTCTTCGCATCTCAATGCGGCACCCTTGACTACTTCCTGATTAGTATAGCATTCGGATTAACCCCGGTTTTAATTCAATGGATCGTCTTTCGACGGTAAAACTGGCAATTGGACTCCATGATCAATTGAGTGCAAACCTGTCCAATCCCTGATAAGGTTTTTAAAATGTTCCGAACAGTTCTTTTATCTGATTTTTTTAAACCAAAACTTAATTTTATGAAGCAGTTTCTTTCAAGGCAATTTTTAGGTTTTATTTCTGTTGCCTTCACTTTTTTGGTTCTGCTGATCATGGCCTGTAATCAACCGGCTTCTAATCAAACAGCCGGCGGTCAATCATCTTCTTCAGATACGGCAAGCCTGATTCCCCCGGACTTCAAAGGAAAAATTGAACTGGACATAAGAAATTCTACTGCTGACTGGGGTCCATTTATTCCTAAAAGGGCTCCTGAAGGCTCTCCCAATATTTTACTTGTATTGTTTGATGACACGGGATTATCAGCCTGGTCACCCTATGGAGGCAGAATCAATATGCCCACCCTGGACATGCTGGCTGCTAACGGTCTGACATATACGCAATGGCATACATGCGCGCTCTGCTCTCCCACAAGATCAACCCTGTTGACCGGAAGAAACCACACTCTGAATGGTATGGCTGCCATTACAGAAGCAGCCAACGGTTTCCCCGGCGCAAGTGGCCGTGTTCCTCCACAGTGCGCTACGATGGCAGATATTTTGCGCGACAATGGATGGAGCACGTTCTGGCTTGGGAAAGATCACAATGTACCGGAACAGGATATTGCAGCAGGTGGAGGACGCGCCATGTGGCCGGTTCAATTGGGTTTCGACCGTTTTTATGGATTTCTGGGTGGAGAAACCAATCAATGGTATCCTGACCTGGTTGAAGACAACCGATTTGTTGATGCGCCTTACACTCCACAGGAAGGATATCATTTGTCAAAAGACCTTGCTGACAATGCCATCAAAATGATCCGTGATCAAAAAGGAAGCAATCCTTCCAAACCCTGGTTCATGTGGTTTTGTCCCGGAGCCAATCATGCACCACATCATGCTCCGCAGGAATATATTGACAAATACAAAGGAAAATTTGATGACGGTTATGAAGCATATCGCAGCTGGGTTTTACAGCGCATGATCGATAAAGGGATCATGCCGAAAGGAACACAACTTACGCCCATTAATCCACTGCCTGAGGATATCGCAAATAAAGGAGATTATGTGCGACCATGGAATACACTCAGTGCGGATGAGAAAAAATTATTTTCTCATATGGCAGAAGTGTATGCAGGTTTTTCTGAATACACCGATGCGCAGGTTGGAAGAATCGTCGACTACTTGAAACAATCAGGGCAATTTGATAATACAGTTATTATTTATTGTGCAGACAACGGAGCTTCCGGGGAAGGCGGACCAAGCGGATCTGTGAATGAAAATAAATTTTTCAACAACTATCCGGATGACATCAAAGAAAATATGAAATACCTGGCTGTGCTTGGCAGTCCCGCAACATACAACCATTATCCCACGGGATGGGCCACAGCATTCTCGACGCCCTTCCAGATGTTCAAGCGCTATTCTGAATATTCAGGAGGCACCTGTGCTCCAATGGTGATCTGCTGGCCAAAAGGCATCAAAGCCAAAGGTCAGATAAGAAATCAATATCATCATTCCGTAGATGTCGTTCCAACTATATTGGATATTTGCGGCCTTCAAATGCCGAGTGTTTATCATGGCGTTGCACAATTTCCTCTGTCAGGAGTTTCGATGAAATATTCATTCGATGCAACTCCGGATGCTGCTACACAAAAGCATATTCAATATTATTCGATGCTTGGCACCAGGGGAATCTGGCAGGATGGATGGAAAGCTGCCGCTTTACATGCCGCATTAGTTGGAAAAGGAAATTTTGATAAGGATGGATGGCAGTTATACCATGTAGATGTGGATCGTTCAGAATCGAAAGATCTGGCAAAAGAAAATCCCGAAAAATTAAAAGCCCTGATCGATTTATGGTTTGATGAAGCCAAAAAGAATAATGCTTTGCCACTGGATGACCGAACTGCAGCTCAGCAATTAGGTGTTGAACGTCCTTCTGAAGAAGCTCCGAGAGAAAGATATATTTATTATCCAGGCACTTCACCGATACCTGAAGGAGTAGCAGTAAACATTCGCGGACGTTCATATAAAATCTTATCTGACGTTGAAATAGGCCCGAATGCATCGGGTGTTATTTTCGCCCATGGTTCCAGATTTGGCGGCCATTCTTTATTCATCAAGGATCATAAATTGTATTATGTATATAATTTCCTTGGCATCAAACCCGAACAAACATTTTCATCTCCTCCACTCAAGCCGGGCAAATATACTTTTGGTGTGGAATTTACCAGAGACACGACAGGGGAGCATGGAGAATCAATTGGCCGCCTGAAATTATATGTCAACGATAAAGTCGTTGCCGAGGGACCGATGAAAACGCAGCTGGGAAAATTTACTTTGGCAGGTGATGGTCTTTGTGTCGGTTTTGACAGCGGCGATGCAGTGAGCCAGCAATATAAAACACCGGGAACATTTAAAGGAGGAAAGATCCAGTTTGTAGGAGTAACAGTTGAAAAGAAACAATATATCGATCTTGAAACTGAAGCCAAACGGGCCCTGATAGCCGAGTAGGCTGAACACATTTCGCATACTCACGGTTTGATGATCACAATAACAAAGAAGCCACTGAATGAGTGGCTTCTTTGTCATAATAAGCGATATTTTAAATTCTATCTGACCCGTGGCATGAAGATGGAAACAGGCAGAAATCCTATCAGGCATATGAACTATCGGGTTGACTTCAAAAGAAATTGAAAATTATCCGGCTTATTGATAATATCATTATGCTCTCTCAGGCTATGAATAAATAAAACCCTGTTATTTTTTATCTGATCGGGAGTGACGGTTGTTTCTTCGACTTCTTTAAAAGCAATATTATCTTTTTGCAATTCCCCGATCATTTCCCTGGTCACTTCATCGGTACCGCCTCCTTTGTTGGTATACCAATGCACAAACTTGTTTTTAGGATCGTTCTGAATCCACTGCATAAATTTGGGCACTTCGGCATACAATGCATCGAATAAAAAAACTTCATGAATTTTTGTTTTTCCATTTTGCAGTATATAAGCGATGACGCGGTAAGCGCCGCTATGTCCTGCAAGGGTAATATTCCCTTGCCTGGCAGTTTGTGATACGAGTTTTTTATTTTTTAATTCATTCAATACATCACCCACTAAAAAACTAAATATCCCCTCCTTCTCTAATTTGCCGCCATAGCTGTCGGGAGCATTTTTCGCAGTTTCAGCCAGGACGAGTACCGCGTTGCGACCGGAAGCAAAAAACTGCTTGCTTAATTCATAATACTGATCGGCAGTATCGATATTATTTCGCCAGCCATGAAACCAGAATATGAGATCAATATTTTCGCCTGCAGAAAATCCGGGAGGGACAATTATCAAAACCGAACTATCGTGATAATGTGAGCCTGCATCATATAAAACACTGTCATAAATATGTCCGTTTTCACGTGCAGGATCAGGAAAAGAGGTATGACCCGAATGGGCATGAAAAATTTTCGCTTCTTTATTTTCATTTGTTGTCTGACGTGAGGCATTGCATGAAAATAAAAAAATTACAAGAATATAATATTTTATAGTTGGTGAAAGCTTCATTGGAATAAAATGTTGCTAACGAAAATAAGCAAAACTTATTTTTTCACGCAAAGGCGCAAAGTTCAATTAGACACAAAGGCTTGCTGCGCCTTGACGATTTTTGCATCTTTTCGGGAAAACAAAAAATAATTTTCATAAATAAGCGAACATTCACTTATATTTGCCGGCTCATCGTTTATCATGCGGACAAGAGATTCCAATAAAGAACAGGTCGTAAAAGAAAAAGCTATCGGGATGCTGGTCAAAGACGGGTTTGAAGGATTCAGTATGAATAAACTTGCCCGGGCCTCTGGCATTTCAGTTGCTACCTTATATATCTATTATAAGGACAAAGAGGACCTGATCAAAAAACTGGGAGTCGAGATCGGAGAAAAATTTTTTGCTGAGACTTTAAAAGGATTTTCGGCAAATATGTCTTTCCGGGACGGATTAAAAAAACAATGGGAAAACAGGGCCAGGTATGCTTTGAAATACCCCGGGGAAGTTGCCTGTTATGAAATCATCCGTCATTCTACGCATGGAGACTATATTTTGTCGAAAAGCGTCAGGGAATTCAGAGAAGTGATGGGAATTTTTTTTCATGGCGCTATCAAAAGAAAAGAACTGGTACCCGTTTCAGAAGAAGTCTTCTGGTCGGTTGCCTATGGATCCCTGTATACACTTTTGCGATTTCAGACAGAAGGAAAGAATATTGCTGGAAAACCATTCACCTTATCAAAAAAAACGATGAACGAAGCTTTTGAACTCACATTAAAAGCTTTAACACCTCAATAATCAAATATGCAAACACAAAAACAAATCTTACCATTTAACGGATACCAGAAATTTGTTATCCTGATCCTTGCACTTACCCAGTTTACAATTATCCTTGACTTTATGGTGATGTCACCGTTGGGAGATATTCTCATGAAATCATTGAGTATAAAACCCTCTCAATTCGGATTGGCAGTTTCTTCCTATGCTTTCAGTGCAGGAATATCCGGATTGTTAACTGCAGGTTTTGCGGATAGGTTTGACCGTAAGAAACTCCTGTTATTCTTTTACACCGGTTTTATTGTAGGAACCTTTCTTTGTGGAATCGTTGAGTCCTATCCTTTCCTGGTGGGAGCAAGAATCATTACCGGTCTTTTTGGGGGCGTGATCGGATCCATTTCAATGGCAATTGTAACTGATATTTTTCCACTGGAACAACGCGGACGCGTCATTGGTTTTTTGCAGATGGGATTCGGTGCGAGCCAGGTGCTCGGAATTCCTATCGGATTATATCTCGCAAATCTCTGGGGATGGCATATGCCCTTTCTCTGGGTAGCGGGAATGGCCCTTGTCATCGCTCTTATGATTATTTTAAAATTGCGCCCGCTCACCAAACATCTCGCATTGCAAAAAGACAAAACTCCGCTTGCACATCTTTTACATACTGTGTCCAAAAAAGAATATAGAATTGGTTTTTCTGCAACTGCATTTCTTTCAATCGGGGGTTTTATGATGATGCCATTCGGAAGTGCATTTGCAATCAATAATCTTCACATCACGCAAAACCAATTGCCCATCATGTTTATGGTTGCAGGATTGAGTACCCTCGCGATCATGCCAATGATCGGACGACTGAGTGATCGCGTAGACAGGTATAAAATATTTGCTTTTGCGACCATCTGGACCTGTACAATGGCAGTTATTTATACCAATCTTGGAGTTACACCCTTCTGGCTGGTCATCGTTCTGAATGTACTTCTGATGTCTGGTGTTATAGGAAGAATGGTCCCTTCCACAGCAATGGTATCCGGGATTCCGATCATGCAGGACAGAGGAGCGTTTATGAGCATCAATGCATCACTGCAACAAATTGCAGGCGGATTTGCAGCGGCAATTGCAGGAATGATCGTTGTGCAAAACGGAAAATACAGTCCTATTGAACATTATGATACCGTAGGATATGTGCTTATTGGTATCAGTGCAGTTGCATTGGTTTTAATGTACAGAGTCAGTAAGCTTCTTAAAAACAGAAATAAGAATGAATTCCAAACAAACCGCACAATGACTGTATTAAAACCGGACACTTTAGAGAACCCGGTGCAATAGTATTTTGCTGATATCTAGCTTTCTGTAAAACCGGCATTTTTTTGGGTAAAATTTTTCTGATGTTACAGAATTTTCTAAAAATAACCCTCCGAAATTTTACCAGGCACAAAATATACTCTCTTGTGAATATATCCGGGCTTATCACCGGCATGGCCTGTTGCCTCTTAATATTTTCATATGTTGCCTACGAACGCAGTTACGATTCTTTTAATCCAAGGGCCGGAAGAATTTACCGGGTGCAGGATGAAGAATATCAAAACGGGCGAATGGTAGTGCCTTGTGCATCAGCAATGCCCGGGGTAGCGCCTGCCATGATTCGGGAATTCCCCGAAGTTGAAAATGCCTGCCGCCTGTGCAAACAGTCATTTCTATTAGGCAACTATGAAAATAATATGCGATTCAGAGAGTACAATATATATTATGCCGATCCTTCAGTGATCGACATATTCGATCTATCGATGCTGGAAGGCGATCCGAAAAATGCCTTGTCGGGCCCCGGAAAAGTGATCTTATCTGCATCCGATGCAAAAAAATATTTCGGTCATAGCTCTCCGTTAGGAAAGCGGCTCACCATCTATGGAGGTGACCGTGTCAAATCTTTGGAAGTGACGGGTGTATTCCGGGACTATCCTTCCAATTCCCATATAAAAATGGGATTGCTTATTTCTTATAAGACTTATAGCCAGGTCATTGGCACTTACGGCAGTCCCAATGATATACTGGAAACCAGTTTTGGATGGACTGATTTTTATACTTATGTCCTGTTGCATCCGGGAAGCGATACAAAACGGGTGAGCGCAAAACTAGGCCCATTCATCGACCGGCATTACAATGATTTACCTGAAAACAAAAATGAAGGGGATCGTTATTCTCTCAGCCTGATGCCACTCAGAAGCATCCATCTTGATTCACATTATACGGAAGAGATGGAAGCTAACGGTGATGGGCAGTCGGTTAATTTCTTATTCCTCATAGCATTTCTTATCATTGCGATTGCATGGATAAATTATATCAATCTTGCTACGGCGAGGTCACTCGAGCGTGCGCGCGAAGTGGGAATGCGCAAGGTTTTGGGTGCCATGCGTTATGAGCTGATCCGCCAGTTCATGCTGGAAAGTTTTTTGCTGAACCTGTTGGCGCTCGCAGGAGCCATCGTCCTCACTTTGATTCTGCATCCTGCTTTTAGCAAGTTAACCGGAAGGGCCTTACCTCCTTTTTTATCTGTCCGTTACGGAACG
The DNA here is from genome assembly GCA_035499855.1 of Puia sp. Classification (GTDB taxonomy): domain Bacteria; phylum Bacteroidota; class Bacteroidia; order Chitinophagales; family Chitinophagaceae; genus Puia. The sequence continues at coordinate 6,388 of DATJXY010000060.1, read as the reverse complement.
ATTTTTGCATTTCTGTTTATCTGTGGAACCCTTCTCTCAGGCATTTATCCTGCACTGGTGCTTTCACGTTATAGACCGATAGTGGTTTTAAAAGGCGCGTTCAAGAATGCCGCAGGTGGATTATGGTTACGAAAAAGTTTGATCACAGGACAGTTTGCCGCTTCCGTTATCCTGATTTCAGGGACCGTAATTGTATTCAAACAGGTACACTTTATGCGCAGCCAGCAGTTGGGTGTCAATATAGATAAGACTATTGTCATTAAAGGACCGAGTGAAGGATGGACTGATTCCGTCTACAGGAGCGTATATCAGGTATTCAAGCATGAGCTGCTTCAGATGAAAGAAGTTAAAAACATTACGGTTTCTTCCAATGCAATCGGTCAGGAAATTTTATGGTCGACGAACTGGCACCGGATGCGGGCCGGCAGTCCCCGGGCCGTTAACCTCTTTCATCTTTCAGTCGACGATAATTTCATCAATAGTTATGGATTGAAGATGATGGCGGGCAGGGCCTTTTCTTCAGATCCAACAATGGATCGCAAAGCAATTATATTAAATGAAACTGCTGTGAAAGCGCTTGGTCTTCCCTCACCACAATCTGCCATCGGGGATCTTTTATCGGTAGGAGATAAAAACCTCGACTCGATGGAGGTCGTTGGTGTTGTTGCCGATTTCCATAACGAAGGATTACAAAAAGCCATTCAGCCGCTTGTGCTCTTTCCAAATGCAGTCAGAGCAAATTATTATTCAGTAAAAATTGATGGAAGAAACACTCCCGGGGTCATTGCTTCCATTAAAAAACTATGGGGAGAGCACTTTAGCGTCACGCCTTTTGAATATTTTTTCCTCGATGAATTTTTTGACAGCCAATACCAGGAGAATGAACGTTTCGGGAATGTGTTTGGTTTATTTGCAATCATAGCAATTGGAATCGCCTGTTTCGGATTGATGGGGTTATCAGCCTACAATGTTCTTCAACGGACCAAGGAAATCGGCATCCGAAAAGTTCTTGGCGCTTCTGTTCAAAGCATCCTTCTTTTATTATCCGTCGATTTTCTGTACCTGGTACTCGTAGCGACGCTGATTGCAGTTCCTGTCATCTGGTGGGCGATGAATAGCTGGCTGGAAAGTTTTGCGTATCGTACCAATATCAGCTGGTGGATTTATCTGTCGGCCGGCGCATTTGCCATTCTGATAGCGATGGCAACAGTAGCCATTCAATCATTCCGTGCCTCCGCGGCCAATCCGGTTAAAAGCCTGCGAACAGAATAATACAATCTAACACTAATCAATATGCGTAGATAATGCCTCCAATTATCCGTCTTATATTCTATTAATTTTCCGTTATTTTTCCTGCTTTAATCACTCGCAGGTTCTCTTCTAATGTTTACCATCATTGATAGCCCTATATGCCATCATTCTTTTGGAATCCATTCAAAACATAATTATATTTAGTAGGGCATTTTCTTGTTATTATTTAACAATTAAATTATCTATTATGGCTAAGCGAGTAAAGAAAGCATCCAAGAAAGCTTCCAAAAAAGCAGCTAAAAAATCAATCGAGAAAACGGCGAAAAAAGCAGTGAAGAAAGCAGCGCCAAAAAAAGCAAGCAAGCCGGTTAAACCAACCGGCAAGAAATTCCTGATCATATATCATGCGCCGATGGATGCAATGGCACAAACAATGAATGCTTCTCCGGAAGAAATGGAAGCAGGAATGGCCATGTGGAAGGCATGGGCTAAACGCGTCGGAAAAAAACTCACAGATCTTGGCGCCCCGCTTGTCAATGGAAAAAGAATTCTTCCGAATGGCGCTTCCGGTCCCAGCATGAGAGACGTAACAGGCTATTCTCTATTGCAAGCCGAGGATTGGGATGATGTGATGGATCTGCTCTCAGGCCACCCTCATATTTCAGGATGGAGCCCCGATGCAACCATTGAAATCCATGAAACAATGCTGATTCCCGGAATGTAAGTTTCTCTCCATAATATTTTTCATACTGGTAACTATGATTGGAATAGAATAGATTCTTATCAGCGGTACCGGTATTTTTTTTTGCATATTCATATGGATGCAAATATGAATCTTCCATTTACAGCAATAAATGAATCCATTCTTATTTGTAGTTTTTAAGTCCTTTAATAAACTCTGTGTGACTGTTGCTTATCGTAATGGGTTTTATCGTCAATGAACTGAGCAGAACAATTTTGGTATATATAGGTTTGCTTTTTAGTTGTCTGAAATAAATTCCCTCATCTCCTTTTGAACAAATACTTTTCCAATCCAACTAAATGTGCAAACCAATTCGTGAATGAGTAGTTTGTATGGGTAAATACAATAAATAATAAGCCGGCCAGAAATTCCGGGATTCAAAAACGGGGGCTGGCGGATAAAATGCCGGAAATTTTCTTTTGAGATCTATTTTTAAACGACAATGCTTTCTTTTCAATTAAAAACCATGATGCAAAAGCAAAAACTATCGTAATAAGAGCTACAAGGATTATATAAACAGGTAGCGTCAAATTCTTTCCTCCGCTATGTTCAACTACCAGCTGAATGGGATAAGCATACAAATAAATACCGTAGGATAAATCTGCATTTAATTGAACAAGCTTCGGTATTCCATAAGCGACAAATAATGTGGAGTAGGAAAGAAGAAAACAAAGAAAGATATCAAAATATGGACGCAGGAATCTAAAAGCAAAAAAACAGACGACAACCATGACTATGAGAATGCTCAGCTTAAATCGTATTTTGTCTTTGTAGAGGTAGAGCAAAGCACCTGCAAGAAAATAGAGGCACCATATAAAATAGTATTTTTTTTGATCAAGCGCTTTATTGAGGAATGGGAACCATTGCCGGTAAAACCCGATTAAAAATAAAATATACAGCAACCCAGCAAAGACAAGAATCATTTTTCGTTTAAATAGCCCCATCAAGAATGCGAGCAACAAAAGAAAATATAGTTGCACTTCAAAAGGAATTGTCCATAACGGGATATTTACCCTTTGTCCATTAAAGGAGCCAGGTAATATTAATGAGGTATGCAATAAAGAAATATTGACAAAAAAATATTTCAGGGTTTGGGGATGAATTAAAAATTCTGCAAACCGCAAAGAAGAAATAAAAATTCCGACAAACAGAACTGTAACAACAACATTAAAAAAAAGCGCCGGCCAGATGCGAAGAAATCTTTTTAACAAAAATGATTTTACTGAATAAGATTCAACCAGGCTTTTGCAAATAAGAAATCCGCTGATTGTAAAGAAAATTGCCAAACCAATATAGCTCAAAAGATAGCTCCCTGATGTAAGTCGGGCCAATGGTTCCAGATTTCTGATCCCTCTGATATGAAAGCAATGAGAAATCAGGACGAGAAAGGCTGCAACGAGTCGCAATAAGTCAAAATTATTATTTCGGTTGGACAACCGGGAATTATAGTCCATTGATATTATATTAACAATTCAAAATGCATGCAAACCACTCAGCATTCAAAGCAAAGCAATTTAATTTTTTTGAAAATAAGTATTTTGTGTAACTTTCATTTACCTCGTTGAAGACTTGCCCGCCCTCGTTCAGTAAACTCAACCTTTAAAACTTCTTACAATGAAACAGACTCTTCTAAAATCAGTAAAAGAAGCCATCAATTACTGGTGGCTTATGTTACTCACGGGTATTATTTTAGTTATCGTAGGCGCCTGGGTCTTTGCTTCTCCGGTTGCTGCCTATTTATCATTAAGTGTTCTTTTCGGAGCAAGTATTTTATTTGTCGGAATTATTGAATCATCATTTGCGATCAGCGCACGCAAATCGCTCGACGGATGGGGCTGGACATTGGCAAGCGGCTTATTGGATATCCTCATCGGCATTTATCTTTTATCTTATCCTGCAATAACAATGTCTGTCCTTCCATTCGTACTGGGATTTTGGTTGTTATTCAGAGGCTTTTCAGCTTTTGGAATTGCTTTTGACATGAAATCGTATGGAGCGAAGGATTGGGGTTGGATGTTAGTAATTGCGATTATAACAATTTTCTTTGGCTTCATGGTACTTGCAGTTCCTGCATTCGGGGCACTGAATATCATTGTCTGGACCGGTCTTTCATTTCTGTTTGCCGGCATCTTTAGGATTATCCTTGCTTTCAGATTAAAAAAGCTGAAGAATATTATTGCGTAAAGGCAAAGAAATCCTCCCCATTTAAAGGTCGATGTTGTTTCAGGCTATCGTGGCAAAAAATCAAATGGAGCACCGGACTATCGTTCCCGATAACGATCCGCAATATATTTAAACAGGTATGCCCATGCAGAGGCAAGAACAATGAGAGGGATTATTATATACCACTGGTTCGGATAAAAATCATTTTCACCTAATATCCATACGGCAATAAAACCCCAAAAAGACATGAAGTATAATAATATGGTGACTGCCGATCTCATCACTAACCGATTCAGAGGAGCGGTAAAGATATTTTCCATATGTTAATTGAAAACATAATTTGGAAGTTTTAACATATATAAAACATCTTGGAAAAATTTATAATAGCGGCGGGAATGTTCAATCGGGCATGAATTGAAGCAGCTACAAAAAATGAAATACCCGGTTGACAACCCGTGCATGATAAGATTTAACCTTCAAAACAGTTTTATTATTTCAGGCACGATTCGCCCGCAGGGCAATAATCTCTACTATAAAAAATCATTGCTGCCCTGAGAATTGCCGGTTGTGAGAATGTATTATCCGTTTTATCTCCGGCCCAGTGATATGGATCAAACTCAAATGCCAACTTGCGAAAAAAAAACTCTTTCTTTAAATCATTCAGTACGCAAGCTTTTGACCGGGTTTGCCCTGGCTGTTTTGATTGCATGAATACTAACTGTTATCAAACCCATAAATATCGTAGAAAGCCCTGCAAGCAAAAATACCTGCCAACTAATATTTGTGCGATATGCATAATCCTCCAGCCATCGGTTCATGAAATACCAGGCAAAAGGCGAAGCAATTGCGATCGATAATATTATCAGGGAAATAAAATCCCAGCTCAACATGGCAACGATATTTGTAACACTGGCCCCTAATACTTTTCTTATCCCAATTTCCTTTGTCCTACGCTCTGCTGTGAACATGCCAAGTCCGAATAATCCTATGCTGGAAATAAAAATAGTTAATCCCATAGCAACATTTACGAGCCATGCTGTTTTATCTTCCTGCCCGTATAAAAATCCTATGGATTCATTCATGAAATGATAATTGAAAGTATCATCAGGAAATATCTTTTTCCATTCTGACCCAATAGCGGCTAAAATTGTTTTTACGTCTTTTGTATTTTTTTCCTGTCCCGCAAGCTTAATCGCAATGCTGTGCCGGAAAAATGACATATTTGTTATAATTGCAGGTTCGATCGCATCGTGCAATGAACCCTGATGGAAATCTGCAACCACTCCAACGATCGGACATCCATTATTTTTGGTTGTATTGAAAGAATTAAAGAGTTGTTTGCCAACAGCATCAGCAGGATTATTAAAACCAATTGCCTTTGCCAGCGTTTCATTTACGATCAATTCACTCACACTGTCACTATGCATTATATTTCTACCAGCAACTAATTTCATTTGATAAAAAGAAAGATACTGATCATCACCTTCTTCAATAACAGGATTAATCGTTATTTCTTTTTTGCCTTTGAATTTAAAAGTGTTGGATGTTTTAGCAAAGCCCATTGGATTATTTCCCTGCCACAACACTTTGTCAACTCCAGGAATGTGCCGCACATTCTCTGCAAGAATTTTTAATTTATTGTCGCGGTCCCGCCATTTGTCAACAGTTATAATAGCATCTGAATTAAACCCTTTGTCAGCATTCTTCATAAAATTCATCTGCTTACCCATAATGATTGCAGCAATGATAAACAACATAGAGATAGTAAATTGAAAAACGATCAGCGCTTTGCGGAGATTAATTTTCTCTGAACCTTTTTGAAAACTTACTCCCTTCAAACTTAGAATGGGTAAGTAAGAAGCTAAAACCCTGGCGGGATAAAACCCTGCCAAAACTGTAGTAATGATTATAACACTAAACAGAAATATTAAAGTGGAGGGGTTGAAAATTTGAAATTCAATTCCTTCAGGAATATAATCTTTAAATAAAGCAAGTATGGGGCTAACCAGCATTACAGATATGACGGTAGCCAACACCGTTATTACAAATGTTTCGGCAAGGAATTGAAAGGTGATGTTTCGCCTGCTGCTGCCTAATACTTTGCGGACGCCGATTTCCTTTGCACGCTGAATTGATTGTGCAGTTGAAAGGTTAATAAAATTTACAGCAGCGATCAACAAAATGAATACGGCAACTCCAATCAGTGAATACAAAGTAGGCATGTAGGCTTTG
>DATJXY010000059.1:0-125582 GCA_035499855.1 Puia sp. | reverse complement strand
AGCTACATCACCAATAATCATTCCGGGATAATCGCTTTTTAAATACAGCATTAAATCTGCGTTTATTACAGTTCTTTTATCATATAGATATTTCAAAATGTCTTGATGTAAGCTATCCATACTTCTAAGATAACCTCAAATCGCAGTAACATTGGATTATTTTTTAAAGGGAAGAACGAGCCGAAGGCGAGAGAAACAACTGGTTTTGTAAACTATTTAATGGCAAAAAGGTAACCAACGCAATTCATGAGCCAATGTCAAATATGTCGCTATCATCAAATCGACAGTCCCAATTGCAATCCAACGAGTCGCATGGTATGTATGGTTTTCCAATGATTCGATACTGTTCTTCTCAAATGTGGCGTCGATCTTAATTTTCGTGTAACCGCCATGCTCTATTAAGTAATAGCCTTTTACTGTAAGCATTATTCTTTGCTTATAATCTTCTAATTCTTTAGGTTTATTTTTTTCAATCTTATCTATGTAATAAGCGTGGCCATCTTCAATTAACGTATCAATAAGTCCTTTAAAAAACTCATGTCTATCATTAGTTAAACCGAATTCTTTTAATATTGCGGCAGCATTCATTGCTGGGTAAGGATCTTTATCCCAGTTAGAGCGTAACTCTTTTAGGATTCTATCAAGACAGAACTCCATAGATTTTAGAGGGGTCTCTTGCGTAATCTGCGTAGTATCCATACGCTTCCTAGGCTACACATAAACTGTACTCAATAGAAGCGCTGGCAAATATTTTTCTTTGTCTTTTTATGTGATAGCCATGTAGCGGCTGTTTAACATAATATAAATTATAAGACGAAAGTATTGAATAGATCAGGAACAGGCTTTATTAATATTTTTGGACCGTTTAAAACAGACTGAATGGATCTCAGAGAAACCATCCTGAAAGAACATTCAAAAAAACAATGCGACCGGATTGTGAATTATATCGGCAACGATAAAAAGAAATTCGCCGATTTAATGAAATTATTTTTTCAAGGCGAATACCGCGTCACACAAAGAGCTGCCTGGCCGATGAGTTATTGCGTGAGAAATCATCCTGAACTGATCGGACCTTATTTTAAATCTCTCCTGGATAAACTTGCTCAGAAAAATCTGCACAATGCGATTTTGAGAAATATCGTCCGGCTTCTGCAGGATGTTGAAATTCCAAAAAAATACCATGGCAAACTGATGAGTCTTTGCTTTGATTTTATCCAGTCAAACGATACGCGTGTTGCTATCAAGGCTTTTTCACTCACCATTCTGCAGAATCTTTCCAAAGAATATCCGGAAATCCTTCCGGAACTGAAATTAATTATCGCTGAAAGATGGGAACATGAAACGGCGGCTTTCAGGTCAAGAGCGAAAAAAATAGTCGGTGGTCGATAGTCTGGAGTCGGTAGTCATTAATGCTGATCTCGACTGACGACTGACGACTCACGACTATCCTCCGGTTCCCTGAACAACAACCTCAACGACTGGTCCCTGGTTACATAACTGTAAACCCAGTTTAAAAAGACGAATAGCCTGTTCTTCACTCCAAGTATCAATAATAAATGCAGGCTCATCCAGATCAGCCAGGCTATAAAACCCTTGAAATGTAATTTGGGTTTTGTGGGGATATCAACCACTGCGAGATTGCGACCCACGGTGGCCATTGTTCCTTTGTCATAATATTCGAATTCTGTCAGTACCGGGTTCGGATGAATCATTTTGACAAGATTTTTTGCAAGGTTTTTTCCCTGCTGAATTGCCACAGCGGCGAGCTGTGGATGACCATGAGGATACTTTGGTGTTTCCATGGAAGCTACATCGCCGATGGCATAGATATTTTTGGTTCCTTCAATTTTATTATACCGGTCTACCCTGATCCGGTTTCCTTTCACGATCAGGGCGGGATCAATTCCCTTTGGTGCGTTAGCTTTCACTCCGGCAGCCCAGATCACGATATTGGAAATAATCTTTTCTCCGTTTTGCAGGGTCACTACTTTCCCATCATAATCTTTTACCACCGTATCGGTCATAACGGTAACGCCCAACCGCTCCAGATAATGACGGGATTCGGCAGAAGATTTGTCGCTCATGGCGGCCAGCGTCCGCGGCGATCCTTCCAGTAAATAAATTTTCATTTTGGAAAAATCGATTTCCGGATAATCTTTATGAAGCACATCCTTTTTCATTTCCGCAATTGCTCCACTCAGTTCGACACCTGTTGGACCGCCACCTACTACAACAATCGTCAGAAATTTTTGTAACTCCTCAGGCGTTTTAGCTACCAGTGCATCTTCAAAATTTTGGATGAGCTGATATCTAAGCTGCAATGCTTCCCAGGTGGATTTCATGGGTGATGCATGATGCCTCAGTTCATTATTCCCGAAATAATTTGTATCCGATCCCGTTGCAATCACCAGGATATCGTAATCCATATCACCAATATCGGTGCGAATTTTATTTTCTGATGGGATAATTTCTTCCAAAGATCCTAACCTGACATGAATATTCTTGTCGTTATGAAATACTTTGCGAAGCGGAAAAGAAATATTGCTTGCATCGAGTCCCGAAGTAGCTACCTGATAAAATAAAGGCTGGAACTGGTGGTAGTTGAACCGGTCGAGCATCGTTACATCGATTCCTTTCTTATTGCTCAGGGTCCTGGCTAATTTTAATCCTCCGAACCCACCGCCAACTATAACGACTTTCATTTAAATAGAATTTCCTTGTTAGACCATTGACCATAGATAATAGACCATGGTCAAAGGTCCATCATCCATGGTCTAATAAAGCAACCTTGTTTTCAAAGTATGTTTCACTTCCTTTAATAACTGTGCTGCCTGTGCCGATAATTTCTTATCTACATCCAGCACCACATACCCGATATCATCATTTGTTTTTAAATACTGTGCCAGAATATTGATATTGTGCCTTGACAATTGTGTATTGATTTCCGACAAAACTCCCGGCACATTCTTATGAATATGCAGAATACGATGAGTTCCTGTTTGCTGAGGCAGGCTCAAAGGAGGCACGGTATGAGATCCGATCGTAATCCCCATTTCAAGATATTGGAATAATTTATTGCTCACATCTTCTCCAATATTTTCCTGGGCTTCTTCAGTAGAACCGCCGATATGTGGTGTTAATATCACATTGGGCAAATTCTGCAACGGGGTTATGAACTTGTCTCCGTTTTTTTCAGGCTCCCAGGGATAGACATCAATGGCAGCGCCACCCATCTGACCTTCTTCGATGGCTTTGGCCAGTGCATCCAGGTCGACCACCTCTCCCCTGGCATAATTCAGCAGGATCGATCCCTTTTTAAATTGTTTGATCAGGTTTTTGCTGACCAGGTTTTTTGTCTCCGGGGTATCCGGAACATGCAGGGTTACGATATCAGATTCACTGACCAGATCCTTGAGCGATTTTTTCGGTTCTGCATTGCCGAGAGGCAGTTTGGTCACCACATCATAAAAAATAACTTTCATTCCCAGCGCCTCTGCCAGCACACTGACCTGGGTTCCGATATTACCATAACCGATAATTCCCATTTTTTTACCGCGCAATTCATAACTGCCCTTGGCTTCTTTCAACCAGATACCTGCGTGAGCTCCTTTATTTTTATCCGGAATCCTGCGGATCAACATGACCGAAGCCCCAATCACCAGCTCAGCAACTGACCTTGTATTGGAATAAGGAGCATTGAATACAACAACCCCAGCATTGGTAGCCGATTTCAGGTCAACCTGGTTTACACCAATGCAAAAACAACCGATGGCCTGCAATTTTTTAGCGGCTTCGAGCACCCTCGGAGTAATCTGCGTTTTTGAACGTATGCCCAATAAATGAACATCCCTGATTTCTTTTATCAAATCTTCTTCACTAAGGGCCCCGTTTAATTTTTTTACTGAAGTATAACCCGCGTCCAGAAAGTGTTTCACCGCTGCCTGGCTGATATTCTCTAAAAAAAGAATGTTAATTTTTTCTTTTGGATAGCTGGTAATTTTTTGATCTTCCATAATCTGAACCACCTTTTTGCGTTATATTTTTAGAAAATGAAGTGCAAATTTGTTATTAAAATGGTAAACGAAAAAACAAAAGTAAAAACTAGCGGTTTTAAACGCGGTTTATTTTATTTTTGCAATTACGAATGTTAAAATAAAGTCCTATTGAAAACTATTTGCTGTTATTTATTAACTGCCTCTTTTCTTGTCTGTTGTGGCCAACGAAATCTGCCGCCGGCGATCCCAGAGCATAAGGATTCTGCCCTGGCCAGTCTTTCCATATCCGCTGCTGCCCAATCCCTGAACAGTGAAGCTTTTCATCATTATTCGGCAGCCTCCCGTCATTTTTTTGATTCACTTTTCTTAAGAGGATTCAATGGAAGCATCCTGGTTGCTAAAAATGGCGAGGTTCTTTATGAGCGCTACAGTGGATTTAAAAATTTCAGGCAACAAAAAGATTCTATCGGAGAACATACTCCCTTCCACCTGGCTTCTGTTTCCAAGACTTTTACGGCGATGGCTGTTTTGAAATTATGGGAAGAAGGGAAACTGGATATTCATGATGAGGTTTCGAAATATCTCCCCGGATTTCCACAAGGGGTCACGATTAAAAATCTCCTGAGTCAGCGTAGCGGTTTACTCAATTATGTTCATTTTATGGATCAGTCGGGCTGGGATAAAAGAAAATTCCTGACCAATGCCGACCTTCTTCAATACATCATCAGCCACAAAGCCCTTGTCGTGCGTGCGCTGCCCGGCAGGCATTTTGAATATTCCAATACAAATTATGCAATGCTGGCACTGGTGATTGAAAAAGTATCAGGACAATCCTATGCTGAATTCGTGACGAAGAATTTTTTTGAACCGATGAAGATGCAGGATACTTATGTATTTAATTTATCGGATACAGCAAGGTCCATGAAATCTTATAAAAGAAACCGCCGCCAATATCCACTCGAATACCTGGATGTTGTGTATGGTGATAAAAATATTTACAGTACCTCACATGATCTTTTAAAATGGGATTTGGCGCTTCGTTCGGGAGCTTTTTTCACTCAAAAAACTTTAGACAGCGCATATACGCCTTATAGTTTTGAAAAACGCGGTAAGAAAAATTATGGACTGGGCTGGCGCATGCTCCTGGAGCCGAATGGAAAAAAATTAATTTATCACAATGGATGGTGGCATGGCAATCGCACTGTATTCATTCGCATGCTCGATGAAGACGCTACTATTATTGCGCTCTGCAATAATGATAATACAAGAGTCTACGCTTCCAAAAAACTGGCCGATCTCTTCGGCAATTACCAGCAGGGTAAGGAAAAATTCGATGAAGGAGAATATGATTCGGAAGGCAGAGGGGGTGAGAGTAAGAAATAGCTTAATGTGGATCGATGGCTGATGGCCGTTGGTCGTTTATTATTTAACGTAACTTGCTATCGAAAATGCCCTCTTCGGCCATCGATCATCGGCCAACGGCCATCGTTTAAGTTATCTGTCAATTGAATCATGCAAATTTTCTCAGCAGAGCAAATACGACTTTGGGATAAATTCACGATCGATCATGAACCCGTTTCTTCAGTGGATTTAATGGAAAGGGCTGCGCATACCTGCCTGGATTGGCTGGACAAACATCAATATCTCGACAATTCATTTTCCGTTTTTTGTGGAAAGGGTAATAATGGCGGAGATGGTCTGGCTTTAGCAAGATTGCTTTCCGAAAAAAAATGCCCCGTGATTGTTTATATTCTTGAATTCGGTCATAAGGGAACAGAGGATTTTCAATTTAATCTGGCGAGACTGCATAAAACGAATGTAGAGATCCGCTTTATTCAAACGGAGAAAAATTTTCGTGATGTTCCCGAAAATGATATCATCATCGATGCATTGTTTGGTTGTGGGTTAAACAGGCCATTGGAAGGAGTTACAGCCAGATTAATCGATCTGCTCAATGCTTCGGGAAATGAAATTATTTCCATCGATATTCCAAGCGGACTGTATGTCGACAAGAGTTCAAAAGGGAATCCTATAATCAAAGCTGCGCATACTCTGAGTTTTCAATGTTACAAGCTCGCTTTTATGGTTGCGGAAAATGAAGCTTATACCGGCGAGATCCATGTCCTGGATATCGGCCTCCATCCGGATTATCTTTCACAGGTGAATCAGGAGCTGGGAATAAGTGATATGGATTTGATCCGGGCGATTTATAAGCCGAGAAATAAATTTGCCCATAAAGGTAATTTCGGTCATGCATTACTGGTAGCGGGAAGTTTTGGAAAAATGGGCGCTGCCTTACTGGCTGCCAAAGCCTGTCTGCGGAGTGGTTCGGGACTTTTGACCTGTCATATTCCCCGCTGCGGATATGAAATCATGCAAACCGCAATTCCGGAAGCAATGGTTTCAGCCGATGAAGATGAAAACATAAACACTACTATAAAAGAAGACCTCTCAAAATATACTACGATTGGGCTTGGTCCGGGATTGGGTACTGATGAAAAAACGAAAAATTTATTGAAGTCAATATTTTCAAGCTTTAAATCTCCTCTTGTGCTCGATGCAGATGCTTTGAATATATTGAGTGCTCATAAAGAATTATTATCCCTCCTGCCCCCCTACTCTATTCTGACGCCTCATCCAAAAGAATTTGACAGATTATTTGGCGAAGCAAAAAATGACTTCGAAAGATTGCGCACAGCCGTCGAAAAATCTGCAAAAAACAAATGGATCATCGTCCTGAAAGGCCATTACACTTTTATTGCATTACCTCATGGACAGAATTATTTCAATTCAACAGGTAATGCCGGCATGGCAAAGGGCGGAAGCGGAGATGTGCTAACGGGAATCATTACCGGAATCTTAGCACAGAAATATTCACCCGCTGAAGCAGCGATTCTAAGTGTTTTTCTGCAAGGACTTGCAGGTGATTTTGCGTCGGCAATATTTTCTGAACAATCTGCGTTACCCAGTGACCTGATCGATTGTTTGGGAAAAGCTTTTTTGTCAATAGAAAAGCGATAGAAGATCAATTTTTCAATTTCCTTTGATAGTCGGCCGATATTTTATATTTTTCGCGACCAAAATATTGCAATGAGGAAAAGATTATTTTCTTTCATATTTCTTTTTGCCGGTTCCATTTTATCCTTTGCGCAATCCACTGAAAAAACGGCTCTGAATGCATACCTGATCAGCCGGATGGTGGAAAAATTTCATGTACAACCGCGTCCGCTTGATGATGAGATGTCGGCTGCAATCTATTCTCATCTTTTAGATGAATTGGACGATCAGCATATTTTTTTCACACAGGAAGATATCACTAAACTCTCTGCATAAGGAAAAAGTGGCTGCAGAAGATGTTGTTGAAGACAGGGTGAAAGGTTTTCTGTTGAAAGGAAAATTTACTGTAGGAAATATTTCACTGCCTGGTTTTTATCGGGATTGGGAAGACAGCAGGGGATTGATTGGGATAATGCAGAGAAAAAATTTGCAGATGAACATATGCCGTACTACCGTTGATATTTTTAATCAGATCATTTTGCTGTATTTTTGCTGCCCTGTTTCATTGAGGGGCATTACAAATGCGGGACACAAGTTCGGGATGTAGCGCAGCCCGGTAGCGCACCACGTTCGGGACGTGGGGGCCGCTGGTTCGAATCCAGTCATCCCGACAAAAAGCTCTGTTATCCAGAGCTTTTATTTTTGTATTGAAGAGTTAATTCATTTGATGTGCGGGATTCAGTCCCCCTCTGGCGGGGCGCTAAAATTGAGTGATCCATCATAATGCCCTGACTGAAAGGAAATATGCAAATATATATTGCCGGTGATTGCGCTTAATAATATACCGGTTCCTTCGTTATCGAACAGCTGTAGTCAACAAATGCTTCCTCGCTATAATTCCATTGGTTAAACGGATAGATGTACCAACGTTCAAGATTCGGACGGATCAGTGGCAATCCGAAATCATTGTATTGTGGTGCGAAGCTGCCATCCCTCAATATTAGGTTGCTACGGCTATAATTTTTGTATATAAATTGCCATACCTGGTTAGTGCGGAAAAAATTGACCTTATTGTCATAAACCAGACTGGTATCAGGTAATGGCAGGTTCCCATTGGCGTCGTAGATGAAAATGTTTTTCAGTGAGGGAGTATGCGGCGAATCGATGGGTATTGACCAGATTTTTACGATTCTGTCCAGTTCATCCATTGTATAAGCGAAGATAGAGTACTCGGTTGTATTCTTGGCAATCGGCGAAGGCCCACGGACATCACCGGTTTCATAGTACATAGCAGTGTCTATAATATAGCCCGGTTTCTGGTAAACATATTTATGCCATTCAATTGCACCAAGGTTGGGAGCATATGCAGACATATAATCTGACAACCTGTTCAATTTGTCGTATCTGAAATATTGATCTGTGCCAATAGGATTCACCCTATCAGAATCCATCATGTTGACAGGATTACCCATATTATTGTAGGTAACAACATAATTGGAATATACGCCATTGATGGCAACTACACGGTAGTTAGTAATACGACAGGGTGTGCGATAAGCATCCGGATGTTCCCGGATAAAATCAATCGTTTTTTTGCAGGAGGAAAAGAAAAATACCGCCGCACAGATGATCAGAAAGTAGAGGGATACCTTTAACATAAAAAATTATGATTATAAGGTCCGAAGAATCTACCTTAAAAAAGATGACAGAGATCATGCGATGACTTGAAGTCGCTCATCAAGAATACATTACCCGACCTATCCTTAAATTTATTGTTCTCGAAGATTTAACGCTGCCAATCGTCAAGAATTAGAATTCTTTTGGATCGTTTGACACTCGCACGTCATAATTCTTTTATCTTGATATTTCTGAAAAGGAGTTTCCCATTTTCGGTTCCCTGGAACGAAATATGACCTTTTTTAAAAGTACCGAAACCGGGCCATTGTGTAAACTTGCTGGCTGCAATTAATTTATTCCACTCATCGGTCCAGAAATAGGTATCGATGATTTTATGATTGTTCTGGAATAATTGGATATGCCCATTCTGTGCTTTTATTTCATATAAATTCCATTTGCCGCCTACCGTTACCCATTCCGTATCCGCAGCGATCAGGTCATAGATATCACCGGCCCTGCATTTGTTGATTCTGCTGTCACCTCCCAGGTACAAATCTGTTATCTGCATCTCCGGTCCTGATTCATAGGTATCATGAAACTGTGGCTGTTCACTGACATAAAACATCAGTCCACTGTTTCCTCCTGGTTCAACCATCCATTCAACTTTAAAATCAAAATTGTCATACTCCTTGTCTGTTAACAGATCCTTATAATCCTCATATTTACTTTTGCTGTTTTTAACTAGAGCGATGGATCCATTTTGCACTTGCCAGCATTTTCCGGGAGATTTTTGCTGGAAAGAATGCCAACCCTTTAAATCTTTTCCATCAAAAAGCAATTGCCATCCATCTTTTTTTTCCTGTGCTGACAATGTGTTTTGAGTTTGCGCATAAACACTATTCAATAAAATGGCGAAGACGCATGCAAGCCGGATCGTTAACAATTTTGACATGATAATATTTATTTTAGTTAGTGATGATTCATTTTTTTTACACTCCATTTTTATTCAACCATCCCAAAGAATATTCAGCGATCTCTTTCCATCCATGATCTGATGCCAGTGAATGGCCGCGGTTTTCAAAAAGTTTAAATTCAGTCACAACAGATTTATTGTATTTTTTTGAAGCTGCTTTGCTTAATATGGGCGGTACAATATGATCTTTTTCTCCGCCGGTAATCAGTAAAGGCCCTCTCGTTGTATTACCAGTATTTACTTTCGTTCCGGAACCGCCAAAAGATGCTGTTGCCGCCTGGAATAAAGGACGTGCCGGAGCAGGAATCGTAAAACGGTCGTACAAGTCTCTCGCTTCATCTTCATTGATTGCATTTGCAAATGCATATTTGAATTGATTAAATGTAAGTGAAATGGCTTTTTTAGCATTGAATGGATTGCTTAATACAGGCCAGGATGATTTCAATGCGGAGAAAGGCAATTGCCATACTCCTTTCATTGGAGCGGGATCAATCGCCACCGCCGCGGCAGCAATGCCCCGACCTAATAAAATTTGAGTCAGGAGTCCTCCAAAGGAATGACCTATAAGAATGGGTGGTTCGGAAAGAGTGGATATTATTTTTGCATAACTGTCAGCCACTTCAGGGACGCCACGGTTTGCAATTGCTTCCGGGTTTTCCCTGCATGCAGCAACAGTCGCGCCATCGCCCGGCCATCCGGGATTGATGGTTTCATAACCATGTTGATTGAAATAATCCATCCAGGGTTGCCATGAACTGGAATGTATCCACAGTCCATGTATAAATACGATTGTTCTCTTTGCCATATGAGTTTTTTAGAAGTTAGGAGAAGTTCTAATTTAGCAATTTTTAGAATCCAACAGAGTGCCTGGATTAAAAAGATAATATTACCTTTCTTTTTATAAATAAATTTTAATGGAAGAAGGCTTTATCCCTGTAAATGGCGGAGAGATTTTTTATTTCAAAAAAGGGAGTGGTACACCTATGGTTTTTATTCATGGATTTTGCCTCGACCATCGAATGTGGAATGACCAGCTTGAGTTCTTTTCGGAAAATTATACCTGCATTATTGTTGATCTGAGAGGATTTGGAAAATCTTCATTGCCTTCCGCTCAATACAGCCATCATGAAGATTTAAAAACACTATTGGATCATTTGGATATCCAGGAAAGAATTGTATTGATCGGACTTTCGATGGGTGGAAGATTCGTTATTAATTTTTCCCTGGTTTATCCCGAAAAAATAAATGCTTTGGTATTAACCGATGCAGTTCTGGATGGATATAGTTTCCGGGAATTCCGGCTCGATTATATTTATGAAGCCGGGAAAACAATGGGAATCGATATCGCAAACCAGCTCTGGCTCAATCACCCGATTTTTGACCCGGCGAGAAAAATTTCATCAGTCTGCCGCCGGTTAAAAGAAATGGTAATATCATATTCAGGCTGGCATTGGATCAATAAAAATCCCCTTGTCCCGCTTTCAATTCCTTCCATCAACCAATTGGATAAAATAGATTCACCAACGCTGATTCTCGTAGGTGAGCATGATATTTTTGACTTTCAGCAAATAGCGGATATACTTCACCGTGATATCAAAAATTCCGTCAAAGAAGTAATTGAAGGAGCGGGCCATATGTCGAACATGGAAAAGCCGGCTGAATTCAACCGGCTTGTACAAAGATTTTTAAAAGATCATATTAAATAACCAGTGTCTGGATGGAATGTGGCAGGCTCACCAGTTCTACTGCTTTTGTCCCGATATACAAACGGTAAGCAAATTTTTCATTTGTTTTATTCATCACAATTACGGCTATCGATCCATCCTTATTCAGGAATGCAGTAGTTAATAATTGTGCGCGGTTAGACGAACTGACAATTCTTTTTGCACCCGGATGGATGAATTTAGAAAAATGACCGATATAATAAAATGAATTCATGTAGTAAAGTGTCCCGTTCCTGGTATCTGCATGAATGGGAGCAAAACAAAAATTCCCTACATGATTGGGACCACCCGTTTCATCCAATATTATATTCCAGTCAGTCCAGGCAATGGCTCCGCTATTAAAATCATTGATCATGTTTTCTCCGTAATTCTCACCCCATTTCCATTGCTGGATGGTATTCTGACTGAATGGTCCGTTGCATCCTTCTGTGAACATCAGATTTTTTGCGGGAAAACTTTCTTTCACCCTTCTCAGGTTAGCGAATTGCAATCCGCCATTCCAGCTTTCATACCAGTGAAATCCAATTCCCCAGACATATTTCGCGGCTTCAGGATCATTCAGGATCGTGGATGCACGCTGATAGATCAGATCCCGGTTATGATCCCAGGCGATCAGTTTTTTTGATGACATTCCGTTTTTCTGTAGTGTGGGACCAAGATGATTTTTTATAAAATCTCTTTCCTGTTCTGCAGTATAAATGCAGGACTCCCAGGTTTGCTTCGCCATCGGTTCATTTTGTACGGTCAATCCCCAGATCGGAATTCCCTTTTTTTCGTAAGCCTGGATAAACTTGATATAATAATTGGCCCATGCATCCGCGTATTCAGGTTTCAATGAACCACCGTGAAGCATATCATTGTTTGTTTTCATCCAGGCCGGCGGGCTCCATGGACTGACAAATAAATTCAATTTTCCTCCTGCTGCAACAAGCGCTTTCATTACCAGGGGTATCTTATATTTCTCGTCATGTGCGATATTAAATGTTTGCAACTCTTTGTCTCCATCTTTAACATAAGTGTAAGTATCGCTCGAAAAATCACAGCTGTTGATGTTGATCCTGCCGATGGTATACCCAATTCCGTTTTGCTTATCGTAATACGCTCTCAATACCTCAGCCTGTTTCTCTTCGGGAAGACGAGCTAAAGTTTCACCTGCAGCATCTGTCAGCGCGCCACCAATTCCAAGAAAGGTCTGGAACTGATGTGAAGCATCAACAAATATGCAAGGCTGGGTTTCCAATGGCTGGTCGAAATCAGCAAAGGATACAAGAGCTGTTTGTGAAAGCCGGTAATTTGTGCTGTCGGCTGTCGTATACACTTTTACTTTTTTCCCATCCGCAGAAAAAAATTTTACAGGTGCAGCCTGCTGTCCGAATGCAGCGATTTCCAAAAAAAGAGTTCCGATTAAAAATAATTTTTTCATTTCTGATTATTTAGCGAAATTTTATTTCTCAATAATACAATAAAATCGTGAATGGTCAATGGTGAGTGGTGAAATGTCGAACGTGAAACTTGAGATTTGAGCAATTTATCTTAGCAGTTTGAAAAAAAACCTCTAATTTATTTTTTATTCACCACTCACGTTTCACGTTTGACATTTCACAATAAAAATATTTCTCTATCTTTCCATAAAGCCTGCGGAATGCAAAAAACGCTCATCTCATCCTTTGCCAAAAAACAAAATTTACAGAATTCTTTTAAAGCAATTTTCGATAAGAGCTTATTTGGCTGATCTCTTAATTTTATTCGCAAATCATTCATTTATGCCATCAACGATTATTCAAAAGCTTCGGATTAAAGAGGGAATGAAAATTTTAACTATTCATGCTCCTGCTGATTTTTCCGCCACACTTAAACCCCTTCCTCCGGGAGTGGAAATCTCATCGAAAACAAAAAACTATGACCAGGTTCATTGGTTTGTAAAGAATAAAGCTGAAATGGATAAGGAGTTGAAACATGTTTTGGGTTTATTGAAGGATGATGTGGTTTGCTGGATTTATTATCCGAAGGGAAGTTCCGGGGTGCAAACCGATCTTACGCGGGACAAGGGATGGGAAACTTTAATGAAATATGATGATCTGCAATGGATCAGCCTGATTTCTTTTAATGATGTCTGGTCTTCTTTCGGTATGCGTTTGAAGACGGAATCAGATAAAAAGAAAGAGTCTAAACCAAAAGAAAGGCCCATCTTCGATTATATTGATGCATCTGCAAAAACGGTGAGGTTGCCGGATGATCTCGCTAAAATTCTCAAAAAAAATAAAAAAGCAAATTCTTTTTTTGAAACTCTTTCCTTTACTAATAAAAAGGAATATGTTGAATGGATCGTGTCAGCCAAAAGACAGGAAACCCGGGATGAAAGAATCAGGGGATCGATTGAAAGGCTTGAAAAAAACTGGAAAAACCCTAGAAATATATAAAACAAAAGAAGGAATGGGTTGATCATTGAGTCTGGCATTTCTTTTTATTTCCTGTTTTACGGATAAATCCTGTTGCTATTCTTAAAAATTCAGAACTTTCTCCTATAATTATTCCGGAACTATCTGAAACAGAGATGCGTGATCCGGAGATGAAAACTTTAGAGCTTGTAATAATCTTATTCAACCAATTATAAAATCATGGATACGCATTCAGGGTCTTCATCCGTCAAAAGATTTCCTGCAAGGGAAGTCGTACAGATATCGATTCAACTGGTAGCACTTGCATTTCTTGTAATTTATTGCTTTGCAGTTTTGCAGCCTTTTATTGCAGTCCTTGTCTGGGCAGCAATTCTGGCCGTTGCACTTTATCCTTTGCACCACCGCATAAAAAAATTATTCGGAGGAAGAGGAATCCTGGCGGCGGTGCTGATCGTCCTTGTTATGCTTTCTATTTTTATTGTGCCTGGGATCATGCTTACTCTTGCATCAGCGAGGGAAATCAAGGACGTCGTGACTGATCTGAAGGATGGGAAGATGAAAATCCCTCCTCCTTCTGAAAAAGTAAAAAGCTGGCCATTGGTAGGCCGTAAAGTATATGACACCTGGCATCTTGCTGCTACCAACCTGGATTCTCTGATCGAACAAAATCCCAATCCGATTAAGACCGTTACAAGGACTGGAATCGGACTTTTGACAACAACAGGGAAAGGACTTTTGCTTTTTGCAGCCTCTTTAATCATCAGCGGAGTTTTTCTTTGCTATGCGAAGGAAGCGGAGAAATTCGCGAGAATACTTTTCAATCGGTTGATGAACAGTGAGAAATTCGATATGGCCTCTATTGCTACCGTAACCATACGCAATGTAGTGAAGGGAATTCTTGGCGTTGCTCTGATACAATGCAGTTTGTTAGCGATTGGGTTGGTTGTTGCCGGGGTCCCATATGCGGGCGTGTGGACATTATTGGCATTGATTCTTGCAATCATTCAGGTAGGTGTTACTCCTGTGTCAATCGGAATTATTATTTACATATGGACTACCGGACAAACCCTCACTTCAATCCTGCTAACAATATGGCTTGTTTTGATTGGATTATCTGACAATGTCCTGAAACCGATTTTGATGGGTAAAGGAGCTCCGGTACCAATGCTTGTTGTATTTCTCGGTTCGCTTGGAGGATTCATATTTTCAGGATTTGTCGGTCTCTTCACCGGTGCTGTAATACTTTCCCTGGGATATAAATTATTCGATGTATGGCTGAAAGGAACTGAAATCTGATATAAATTTTTACCGTGAAATCTATAATAAAAAGGGTTGAAAGATTTTGGGCTGAAGACAGAAGTCTTAGTGTACTATTGGTTATCCTGTTGGTGCAAATTTTTTTTGTGATTCAATTCGGGCAGACAAATCTTTTCTGGAAAATAATTTTTTCTGCACTCTATATTTTTCTTTTAGCAGTAGGTCTTTTATACATTACACATACACATAAATTTGCCGTCACCTTATTCCTGGCACTCGCTTCTGCTGTGATGTTGTGTGCGGTTATACTCACAAATGCTGTTTGGGTCGATTTATTGACGGATGTGTTTATTGTGCTTTATTGCTTATTGCTCGGGTGGATTGTACTAATGAGGACATTTAGTGAAGGTCCGATAACCCATCACCGCATATTGGGGTCAATTGTTTCTTATCTCCTGATCGGGCTTGTCTTTTCCAATCTGTATCATATCATTTATTTGTGTGTCGGGAAGGATGCTTTCAGGGGGCTTGGAAGTTCCGATAACAAGGAATTCATGTATTTCAGTATAACTACTTTGGCGACCCTTGGATATGGAGATATCACACCTGCCATTCCTCTGACCAGGTCGTTGTCAAATCTCGAAGGACTCATTGGGCAGCTCTACCCTGCTATTTTAATAACACGCATAGTATCCATGCAAATTGAGTATTATAAAAAAGCCTGATAGAAAATCCATCTCTGCTATCAAATAATTCCTCATTCAGTGGATTGCTTCACCCTGATACTTCATCCCCCTAAAACTTTAAATTTATTTCGACATCATTC
Organism: Puia sp.; assembly: GCA_035499855.1. Classification (GTDB taxonomy): domain Bacteria; phylum Bacteroidota; class Bacteroidia; order Chitinophagales; family Chitinophagaceae; genus Puia. The sequence goes on along the minus strand of DATJXY010000059.1, from coordinate 109,794 downwards.
AGGGAATTTTCGACGAAATAAAGAATTGAAGGGACGAAAAAAATAGTCCAGTGAATTCGGTTAAAGGGCTGTTTTATATAATAATTTTATACTAATAATTTATGATATGGAATACGATAATGACCGGAAAATTAATCCGACAAACAAATCGGAAATATTCTGTTGGGTCTTGGTAGCATTATTAAATCCGGCAATCAATGCACTAACCTATTTCTGGTTCGACAGAAGAATCTGGATCCTGTTGTTTTTTGTCAGCCTGATTGTTTTTCCCGCTTATGTCTTGTATTCAAGACTGATTATCCCCAAATCATTCTTCTCTCACCGGTATATTGAATTTGCTTTTTTTAGTATCCTGTATTATGTTTTCATGCATGTTTTGCTGATGGGAATCTATGCCTTTATCATGCAGTTCAATCCCCTGCTGATTGAACAATCTTATTTTAGATACAGGCCAAGAGTAATTATCCGGGAGAGCTTATGGATTTTTATCAATATGTTTTTATCGGTAGTGGCTGCATTTGTAAAAAAAGCCTCTGACGAAGAAGAAATTTTAGAAACCCTGCAAAAAGATAACACTACCTATAAATTAAAATATCTCCAATCCCAGTTGAATCCGCATTTTCTGTTTAATACGCTCAACAGTATCTATTCATTGAGCCTGCAGCAATCAGAAAAAACACCGGAGGTGGTTGTAAAACTGGCTGACCTGATGCGGTATCTTGTGTATGAATGTGATGAACCCAGGGTGTTATTGAACAAAGAGATAGAATTCATCAGGAATTATATTGATATCGAAAAGATCAGGTATAAGGCAGATATCCGTTTTACGGTGGAGGGCGAAACTGATGGAATAGTAATCGAACCATTTTTGTTTATATCTTTTATTGAAAACGGTTTTAAACATGCGATGGATGATTCTTATACCAATCCCTTCATTTATATTACTATTAAAGTTGAAGAAAAGCAAATAACCCTGACCGTTATTAACAACACCAATATTGACCTGGAAACCCAGTCAAAAAGAATATTCGGCACGGGCATTAAGAACAGTAGGAACCTCCTGGAAATTTTATATCCCGATGCTTATGATCTCAATATTATTCAGACCGACAAACAGCAACGCCGTGAAAGCATGGTCAGGGTCAAAAATGCAAGGCAGAGGCTGGAAATGCTCTATCCCGATTCTCATACCCTTGACGTAATTTTAGCCAATAATGCATTTACCGTATCATTAATTGTAAAACCCCTCCATTTTGATAAAATGTATCATAGTCGAAGATGAAATACTGGCCCAGCAGGTAATTCAAAATCATTTGCAAAAGACGGAAGGGTTCGAGTTGGTAGCTGTCTGCAATAATGCCGGTGAAGCATTACGTGCCTTAAAAAACCTGGAAGTGGATCTGATATTTTTAGATATCCAGCTTCCGGGCGTTACCGGTCTTAATTTCTTACGCACGCTTCAGGACCCGCCCCTTGTAATTCTCACTACAGCTTACGGAGAATATGCTTTGGAAAGTTATGAATTCAATGTGATCGATTACTTATTAAAGCCTATTTCTCTGGAAAGATTTAAAAAAGCTGTCAATAAAATACGGGATGGCAGATTGTACGCTCAGTCAATCGCTGAAAGAGAGCATGTGTTTTCCGATCATATTTTTATCAAGTGCAATAACAAGTTCTTCAAGGTGAATTTTTCTGAAATCATTTTTGTGGAAGCAATGAAAGATTATCTCAAAATTCATACAAACGAATACAGGCTCGTTACTCATCAAACCATCAGCTATTTTGAAAAAAACTTACCGGCTAATCAATTCATCCGCGTTCATAAATCTTTTATCGTGGCTGTTTCTCATATAAAAAGTATTTACGGTAATTCCATTGAATTGGGACAGGCAACCATCCCTATCGGAAATAGTTATAAAGATGCCGTAATGTACCTGGTGGATAAAAGAACGAGGTGAACCCGGGTTTGAGAAATTCCGGGCCATCTATTTTTTGGGCAATGTAAAGCTGAAGACACTTCCTTTATCTACTTTGCTGGTGATATACAATCTCCCTCCGTTTTTTTGCAGAAACTCTTTGCAAAGCATTAGCCCCAATCCTGTTCCAGCTTCGCTGGATGTACCCTTGGTCGTGTAATAATTATTTTCATTGATTTTACGCATTTGCTCTTCATCGATGCCGATCCCGCTATCCTGAATGGAAATTTCCAGGAAATCATTTTTTTCGCGCATGAAAATTCTCACTTCACCATTTTCCGGTGTAAATTTTATTGCATTGGAAAGAAGGTTACGCACTACCAGATGAATCATATCCTTATCGGCATAGGCCAGAAAATTCCCCTTGATCTGATTTTTGATTTCGATTTGTTTTGAGATTGCCTGCAAATGAAGGATATTAATAACTTCTCCGATCAGCTCTGTAATATTGATATCCTGTGGATGAACAGTTCCAGATTGCATCTGGCTCTTGGCCCATTGCAATAGATTTTCCATTAACCCGGTCGTGTAATTGAGATCATTCACTACGTCTGGAATCATGCCTTTTATTTCTTTCACCGGAAGGTCCTGCTGCTGAATCTGACTGAAAAGATTTCGTAAAGCATACATTGGCGATTTCAGGTCATGTGCGATCACTGAAAATAATTTATTCTTTAAAGAATTCAATTCACTCAATTCTTTTGCCTTTTCCTCTATTTCGGCTTTCTGCTTTTCAATTTTAAGATTTTTGTCCTGGAGTGCCTGATTGGTGGTGAGTATTCCGAACTGGTATAAAGTATTTTCCTTTTTTATCAGGTATAATCCATAAAAAATAAATCCGATGGCGGTAAGCTGGTTGAAGAGATAGAAAAAGAAATTGGTTTTTTGCAATTGGAATGAATAATTCTTGCATATCACAGCGAGTATAAAATAACTGACCATGGAGAGACTTACTGAAAAAAGCATCTGGCTGATTTCCTGTAAAAAGAATACGGAAAGGATCCCATAGAGGATAAAGTACAATTCCACTCCAAGGTTCATTCCCCGCATATAAACAATACTCGTGACCAAAGGATATAAAATAAAATAAGCAATTATGCCTGCTTCAAACTTGTAGTACAGGTTCAGGCATAAGACCAGGAAACTTACCATAGCAGGCAAACAGGCAATCAGGAAAGAACTGACAACGAAATTATCATTATTGAAAAGAAAACTCACTGGGATGATCAATCCGGTAACCAATTGAAAAAAATTAAGCTGATTAAAAATGCTCAGCTTTCTTCTGTCGAGATCATCCATTGTTTTGGTAATGCCGATCGACTTGATATCTTCCAGAAAGTCCTGTGATTTCTGTCCTAATAATCCCATGCCACCGAAAATATTAGCAGACTTGAATTTTGGAAAGAGTGAAGATGATTTTCTTTTGAAAAAGTCCAAAGGCCCGGGCATGCGGGAGGCCTTATTTTTTTCGTTCAATGAGACGGTTCTCGATTGGTTGAACTTCATGGTTCTGCGATTAGGAAATGGACTTTAGAACAAATTAAGAATTTTAATTCATATACTCAAACCTCTAAATGGAAACCCCGCTTTTATTGAATCTCATTCGGAAATGGCTGCAGCGGAGCCAATGTTTCGGGGCTTTTTTCTTCAGTAATTCGGAGCATTTTATTTTTGCATGGTGCTTGCATTTTTCGAAAAAAATTGCAATCTTGTGGTCTCATTCGTACCCAATCTCCCCCAAAAACCAATCTTTCCAATTTTCTACTAGTGATTTATGGCCTTTGTGGGTTTTAATTTTTCCAATCTCCGGAAGAAACAGCCTTTATTTTTCCAATAACTATGTCTTTCAGGATAGTTCCGTTGGTTAACGACGGTTATCATAAAGGTTCAATCAATTTTAATCCTAAAAAGTACTAGAATGAAGACATTTTTACCCGCCATCTCCCTTGTATTAATTCTGGCTATCAGCGTTGTGAGTTCCATTCTTTATTTAAATATGAACTATGTTACTTCCGCCGTTCTTACAATTGTTTGGATTGTAGGAATTACGCTTTGGATTGGAGCAAGAATTAAAAAACAGGAAGAAGCAAGATAATTTTTGCTGCCGACAGAGGTCGGGAAACCTTATCCCTTACCCGCCTGACCCTGAGTCTGGCTGAGTGCATAGAAACTGCGATCAGCAAATTGCGTTTATGTGTTACCGTATACTCCCGGCCCAATTCTCCGGGCCGGGAGTTCATCTTTCCTTTATTGAAGCCATCGCCTTTAAAAATTAATTCGCTTTATTCATAAGTCAGGCGGCTTTACATTTGCATGTCATTAGATTTTCTATGCCAGCAATGAATAAGTTTTTGGTTTTTTTATATCTCAGTTTCTTTCATTTTTCGAACATAGGTAATGCCCAAGTGCTTACTCTCAAAGAAGCTTTACAAACTGCATTGGCCAATTACGGCACCCTGAAGGCAAAAGCAAATTATATAGATGCTTCAAAAGCCCTCGTAAAGGAAAATACAAAGGAATATCTGCCCGATCTGTTTATTACTGCTCAACAGGATTATGGAACGATTAATGGACAAAACGGCCCACAGGCCGGATTGAGAGGCCTGGGGGTTGCTTCAGCGGGCCCTCCTCTTTCTTCCCAAAATTGGAATGCGGCTTTCGGAGCTTTATATGTAGCGAATATTAACTGGGATTTTTTTGCTTTTGGAAAAGCGAAGCAAAAGGTTAAAGTTGCCGAATCGGAAATGATGTTGAATATAAGTGATCTTGAACAGGAGAAATTCCAACATGAAGTGAGAGTTTCAGCAGCTTATCTTAACCTGTTGGCAGCACAGCGAATTATCATATCCCAAAAAAATAATCTTGACCGGGCTATTGCATTGCAAACAGTAGTGATTACGCGGACAAAAAATGGCCTGAATCCCGGAGTAGATTCTTCGCTTGCCAATGCAGAAGTATCCAACTCAAAAATTGCGTTGACCAATGCGATTGACTATGCGCAGGAACAAGGCAGCCTCCTCGCCCAGCTGATGGGAATTAAAACTCCTCCTCGAGATTTTATTCTCGATACTTTTTTTGTGTTGCATATTCCAAAAAATATTTACGATACATCCCGGGTCAATCAGCAGGATCATCCTGTTCTGAAATACTATCAAAACCGTATTGCATCAAGTGATGAGCTGGCTAAATACTATCATACATTTAACTTTCCGACCTTTTCATTATTCGGCATAATACAGGGACGTGGATCAGGTTTTGACTACAGTTATGGTATGCAAAATCAATTTGCCTACTCCCATGGGTATTGGAGTGGAGTCGATCCCACCCGGAGCAATTATCTTATCGGACTTGGAATGATATGGAATTTGACCACTCCGTTGAGAATTCATGAGCAGGTGTCAGCGCAAAAATTCATATCCAGGGGACTGAAGAATGAATATGATCTGGCAAATCAGAATTTAGTTGATCAGCTTGTTTTATCGGATCTGAAAATTAAGAACGCAATTGCAAATTATGTGGAAGCGCCGACACAGGTGAAAGCTGCTCAGGATGGTTATACGCAAAAATCAGTTATGTATAAAAATGGTTTGAGCAATATTGTTGATGTTACGCAGGCATTATTCACTCTGAACCGGGCAGAAACAGACAGGGATATTGCTTATAATAATGTATGGCAGGCCCTTTTGCTGAAAGCCGCAGCTACAGGAGATTTTGGGCTATTTATAAATGAGTTTTGATCGATAGTCATGAAACGTGAATGGTGAGTGGTCAATGGCGGAAAAGTAAAAGATGAAAAGTCAAGCGTCAAACTAGAATGGTGCATAATAAATGGAAAGCCAGGTCGGAAACTTTCTTTTTCCAAACTGTTGGTATAAATTACTCACGACTTACGACTATCGACTGACCATTCACCATTGACGATATTGAAAAAAAATTTAAAGACAATCCATGGGACTGATCAAAAGCGCGCTTAGAAAACCAATTACCGTGCTGGTGTTGGTTGCGGGTTTGTTTTTCTTCGGGATCAATGCAGTCAGAAATATTAAGGTCGATATTTTTCCAAGCCTCAATTTGCCTGTCATCTATCTTTCGCATCCATACGGTGGTTTTACTCCTGCACAAATGGAAGCTTATTTTGGCAAGCAGTATGTCAATATTTTATTGTATGTATCGGGAGTAAAAAGTATAGAAACCAAAAACATACAGGGGCTGACTTTAATCAAACTTACTTTTTATGAAAATACAAATATGGCGCAGGCTGCAGCAGAGGTCTCGGCATTCAGCAATCGCATACAGGCCATATTTCCACCCGGCAATAATCCTCCTTTTATTATACGTTTTGATGCATCCACACTTCCGGTAGGACAGTTAGTTTTAAGCAGTACTACCCGATCGAATAATGAATTGCTGGATATGGCCAATATTTATGTCCGGTCTTCTTTCACATCGATTCCTGGTTTGATTTCACCCGCTCCTTTTGGTGGAAATGTCCGCACTGTAGTGATCAAAGCTGATCCGGAATTATTGCGTGCGCATAATCTTACACCCGATCAATTGGTAGAAGCTCTTCGCCTCAATAATCAATCTGCACCTGCAGGGAATGTAAGAATCGGTGATATCAATTATCTGACACCATCCAACACTACGATCAGGACCATCAAGGATTTTGAAAATATTCCATTATTTAAAAACGGGGTTCAGAATCTTTATCTCAAGGATGTGGCAACAGTTGAAGATGGTGCAGATATTGCTTCGGGCTATGCACTTGTAAATGGTAAACGATCGGTTTATCTGCCTGTAACAAAATCAGCAGATGCATCCACCTGGGAAGTAGTACAGAATTTGAAAAAAGCATTGCCACGTTTTCAGGCTCTCCTGCCTGATGATGTAAAATTATCTTATGAGTTTGATCAATCGGTTTATGTGATCAATGCAGTGAAAAGCCTGATAGCTGAAGGCGCAATCGGAGCGATTCTCACCGGATTGATGGTATTATTATTTCTTGGTGATGTGCGGGGCGCGTTAATCGTGATATTGACAATACCTACTTCTATTATTTCGGGTGTATTATTCCTTTATCTTTTTAATCAGACCATTAATATTATGACCCTGAGCGGACTTGCCCTGGCCATCGGAATATTAGTGGACGAATCCACGGTAACCATTGAAAATATTCACCAGCATCTCGATATGGGCAAACCCAAGGCCCTGGCGGTCTGGGATGCGTGCAAGGAGATTGCATTTCCCAAACTACTCATCCTGCTTTGCATACTGGCGGTTTTCGCACCTGCATTCACCATGAAGGGAATACCCGGCTCATTATTCCTTCCGCTATCAATGGCCATTGGCTTTTCAATGATCACTTCCTACCTGTTGGCGCAGACCTTTGTCCCGATCATGGGTAACTGGCTCATGAAAGGTCATCATGGAAAGGAAATGTCGGATGAAGAGGAATATGAGGCATCAGGATTAAGATTTGCGGGAAAAGATACCTGGGATCAGAAAAAAATGCTTGTCGAGCATAAAACTAACGGTGATGCCAAGTCGAAACGGTTTGAAAAAGTCAGGGACCGGTACCTGCGTTTTATGGGAAGGATTTTCCCTTACCGTAAATCGATAACAGTGGCTTACACCATTCTGACAGTTGGGGCTGTCATATTTTTGCTGACGCATATCGGGCGGGATGTTTTGCCTAAATCAAATACAGGTCAGTTCCAGGTGCGGTTAAGGGCTCCGGATGGAACAAGGATTGAAAGAACAGAACAAAAGCTGATCAAAACCCTGTCGGTTCTGGATGAACTGGTAGGCAAAAAAAATATCAATATCACTTCGGCATTTGTCGGCATGCATCCGCAACAATTTTCAACAAGTCCGCTCTATCTCTTTATGAGTGGCCCGCAGGAAGCTGTATTGCAGGTACAGTTAAATCAAAATTATAAAGAGAACCTGGATGATCTCAAAGAAAGGTTCAGAAAAAAAATGAAGGAAGAACTTCCGGAACTCCAATTATCTTTTGAACCGATTGAACTGACTGATAAAATTCTGAGCCAGGGCTCCCCCACTCCTATTGAAGTGAAAATTTCAGGCAAGAATAAAAAGCTGAATGAAGAATATGCTTTTAAGGTGATTGATAAATTAAAAAAGATCGGTTATCTGCGTGATGTGCAGTTGGGGCAGCCGATCAGGTATCCGGCTATCAGGATAGATATTGACCGGATAAGGGCGGCGCAATTAGGCGTTGACGCATCGGATATTTCCCGTTCTTTGATTGCATCAACCTCCTCTTCCCGTTTCACTGAAAAAAATATATGGATGGATGAAAATATTGGTTTAAGTTATAATGTGCAGGTTGAAGTTCCGGAAAACCAAATGACCAGTATCAATGATATCAATGAAATTCCTGTTTTGAAAAATTCGTCAAGACCTTCACTTGGAGATGTGGCTACCATCAGGCCGGATACAACTTATGGTGAAGCTGATAATATCGGCGCAATACCTGAATTGTCTGTAACTGCGAATCTTCATAAAATGGATCTGGGAGCAGCTACTACAGATGTGAATGCTGCGATTGAATCACTCGGACAATTACCCAAAGGTCTGACCATTGAAACAAGAGGATTGAGCCAGGTATTGACAGAGACATTGAGCAGTTTACAGACCGGATTGATCACAGCAGTAGTGGTTATATTCCTAATGCTGGCTGCCAATTTTCAATCATTCAAAGTTTCCCTGGTCGTATTATCAACCATCTCGGCAGTATTGGTAGGTTCATTATTGTTGTTGAAATTTACAGGATCAACATTGAACCTTCAATCCTATATGGGAATGATCATGTCGGTGGGCGTTTCGATTGCCAATTCTGTATTATTAATCACGAATGCAGAACATTTGCGTATGCACAATGGAGATGCGATAGAATCGGCAAGAGAAGCGGCTGCGCTTCGTATGCGCCCCATATTAATGACGGCCCTCGCGATGGTAGTTGGAATGATACCAATGGCTTCCGGCTTCGGCGAAGGCGGCGATCAGGCATCACCGTTAGGACGCGCCGTGATCGGCGGATTGATCGCTTCCACTTTTGCAACCCTGTTTATATTACCCCTGATATTTTCCTGGGTACAGGGTAAAGCATCAACAGAATCTATATCCCTGGATCCCGAAGACAAAGAAAGTAAACATTATTTACCATCATTGTATGAATCTGAGAACAAATAAATATCATTCAATCCCATATATCCTTTGGAGCATGCTGTTCATGGGTTTTCTATACGGTTGTACTTCTTCTGCAACAAATGCTGAAGACCCTCAGCCGCAAAAAGAAAAACCAGCCCTGCAAATTTTCAGATTGGAAAAACAGTCTTTCACTTCGTCTATCCGTATACCCGGTGAGCTCATCGCATTTGAGCAGGTGGATATCTATGCCAAGGTCAACAGCTTCATAAAAAAATTATATGTCGACGTTGGTTCTGAAGTTACCAGTGGCCAGTTATTAGCTACAACGGAAGCTCCTGAACTAACAGAACAATTGGATGCAGCAGCATCAAAGTTAAAATCCCAGGAAGCAGTTTATTTAGCCAGCAAAGCAAATTACGATCGTTTGTATCAAACAAGCCAGACGCCCGGAACGGTATCTCAGAATGATATTGACCAGGCATTGGCAAAAAAGAATTCAGACTTTGCTCAATTGGAAGCTGCTAAATCAGCCTACAAGGAAATTTCTGATACCAGGGATTATCTTCAGATCCGTGCTCCATTCAGCGGAGTTATCAGTGCGCGTAATGTGAGCACAGGCGCTTATGTCGGCCCATCCGGTAAAGGATCTGAACTTCCTATCTTCACTTTGCAGCAACAAAAAAAATTGCGTTTAGTAATATCAGTACCAGAAGCGTATACAGGCTATATCAACAATAAAGTAAATATTGATTTCACAACCAGGGCTATTCCTCAGGAAAAATTTAAGGCAACAGTTAAACGAATGGCAGGAGCCCTGGATAATAAACTTCGTTCCGAAAGAATAGAAATGGATGTAATCAATGAAGATAAAAAACTACTTCCGGGAATGGTTGCAGAAGTAAGTCTGCCCCTGCCTTCGGCCGACAGTACATTTGTAGTGCCTCAGACAGCAGTTGTAAATTCCACTGAAAAATTATTTGTGATAAAGGTGGCCAGTCAGCAGGCAAAATGGATAGATATAAAAAAAGGACGCGTTCAGGGCAACCAGGTGGAGATATATGGGGATCTTTTCCCGGGAGATTCACTGGTTACAAAAGCCAGCGAGGAAATCAGAAATGGCTCAGCAATTCCCCGGGTAACTACCGTAAAGCAATAGCCGAAAATAATGATTGGATCAACTGATACTTCGGACTTACCGGTTTTTCAGAAATTTCCGCCTGTCGAACTTTTCCCCTATTATCCTTCGCTCAAAAATCAAAACGGGGTTAAAACAACCTTTAACAAAAGTTCACGTACTTAAATAACGAAGATGATTGCATTTGTTAGTTGTAACTATTTGTCAACGTAATAGTTATAAAAACTCTCCCTAATAATGAAAAAAAAATATTTTTTAATTGCAGGAATCATATGGGTTGTACTGGCTGGATTTGGTCTGTATTTCTATAATAAACCCCATGCCAGTGCGGCTAATATGGAGACAGATATCCGGATTGATGCGGCCGACTTCTATAGTCAATTTCAGAAGGATGAAAATGCAGGCAATAAAAAATTCCTCGATAAAATTGTCGAAGTAAAAGGGAAAATTGCCGACATACATCATGAAGGAAATGTAACCAATATACAATTGGATAGTGGAAATCCTGCGGGAGGAATCAATTGTAGTATTTATGGCAATGGCAATAATTTTCAATTGCCTTCCAAAGGATCGGTAATTACCATTAAGGGAAAATGCGCAGGTTTTTTGATGGATGTAAACCTGGTTGATTGTGTAGTCGAACAATAAATTTTTAAATATCTATTGAAACAGATATCATGAAGAAAACATTGTACTTTTTAGGAAGCGTTTTTGTAAGTGCAATATTATTTCAACTCTCATGCACAAAAAATAATATTGATCAGATTCCCGGCGGCAATACCTGCGACACAACACATGTATCCTATCAGGCCGATGTTCTGCCTATCATGCAAACTTATTGTTATCCCTGCCATAGCAACAATAATAAAGTTTTTGCCAACGGGGTTAACCTTGAAGGCTATGATAATTTAAAAGGATGGGGACTGAGTATTTACCTTCTGGGTGATATTCGTCATGAATCCGGGTTTACGGCTATGCCTTACGGTAAGCCAAAACTGGGCGATTGTTCAATCAACATCATGACCGCATGGATCAACCAGGATTTCCCACGGTAAGGGATTCAAAAGTATAATATGAAAAAACTAATCGTATTCACCGGATTTATTCTTGGATTTTTTTTCAAATCGGATGCGCAGTTGTGTATGACGAGATCAGGATTCATTGGTTTCTATTCAAAAACAGTGATGGAAGATATCATTGCTGAAAATAATCAGGTATATGGAGTGATTGATATTGGAAAAAAAAACCTGGCATTTACTGCTTTGCTGAAGGGTTTTATTTTCAGGAAAGAACTGATGCAGGAACATTTTAATGAAAATTATGTCGAAAGTGATAAATATCCTAAAACCACATTTACGGGTGTATATACAGGTGATGTTTCTCTGACAGCTGACGGGGTGTATAAAATAATGGTAAAGGGAAATCTCACACTCCATAATGTGACCAAAGAAATTGAAGTGCCTGCCACACTGGAAGTGAGCCATGGCAAAGTAACGGGCAAATCAGAATTTAAATTGAAGCCGGGTGATTTTAATATCACCATCCCTTCCCTCGTAAGAGATAAAATCCAGAATGAAATTGATGTTCAAGTAAAAATCGATTGTAATCCTTCAAAATAAACTATTATGAAACATATCATTTACTTTTCCCTGGCCCTGACATTTTCATCTGTTCTGCATGCGCAGGATAGCTCTCTGCTGAAAATGCTCAACGACTCAATGACAGCCAACGTGAAGCCGTTTTATGTGACAGGAACTTTTAAGGCAATGCATATCGTCAATATGCAAACGATTGAAGCGCCGGCAGCAGGGGCATTGAATTTCGTTATACAACACCGCTTTGGCCAGCTGAACAGTGGAGCATATAATTTCTTTGGACTGGATAATGCGACTTTGAGACTGGGTTTGGATTATGGAATTACTGACCGGTTTACAGTTGGCATTGGCAGAAGTTCATACCAGAAGACATTCGATTCTTATTTAAAATATAAATTATTACGTCAGACGGATGGATCCGAAAAAATGCCTCTGAGCTTGAGTGTGCTGGGAACGATCAATTATGTTACATTGGATTTTCCGGCATCAGAAAAACCCGATATGACCACCGGCGACAGGATTTCCTATACTGCACAGTTGCTGATTGCCCGGAAATTCAGCAGGATTATTTCTATTCAAATTGTTCCTACTTATTTGCATTATAACCTGGTGCAGACAGCAGGTGATAAGAACGATGTCTTTGCATTAGGAATGGGCGGTCGCGTTAAGATCACAAAGCGCATGAGCATCAACGTTGAATACAATTACCTCCCGACCGGCCAGATTGTTTCATCAGAAATACATAATTCATTTTCCCTTGGTTGGGATATTGAAACCGGAGGACACGTATTTCAATTGGTGTTTACCAATTCGCAAAGTGTTCTGGAATCTCAGTACATCACACAAACAACAGGAAGCTGGGGCAACGGAGGGATTTATTTTGGGTTTAATATTTCCCGCAATTTTAATCTGACAAAGAAAGCCAAGAGCAGTGTAAAGACCAATTAACGTTTTTTCATCAGTTGTATTAAAGAAAACTATCGCCCATTGAGGTTCTGAAAATTTTAAGTTTTCTCAATTCACGAATTTATCTCTGCGACTCCGCGATTAAAATAAATTATTACCGTTGAGACGCGGAGCCGCAGAGTATTATGATCAACCATTGATCGTTTACAGGTTGAAACTGAAACATTTCCTAATTTTGTCTACCACATATATATTTCATTATCTTCGGTGGTGAATCATATTTATATTTATGCCAAAACTTTTTCTCACTGCTTTGAGCGTTTCTTTATTGCTCATCATTTTTTCCTGTAATTCGTCGCAACAAACAAATAATAATAGTTCTTCTGTAAATGCAGACAGTTCTTTTAAAAATTTTGAGAACCGATTCCTGGATGCTTATTGGAATCAATATCCGTCTGCGTCCATATTTATCGGCTATGGAAAATATTATGAAAAATTAGTGATTCCGGACAGCCCGTCTTTTGCTGAAGTTCATTCTTTCTCGAATCGTTGGCTGGATTCATTACGCGTTCTTCCATTCGATAGTTTGAGTGATAACTACAAGATCAGTTACCGCATCATCGAAAATCAATTGCAAAGCGACAGATGGTATAACGATTCCTTAAAAATACAGGAATGGAATCCTGCTTCCTATAATATTTGCGGTGAGTCCTACTATATTCTTACACAACCCTATGCTCCTCTGGATAAGAGACTGAGAATACTGATGACCCATCTTGCTCATGCTGCTGACTATTATCAGGCGGCTTTTCATAGCATTCATCAGCCGACGCGAGAGCATACTGATCTCGCCATTAAACAGAATGAAGGCGGTCTTGATGTTTTTGGCAGCGCACTCACCGATTCCATTAAAATCTCAGGATTGACAGCTGCTGAAAAGGACAGCCTGAAAAAAAATGTGGAATCAACTGTTGCTGCTATTAAACAATATGTGAGTAATCTGAGACAAATGCTGGCAGACAAAAAACAGAATTTCCGCGATTTCAGGTTAGGGAAAGATCTCTACAATACAAAGTTTAAATATGATCTTGTAGCGACTTTTACGCCTGAAGAAATTTTCAAAAAATCGATGGAGGATAAAAATTTTTACCACAATGAAATGTATACAGTATCATTGTCTTTATGGCCAAAATATTGTGGGAATGCAAATAAACCCAAGGATTCTCTTGCGCTGGTAAAAACTGTAATTGACAAAATATCCCTGCAACATGCCTCCCCTGCCTATTTGCTGGACACCTTAACAAGACAGGTTCACGAACTGGAACATTTCATTATTGCAAAGGATTTGTTTAATTATGATACGAATTCTTCTCTCAAAGTGAGAATTATGCCTGCTTTCCAGGCCGGAGTTTCATTGGCAAATGCGGATTTCATTCCACCTTACCAGGAACAGGGAACAACCTATTTTAATGTCGAAGACCTGAGTAAAATTCCAGCAGATAAAGTTGAAGGTTCATTGCGTGAGTATAATAATTATTCAATACAATATCTCACCATTCATGAAGCGATGCCCGGGCATTGCATGCAGGGCATTTACAGCAATAAAAAATCACCGGATATCATCAAATCGGTATTCCAGAATGGAACCATGATCGAAGGATGGGCCGTCTATTGCGAAACTATGATGTTTGAAAATGGATGGGGTGATCATTCGCCAGAGATGCAGTTGATGCATGACAAATGGAAACTTCGCGAGCTTTGTAACGTGATTGTCGATTATGGATTGCATTGCATGAATTATTCGAAACAGGATATTACTCAGCTCCTCAAGACTGATGCATTCCAGACGGATGCTCAGATTGAAGAAAAATATCACAGGGCTACAGTTTCACAGGTGCAGCTTTGTTCCTACTATACCGGAACTTCAGAAATTCTTGCACTGAGAGAAGATTACAAGAAAAAAATGGGGGATAAATACAGACTGAAAGATTTTCATGAACGATTTTTAAGTTATGGAAGTTCGCCGATCAAATATATCAGGGAGATGATGATGAAGTAAGTCGGGAGTCCTTAGCCGGAAGTCGGTAGCGAAATCCCGCGACTCCCGACTATGGTCTCAAGCCTACCGACTCTCAAATGATTCCTGCCTTCACTGCTTTGATAAATTCTTCATAATCTTTTTCTGTCTGGTTTGCATAAGCAACTGCAAAACGACTAATAGCTTCGTCAAGCATTTCACTTTTTCCCATATAACCTGACATGAGTGAGGCGTTACCAGTTTTTGCATGGGCACGGGCCAGCATACGGCCGCATAATTTTGCGTAGGCTATCAATACTTCTCTGTCAAACTCATCAACAGCAGGTGCAATTTTCCGGTCGCGCAATTGTCGCAGATAAAAATAGCGTCCGCCGGTTCCTGTACTCCAGCCAATAAAAATATCGCTGGCAGCCTGAACCAGACGTTGACCTTCCACCACACGTTGACCACTATGTGCATAAATGCTTTTAGCAATATATTGCTCTAATACGCTTTCTTTGGCTTCTTTCACCTGCAGGAACAATGGTTCTTCTTTGTGATTCATCATCATCAGCACATAACAGCGTGTTCCAACACTACCCACCCCAACTACTTTCAATGCGACATCCATTAAGGTATATTGATTGAATAAGGAACGGCGGTCTGTTTGCAGAGTCTGGCTATAAAAATTCAGAAATTGAACCCATTGTGTTTTATCATCTGTAACGGTCTCATGATAGATCAATGGAGGCTGATCGGCAATTTCAAAATTGCCAGATACATTCCTGGTGGTTTTGTATAATATTTTTTCATTGCTCTCCTTTTGCGCCTTATTCATAGCGGCATCCAGCATTTGTTTCAGCTCGATACTTTTTGATTTTTCGGCAATGGATTGGATATCGAATTTCATATACCAGAGATCAAGCAAACTCATCTGTTCGAATTCTATAATATGCCGGCGATAGGATTGGACAAGGGTGAATGCCAGTTCTTCATTGTTGGCTTCTTTCAGTTGATTATTCCGGCCTGCCAATACAAAACTTGTTGCAAGTCTCTTTAAATCCCATTCCCAGGGAGCAGGAAGAGTTTCATCGAAATCATTGGCATCGAATACAAGAGTTCTTTCGGGTGTTGCAAACCCTCCGAAATTCATCAGGTGACAGTCGCCTATTGCCTGCACCTGGATATTTGTATATGGAAGAGAAGAAAGATCAAGCGCCATAATACCGGCTGTACCCCGATAAAAACTAAAAGGAGAAACAGCCATTCTCTGATGTCGAACGGGGATGAGTTCAGGCAAACGGTCATGCTCAGACGCTTTGACCATATCGGCTACCGAAGGCCGGCTGTGAGCTGTGCGGAATTCTCCCTGTGTTTTACGTCCAACCTGTTGGCGAAGTTCCTTGCCCTGTTTTAAATGAGATATCATATCGAAGATTTAGAATCATGGGTCAGGAAGGGGAATCAAGTTATGACAATTATGGGAAAGACCTGTCGTTTTCCCAAACTTCTCTTATTTTCGCTGATCAATTTTTATCAATGCGCTCTCGGCTGACTATTATCGTATTTGCATGCCTGTTATATGCGAGCACAGGATGTCATTCAAAAATATCCCTGGATCAGCTTAAACAAAATATCAGTGATACATTGAAAGCCCAGAAAGGGCATTTCGCACTTGCCTTTAAAGATTTGTCTACGGGCAATGAAATTTTAATCAATGA
This sequence comes from Puia sp., assembly GCA_035499855.1. Lineage (GTDB taxonomy): Bacteria > Bacteroidota > Bacteroidia > Chitinophagales > Chitinophagaceae > Puia. The sequence goes on along the minus strand of DATJXY010000059.1, from coordinate 93,268 downwards.
ACATGAAAGCTTTCATGCTGCCAGCACGATGAAAACCCCGGTATTAATTGAATTATATAAGCAATCAGCCTCGCACAGGTTCTCGCTCTCGGATTCACTGGTAATAAAAAATGAATTTCGGAGTATTGCCGACAGCAGCATTTTCAGCTTAAATGCAACTGATGACAGCGAAACAGATTTATACAAACATATTGGCGAGAAAAGAGCGATTCGTGATCTTGCTTATCTGATGATTACTGTCAGCAGTAATATGTCGACCAACCATCTTGTTGAATTGGTCGGCGCAAAAAATGTAACGCAAACTATGCGCGACTTAGGTGCAAGGGATATCCAGGTTCTCCGTGGTGTTGAAGATAATAAGGCCTATGAAAAAGGGATGAACAATACTGTAACGGCATATGACCTGATGCTGATTTTTGAAAAAATTGCGAAGGGTGAAGCAGTAAACAAAGATGCATCAGCATCTATGATTAAAATTTTATTGGACCAGAAATTTAATGAAGTGATTCCTGCCCGCCTGCCTGCTGATGTAAAAGTGGCTCATAAAACAGGATCATTCACTACTGTCCATCATGATTCCGGAATCGTTTTTCTTCCCGATGGAAGAAAATATATTTTGGTTATCTTATCAAAAGAACTTGCAAACGACGAAGCCGGCATCAAAACGATGGCATCAGTTTCGGAAATGATTTATAAATATATGGTTCAGTGAAATCTCAAATTGAACAGGATAAATATTTAATTCTTTACTTCAATCCAAGCTTTGACAAGGTGCCTTCATTTCTCATTGATTTTATAAACTCATGGAAATTTCTCTCTTTGTCAATAGTTCCAAATTCATTTTTGCCTTTAAATATGATTGCGTCTCTGTGCTCCATCCGACTGTATTCTCGAATCGTTGGTTTTATGCTGTCAATCCGGTAGGAATATGCTGATTCCAGTTTTCCCGTCGTATCGGTTTCCTTTGCCCAATTGTAATTCTTGTTAATTGCTAACAAATCGAAGTTTAGTTCGAGCTTATTTTTGTCCAGACGATACTGACCTTTGTAAAAAGAAGAATCTGCTTCACAATAATCGATCATCACAAAAGAACTATCTGTGAGGAATAAGACATTTGAAGAACAGCAATCGCAGGCACCGGTCGCTGTATAATTCGTGCTATCGAGTTCCGGTGCAAAAAAATAGATTTTACCGACAAGAGTTTCTTTTATTTGGTCGTTTTTTGAACTGTCTTTGTCTGTTAATAATTTATTTGCACTGAGACTGTCAGCATTTTTTTTCTGTTCTGACTGATTATGACAGGAAATATTAATAGCTAGAATCAATAAAAAATTGATTAATTTTTTTGCTTTCATGGGGTTGTACAAAGGATACAATTATTTTAAAGAAGCAATATCAATGACAAACCGGTAATGCACATCTCCTTTGAGCATTCTTTCGTAAGCCTCATTAATTTGATCCATTCGAATCAATTCCACATCTGCCACAATATTTTTTTTAGCGCAATAGTTGAGCATTTCCTGTGTTTCCCTCATACCTCCGGTCATTGACCCCAAAATACTTCTCCTGTTTTTGAGCAGGGCGAATGGTTTTACCTTCGGCTCCTGTGATGGAAGCCCCACAATAATCATTGTTCCATTCAGCGCGATCAGGTCAAGGTATTTTTCATAATCATGGTTGGCTGAAACGGTGTTGAGGACGACATCGAAATAACTATCATATTTTTCCATTTGCTTAGGATCTGTTGCCAGCAGGAAATGATGAGCTCCTAATTTTTTTGCATCTTTTTCTTTGGATTGAGATGTGCTGATGACGCTTACTTTCGCTCCAAATGAAACAGCAAATTTCACTCCCATATGTCCCAGTCCGCCCAAACCAATCACACCGACTTTAGTTCCTTTTTTTACACCGGCATAACGCAACGGAGAATAAGTTGTAATCCCGGCACATAATAGCGGAGCGACTGCTTTCAGGTCCAGTTTTTTGGAGATGGTATGTACATAACGTTCGTCCGTTACTATCAGTGTCGAGTAACCGCCCTGGGAAACGGTCTTGCCATCTCTTTCCATTGAATTGTACGTGCCCGTGGCACCTTCATTACAATATTGTTCCTCATTTTTCTTGCAATTTTTGCAATGCCTGCATGAATCGACTATCACTCCTACTCCTGCGAGATCGCCTTTTTTGAATTTCTTAACCTTCTTACCTGTCTTTACTACACGGCCAACAATCTCATGTCCGGGTACCATCGGATAGGATGAACCACCCCATTCATTACGAACCTGGTGAAGGTCACTGTGACAAACACCGGAATACAATATTTCGATCTGCACGTCACGGGGACCTGGTTCCCTTCTCTCAAATTGAAAAGGAGCTAGTGGGTCATGACTATTGTAAGCAGCGTAAGCTTTTGTTGCCAGCATAGTACAAAGTTTTTAGCAATTAACAATTATTTGTTGAGACTGTTGAAGAAAATTTTCAGAAATTATTTCCTAGGCATATTTTATGGCATATACATCTGCTTTCAATTGCAATTTCGCAGATTCAGTGGACAGACATTGAATTTTTAAAGCTTCAGACGGATTAATGTCCTGCGCTTTTATTTCTGCTGCACCCCAGGATAAACCGCTCCATATCATTTTGTCATATTCGATGTACTGAGGAATGATTTTTTTTCCCTGGGTGACAACTATTTTCAGGAACTCATTTATTTTTTTCCCATCAGGCGGCGCTCCACCCCATGAACGATATGGATAGCCATAACTGTCGAATTGCTGAAGAACGATGCGGATATCTTTTCCTGCGGGAACTTTTACAATTGCTCCGATTGTATTGTTTGGACCTGAACTGAAAGAAGTTTCTATTTTTTCGATCGCTAAAGGAATATGCACCGTTTCATCGACACCTAATTTATATTTTTCTTCGGCATATTCATCAAATCCGACGATTGCTAGTTGTTCAGGACCCAGTTTTAATATCTTATGATCGATCGTGGGTTTAAATCCTCCATCTGCAAACAGAATGGCGGCTTTTGAATAATCTGAAATTGGTAAATCTATTGCAGCAATTATTTGCGAAGGATTCATAACAGTGAGCACTGATCCATTAATTGTTTCTGCTTTGAATCCATATGGCTTTGCCGTTCCCGGAATGGCACCAAATGTATTCCATAATCCGTATTGTTGCAGATTATGAAACATTTTCTGAACTTTTGCAAACCATTTTGCATCTGAATCATTGATCAGTTCCATATTACCATGATAGACATTTACCCAACCTCCTCTTGCCAGTTCTAAAATCAACATACTTTTCCATACATGATCTGCCCTGAAGTAGCAGGTGCCGGTTTTTCCTGTCATGAAACCACAATTATCGATCCGGCGAAGAGGAAGACCATTGAATTCGAATTGGCGAACCATATGATCCGAATAGATATCCTGCGATCGCCATATATTCATTGTCGGCACATCTGCAAATCTTGGATCACCACTGTAAATCGTGTCAAATATTTCGAGCCATCGTGGATCAACTGTTTTTTTGAAAACAGTAAATGTATTTTCCATATCACCACCAAAACCGTTGTATCCAACTATCAGCACATCCTGATTTTTTATCCTGAATTGCTTCAGCATATCCATCAGTGCAAGTTTATTCATCTCTTCAATTACTTCAGGCAAATGTGCCTGTTTTGCTGCTTCCGTTGCAGCTTCGAAATATGCAAAATCAAATTTGAAAGCCCGGACCCCTTTATTATACCAGATCTGAAGAGTTGCACCCAGATGTTTTAAATAACCTCCGCTAAACAAGCACATGATATTGGGATCTGTTGCCAAAGAATCCTGCCATTCGGGAATTACTTCCAAAAAACGTCCGCTTCTCGTGGCAATAAGATTGGTCGAGAACCACATGCCTGGTTTAATCTGATTTTCTTTGCATGCATTCAGCCATTTGTCAGGTCCATTGGGCCAATGTTCGCGATGCCATATACGATAGCCACCCATTTTATCAAACCAGAAAGCATCCATCATATAATAATCGAACTGCACCCCATTTTTTTTCAAACGGATTACTTCATTGAGTTCCCGCATCGCCAGTTCTTCTGTCAGTGGAATATTATCAGAGAGTTCATCGTAAGAAGACCAGTTATTATAAATAGTCAATGGAGCTTTAGGACCACTTGTGATCAGGTTCGTGCGGCGGTCTTTCAAAAATTTTGATTCTTCAATGACTGAAGAATTATGATCGAGTTTTTTAATGAGCGGATGAATGGCAACGCTGCAGCCCAGGGTATTTTGAAGAAATTTTCGTCTGTGCATTCGCGAAGTTATACTTTTCCAAAGTTTCAAACTTTGGAAAAGGGTGTCTTAGTCTTAATAAAGAGTTTTGTCGTTTTTTAGCTTCCATTTTTCAAATAATTTCAATGCGTCTTTATTTTCAATAGCGAGCATTTTTATTTTCCGGTTTTCCCGCGAACGCGTTAATTCATCATAAATAAAGGAATCATTAAATCCTATCGCGGCAGCGTCGTTTTTGTTGTTCGCAAAATAAACTACTTTAATCCGGGCCCAATAGATTGCTCCCAGGCACATGGGACAGGGTTCGCAGGAAGTATAGAGTTCACAATCCGGCAGATGAAAGACTCCCAATTTTTTGCAGGCATCCCGGATAGCCATGACTTCTGCATGAGCCGTAGGATCATTGTCAGCAATCACCTTGTTCCACCCCCTTCCTACAATTTCTTCATTCAAAACAATGACACAACCAAAGGGTCCCCCATGATTTTTTTCTATGCCGGCTTCTGCCAGACGGACTGCTTCCATCATAAACTTTTCTTCCCTTTCCACTAATTTTTTTTCAAAATTACTGAAGAAAAAACTCTTGGTTAGTGTGAGTCATGCGTCGAAATGAAATACAAAATCCTGCCAGAGACAGGATTTTTTTTGATATATCTTACCGTTTATTATGCTCTTTGCTTTGTGCTGCTTTTGCGTTTTGATTTTCTCAAGGCCGAATCAATTCCTTTTTTTAGATTTTCATATGTCGGTTTTCCAGTGAAAGGAACACCATTGATGAAGAAAGCAGGAACACTGGTCACTCCTTTTTCTTTTCCTTCCCTAATATCTCCCTGTACCTGCCAGCCATAAGTTGCATTTACCAGGTCGTCCAGGAATTTTTTATTACTGATACCGGCTTCTCTTGAATGCAATTTCAAACTGGTTGTTCCCAGATTACGCCTGTTATTGAACAAGACATTATGCATCTCCCAGAATTTTCCTTCCTGGGCAGCAGCCACGGCGGCCTCACCTGCTTTAAGACTACGCTGATGAATTTTGGTCTGGGGAAAATGACGAAAGTTGAATCTGACCTTTCCTTCATACTCATCCAATAATTTCTTTACAACTTCATGTGCTTTTGCACAATCCTCATTTTCATATTCGCCAAATTCAACCAAGGTTACCGGTGCGGTTTTTTTACCTACGAAGACGTCTTTTGGTTCAATAATTTCGACGATTTCCTTTTTAAAAGCCATATATTAACTCCTTTTTATTATAACATTTCCAAGGCGCGATGGTTTGGTCTTAAAGCGCCAATGCCACCCGGTTCATTGGGGTGGCATCCGTAAAATTAGCTCTTTTTGGCCAGATTTTAGCTCCCGGAGCGTGACTATGCGCTAAAAATAATGCCTTCTTAACAGTTTCTTTAAGAAGAAGCCTTTTTCTCCCTGGTTTTGCGCGGTTCTGATGGCGGATTAGGCTGAGTAGAAGCCTCATTTCTGAACACCACGATGCCGTCAAATACATCCACCAATACTGGGTGGGATCGGTCGATTTCCCCAGCTAATATCTTTTTACTCAATTGGTTAACAATTTCTTTTTGGATCAGACGCTTCAATGGCCTGGCCCCGAACTGCGGGTCGAAGCCATTTTCAGCCAGGTAATCGATGGCATAATCGCTAAAACGGAGGTCGATTCCGTTTTTAGCCACCATCTGCGATAGATTTTCCAACTGTATTTTGATAACTCCCCGGATTTCGTTTTTGAGCAGGGGCTGGAACATGATTACTTCATCGATCCTGTTCAGGAATTCGGGACGGATCGTCTGCCTGAGCAAATTAAGAACTTCCTGCTTTGTCTGTTCGACAACTTCTTCACGATTTTTTTCAGTAACGTTCTCGAATGCAGCCTGTATAATTTGGCTGCCGATATTACTGGTCATGATGATGATGGTGTTTTTGAAATTCACTACACGGCCTTTATTATCTGTCAAACGCCCATCATCCAATACCTGAAGCAATACATTGAAAAGATCAGGATGTGCTTTTTCAATTTCATCGAGCAAAACCACGCTATATGGTTTCCTGCGAACGGCTTCTGTCAATTGTCCGCCTTCATCATATCCCACATATCCCGGAGGCGCTCCAACCAAACGGCTTACTGTATGCTTCTCCTGGTATTCGCTCATATCAATACGAGTCATCATGCTTTCATCGTCGAACAGATATTCTGCCAAGGCTTTGGCGAGTTCTGTTTTACCAACTCCTGTAGTCCCCAGGAATATGAATGAGCCGATTGGTCTTTTGGGATCCTGCAAACCTGCACGACTTCTCCGGATTGCATCAGCGACGGCAGCGATGGCTTCATCCTGGCCCACTACCCGCTTGTGTAACTCATCTTCCAGATTCAATAATTTTTCTTTTTCTGCCTGCAACATTTTTGCAACCGGAATTCCTGTTGCCTTCGCGACAGCTTCTGCAATATCTTCAGCATCCACTTCTTCTTTTAATAAACGTTTCTCACTTGAGCGAATCAGTTCGGTGGAATACTTTTCAATTATTTTTTCTTCTTCTTTGATTTTGCCATACCTGATTTCCGCAACTTTTCCATAATCCCCTTCTCTCTCGGCCTTTTCGGCAACAAGTTTTAATTTTTCAATTTCAGCTTTGGCATTCTGTACCTTCTCCACTAATTCTTTTTCCTGTTTCCATTTGGCTTTTAATGTGTCTCTTTCCACACTGAGATTTCCGATCTCAGCATTTAGCTGCCTCAATTTCTCATCATCGTTTTCTCTTTTGATTGCTTCCCTCTCAATTTCCAACTGACGGATCTGTCTTTCCAACTGATCCAATTCTTCGGGCATGGAATTCATTTCCAGTCTGAGCTTTGCTGCACTTTCATCAATGAGGTCGATGGCTTTATCCGGAAGAAAGCGGTCGGTGATATAACGATGTGATAATTCAACCGCTGCAATAATTGCTTCATCTTTGATACGCACATGATGATGAGTTTCGTAGCGGTCTTTCAATCCGCGAAGAATTGAAATAGCATCTTCTTCACTGGGCTCATCGATCATCACTTTCTGGAAACGACGTTCCAGAGCCTTGTCTTTTTCAAAAAATTTCTGGTATTCGTTAAGAGTTGTAGCGCCAATCGCCCTTAATTCCCCGCGGGAAAGCGCGGGTTTTAATATATTGGCAGCATCCATTGCTCCCTCACCTCCACCAGCGCCTACCAGGGTATGTATCTCATCGATGAAGAGAATAATCTCGCCGTCGCTTCCTCCTACTTCTTTTACGACTCCTTTCAATCTCTCTTCGAATTCTCCTTTATATTTTGCACCTGCAATCAACTGCCCCATATCGAGGGCATAAATAATTTTTGATTTCAGGTTTTCCGGAACGTCTCCATTGACAATCCTGTGCGCAAGACCTTCTGCAATGGCGGTTTTTCCGACTCCGGGCTCACCAACCAAAATCGGGTTATTCTTGCTGCGGCGTGAAAGGATGTGCAGTGTTCTCCGGATCTCTTCATCTCTTCCAATGACAGGATCTAATTTCCCTTGCCTTGCCAATTCATTTAAATTCTTCGCATATTTATTCAATGCGTTGAATTGCGTTTCCTGGGTCTGGGAAGAAACGGTAGATCCCTTACGCAAATCTTTAATAGCTGCGATCAATCCTTTTTCAGTGAGTCCTGCGTCCTTCAATAATTTTGCAGTAGAATCACTGCCATGGATAAGCGCTAAGAGGATATGTTCGGGCGTTACAAATTCGTCGTCGAATTGCTTTAATACCGACCCGGCTCGCAGGATGACATTATTTGCTTCCCGGCTGATAGATTGTGCCGGCTCTCCTCCATTTACTTTAGGGAGTTTCTGGAGTAATTCATCGAGTTTCGTTTCGACGAGATTGAGGGTGACATTATTTTTTTTCAGCAAATATTCAACCGGGGAATCCTTCTGATCAAGCAACGCTTTCAGGATATGCTCCGTCTCAATATTTGGATTTTGTAAATTAAATGCTAATTGCTGTGCCTGTTGAATGGCTTCAGCTGCTTTTATGGTAAAGTTGTTTAAATTCATAGCTGCAATTTTCCTTTTGAAACGTGAATAATAAGTCAAATCTCAATCCAAAGCATAAATGCTGAAACTATGTCACACAAAGTTAATGTAGCCTGTCTTCCATTCAGTCTGGTATTTTTTTTACTGCTATTCTGTCTGAACGGTTTTAGCCAGGGTGAATTCGGCCAGGTGGATCAATTATTAAAAGAAAATCAAAAAACACTGGGAAATAATTTTGTTGCCCTGGTCTGGAAGGATGGAAAAATGGTTTATCAGAAACAGGTTGAAAAAGAGATCGGTGATTTTAATGCAAAAACACAGGTTCCCATTGGAAATTGCAGTCAATGGTTAACGGCTGCCCTGGTAATGACTTTCGTGGATGAAGGCAAAATATCCCTGGAAGATAAAGTGAGTAAGTATATCCCCATTTTTGCGAAATACATGAAATCTTATATAACGATTCGCAATTGTCTCACCAACACGACGGGTATCCAGGCAGATCCTGTAGGACCAATGAAACTGGTTCAAAAAAGTAAGTTTGAAAGTCTTGAAGATGAAGTAAACTCATTCGCATCTAAAAGAGAAATAGAAGCAAATCCGGGCACCCAGATCTATTATAGTCATGTCGGACCGAATATTGCAGGTAGAGTTTTGGAAATTATCAGTAAGAAAAGCTTTGACAGATTGATGCAGGAAAGAATTCTTCGTCCTCTGAAAATGAGAGGAACAACTTTTGCAGATGATAATGGGGGTGCCGTGAATCCTTCCGGAGGCGCGCAATCTACTGCAAATGATTTAATGAATTTTTTGGTCATGCTATTGAATAAAGGAGAATTTCAGGGCAAACGGGTGTTGAGCGAAAAAGCAGTTCAGGAAATTGAAACGGCCCAGTTTGCTGAACTCCCGGTCAAATATCTTCCTAAAGGATTCGATGATCTTCGGAATGGATTGGGAAACTGGATCCAAAAAGGTAATGTTTTCAGCAGCCTGAATTTAGCGGGCACCTGGCCCTATATCGACAAATGCAGGAACTATGCTGCAATTATCATGGTTAAAAATCCCGAAAATGACCCCAGAAAAGATATCTATATACATTTTAAGGAAGCCATAGACCGGCAATTCAATTCCTCCTGTCAATAAATGATCATGAATCCTCTGAAAAGAGTCTTTGGAAATTTTTTTTCTGCCGGCCTTTTCATTTCCTTTTTACTTTTTTTCAAATCAGTTTCCGGTCAATATGATTTTAGTGAGACGGACAGATTGCTTAAAAACCACCAACACTTATTGGGAAATGATGTTGTTACGTTGGTCTATAAAGATGGTAAAATTATTTTTAGCAAGGAACAGGGAAGATTTAAAAATAATACTGAGATTCCGGTTGCCTCCTGCAGTAAATGGCTTACTGCAGCGATGGTCATGACATTTGTAGATGAAGGCAAATTGTCGCTGGATGATTCCATTGGAAAATTCCTTCCCGTTTTTACACGATATGGAAAGGGAGATATTAAAATCAGAAATTGTCTCTCTCATACTACAGGACTTGAATCAGGAGCGATGAATCTCTTTAGTATTCTGCGGGAATACAGAAAACGTCAGCTGATGGATTCCCTGGGTGAGGTGGTGAACGGATTTGCAAAGAACAAAAAAAGAATTGCAGAACCGGGAACAGAATTCCGATATAGCAATATTGGATTAAATATCGCAGGACACATTCTCGAAGTAATCAGCGGAAAGAAATTTGAAGTTCTTTTTCAGGAACGCATTGCCATTCCATTAGATATGGGTCACACGAGTTTTACACAGGGAAGAGGCTTACCCGACCCTTCCGGAAGCGCTTTCTCTACCGCAAATGACTACATGCATTTTTTGATCATGATATTACAGAAAGGAGTGTACAATGGAAAAAGGATACTCAGTGAAAAATCAGTGAATCAAATGCAAAAACCTCAAATCAGCCTTGGTATGGTCAAATATGCACCTTCTCCCGCTGAAGGATATGTATATGCGCTGGGTGAATGGGTGGAGGAAACAGACAAAAACGGGAACAGTGAAGTTGTTGCCAGTCCGGGTTTATTCGGAACCTGGCCGTTGGTAGATAACTGTCACCAATATGCGTGTATTTTTCTGATTCAAAGTATCCTGAGCAGGAAGCAAAGAGATGTATATGTGGAGATCAAAAAATCTATCGATCAGCAAATCCTTTCTTCCTGTACATCGTCAGACAGGAAGGGTTTATAGTCAGACCGAACAGCTCATCGTCAGACCAAAAGGTTTCACCGTCAGACAGGACAGCTCATCGTCAGACCAAAAGGTTTCACCGTCAGACCGGAAGGGTTTATAGTCAGACCGGACAGCTCATCGTCAGACCAAAAGGTTTCACCGTCAGACAGGAATATTAGCAACATCGGACCAGATGATTTATCGTCAGACCAAAAGGTTTCACCGTCAGACCGGAATATTAGCAACATCAGACCAGATGATTCACCGTCAGACAAGATGATTTATTGTCTGACCAGGACGGCCCGATGATGTTTCTATTCAATCAGATATATTGATTGATAATATTTTCCAGCCATTCCTGTTTTCCGCTTAATTGTTTTGGTTCACCATTTGAAATGGCAAAACTCCTCAGGTCTTCCAGACTAAGTTTTCCGGTTTCAAAATCTTTTCCTTTGCCGTTATCGAAAGATGCATAGCGGTCTTTCCTGAATTTTTTGTAAGAAGATTTTTGCAATACATTATCTGCAATGATTAAAGCGCGCGCAAATGCATCCATTCCTCCGATATGCGAGAGGAAAATATCTTCGAGGTCGGTTGAATTTCTTCTTGTTTTTGCATCAAAATTGACTCCACCTCCTCCGAAACCTCCTGCTTCCAGGATGATAAGAAGTGATTCTACCAGCTCATTCAGATTCATGGAGAACTGATCCGTATCCCATCCGTTCTGGTAATCGCCCCGGTTTGCATCAATACTTCCCAACATTCCCGCATCGGCTGCAACCTGGAGCTCATGCTGGAATGTATGCCCGGCAAGTGTTGCATGATTGACTTCTACATTCAGTTTAAAATCCTTATCCAAACCATAATAACGAAGGAAACCAATTACAGTTGCAGCATCATAATCATATTGGTGTTTGGTAGGCTCGCAGGGTTTGGGTTCAATAAAAAATACTCCTTTGAATCCCTGCTTCCGCGCATAATCACGGGCCATTGAAAGGAATTGTGCAAGGTGATCCAATTCGCGTTTCATATTTGTGTTGAGCAAGGTCATATAGCCTTCTCTTCCTCCCCAGAAAACATAATTTTCGCCACCCAGGGCAATCGTTGCATCCAAAGCATTTTTAACCTGAGTGCCTGCATAAGCAAGGGCTGCAAAGTCGGGATTGGTAGAAGCGCCATTCATATATCTCGGATTGGAAAATACATTTGCAGTGCCCCATAATAATTTTATTCCACTGGCTGACTGCTTTTGTTTGGCATAGTCTACAATTATTTGCAGTCTCTTTTCATATTCCGTAATGGAATCTCCCTCATCAACCAGGTCAATATCATGAAAACAATAATAAGGAGCGCCTAATTTGCTGATGAATTCAAATGCCGCATCCATTTTGTCTTTTGCACGCTGCACTGCATCGGACGAACTGTTCCAGGGAAAATTTTTTGTGCCCGGACCAAAAGGATCAGCACCGGTATTACAGAAGGTATGCCAGTAACAGACTGCAAAACGAAGATGGTCCTTCATTTTTTTGCCGCCGACCATTTTATTTTCGTCATACCATTTGAATGAAAATGGATTGTCTGATTGCGGCCCTTCATATTTTATTTCTCCGACCGAAGGGAAAAATTCTTTATTGCCGATAACAGTTCCCATAATGTGAAGTTTTTATTGACTGAAATGTAATAACCCTTTTTTCCAAAACAAATACGCTTCTGATACCTGCTGCTTTGAATCCGGATCAGGGTCTATTTTTTTGATCACATGCATACCCTTGAAACTTTCTGAAAAACCTGAATAATACCCGGCTCCTACTCCTGCCGCCCTGGCTGCACCCAGCGCTCCATCTGTATTGTAAAGTTCAACTGTGCAGTTCGTGACATTTGCAAATGTAGTGGCAAAAACATCACTTAAAAACATATTCGCATAACCGGCCCTGATAGTATTCATGCGGACTCCCATCTGTTGCATGATCTCAGTACCATAATGCAAAGCGAAGACAATTCCCTCTTGCGCTGAACGGGCTACATGTTCCCAGCGATGCCGGTTAAAATCCAATCCTTTTAAATAACCCCCGGGATTCTCGTTTACAAGAATTCTTTCCGCCCCATTTCCGAAAGGATAAAATTGCAGGCCATCAGATCCGATATTGATTTTGGAAGCAGCTGCGTTGATGGATTCATAAGATGCACCCCCAAAAAAGTTTTTACGCAGCCAGCTGTTCAAAATTCCTGTCCCGTTCACACATAATAAAATTCCATAACGGGGATCCCTATCCGTATTATTGACATGAACGAAGGTATTTACTCTTGAGAACTCATCATAATTTGCCTGATCTGTAACCCCATATATTACTCCGGATGTGCCTGCCGTGGCGGCGATTTCACCAGGCTGCAGTACATTCAGTGAAAATGCATTGTTGGGTTGGTCGCCGGCCCTGTAACAGACAGGGATACCCGCAGATAAACCCAACAGGGCTGCCGCATCTTTCCCAAGCCGACCCTGATCGCCAAATGTGGGGACGAGTGGTGATAATATTTTTTCGTCAATCGAATAGTAATCCAGTAATTCTTTCGCAACTCTTTTTTCAGGGAAATTCCAGAGAATGCCTTCAGACAAACCAGACTCTGTTGTTGCAATTTCTCCGGTCAGTTTCAAAGCGATATAATCTCCCGGTAACATTATTTTATGGATCCGGCTATAAATCCCGGGTTCATTGTCCATTACCCATTTCAATTTCGATGCGGTAAAATTCCCCGGGGAGTTCAAAAAATTCTGAAGGCAGAATTTTTCGCCCATCTCTTTAAATGCTTTTTGGCCAATTTCAACAGCACGGCTATCGCACCATATGATAGAAGGGCGAAGGGGCCTGTTGTTTTTGTCGGTACAAACCAAACCATGCATCTGATAAGAAATGCCGATGGCAATTATTTCATCAGCCTTAAATGAGGTTTGCTGTTTTAATTTCTTTATCGCAAGGATTAGCTCATTCCACCACATTTCAGGATCCTGTTCAGCAAAACCTGGCTCCGGAGATGAAATAGGCATTTCATTTAGAGGTGAAAAAACGGATGCTTTCGGTTTACCCGTTTCTGCTTCCAGAAGAGCGGTTTTTACTGAAGAAGAACCAATATCAAAACCTAAAAGATATTTCATCAATAAGATAATAAAGCGGCAATTTAAAAACTATTTTCGTGTTATTGTCTATCATACAAGAAGTAACAATCTTTTATTTTTATATCATAAATAATTTTTATGTTCGAAAATAAACATCAGCCCATTGCTCCTATTCGAGTTTATCGCAGACGCATTGCCAAATGTATGGCTACGGGGATATTTATCATTTTTGGTTGTTTGATTCTCGGCATACTGGGATATCACTGGACTGGTGAAATTCCCTGGCTGGATTCTCTTCACAATGCATCCATGATTTTAAGCGGAATGGGCCCTGTGGTCGAGATTAAAACTGTCGGGGGAAAATGGTTCTCTTCCTTCTATGCCTTATTTAGTGGGGTGGTCTTTATTACGAATATTGGGATTATTCTTGCTCCGGCGATTCATCGATTTTTTCACCGGCTCCATTTGGAAGCAAAATAGACAATGGTCAATGGACCATAGTCTATGAGCCAGCCTTCACTAAAACCACTTTACTATGGTCGGCCTTGTATAATTGTTCATAATATTTTACAAGTTCCGGATAATCTGTGGCAGGAAATTTTCCGCTGTATTGTTCGTTCAAACGATAGTAGATGATTTTGTCTGGCTTCACCATGGTTGAGCAAATGTATTTGCCGAACTTATTTTCTATTTTCATGTCCTGTGGTATGGCCTCGGGTCGATAGCCGGATGGAATATTTATTTCAACAGAATCAATATCCCTGTATTCATAACTCAATTCAACAGGGTACTTTCTTTCCTCATCAATTTTCAACCTGCTATTTGTATGCGTCATAATGTTAGGAGCGATAAAGAATCTCTTTCCGCTTACTTGTGCATAATTGCTGACAGTTAATTCAAGATTTTCATCAATTACCGGAGGTATATTTTTTTCTTCTTTATAATCAAATTTAGTTATATCATAAGTAGGTAAATCAATATCTTTTTTTAGTGATTCCATGAGTTTGTCTTTCGACAGATAATTGATCTTTCCTTCTAATTCATCCTGCTGCATTGCTTTATAACTCGTGTTGACCTGAGCCTTGAGAGTTCCCTCATCATTGAGTGTAGCATTTATTTTCCTGATCTGTATATTATCTTTTAAACCATATTTGGGAGTATGTACCAGTTTCCCACCAGTTTCATCAATCAACAATGCATAGCGGTCTGCTGTAAATCCGCTCAGGTATCCGGCCGGCAGGGTTTGGCTGGTGCATTCAAGCCAAACCGTATCTTTTTGTAATGGGACGCAGCATATCGCATGATCGAAAGGGTCGCTGGGAAAACTCGGATCAACATTGGAAGAAAAATTACCTGATTTAATAATTACCGAATTTCCTTTTATTCCAGCTTCTTTCAACAAAGCGACCATAAAATTCGAAAGGGCTTTACAATCTCCATAGCGTTTGGTAGCGACATAATTCGCATCATAAGGTTGCAACCCTCCTATCCCGAGTTGAATACTGATATATCTTGTGTTTTTTTGGAGATAATTGTAGAGTACAGCTATTTTTTCTTTTGGATCAGTTAGTTTATCAGTTAAATCATGAACTTTTTTCTTCAAATCCTCCGGTAAGATATTCCTTCCTTTAAAAAGTTCGTAAATAAAACTACCATATTCTTCCCATGTTGACATATTGCCTTTGTGTCCTTCCGCCTCAAAATTTGAAGGAGCTATCAGTACTGCAGGAACGATATATCGAAGAGATGGCGCCATAGGCTCTTTGATTATGGCAGGAAGATTTCTAATCTCCCAGGTATATATTTTATTATTTCCATTTTCTGAAATAGTGGGTTCGATGGAGCAATTCAATGGCTTAAATCTTACCTGGTAATCTTTTGGTGCGATGATAACATATTTGCTGTATTGCACTGATAAATTGAATTTGCCTTGTGGAAACCAGTCGGAGATCTCAAGAATCGCGTTGAGATCATCTTCCTCTTCAAAGTCGACTGTATACGGATAGCTGTGCTTATAGAAGGCATATACCTTGTACCGGGTGTCGGTCATGAGGCTTTGTTCATCTCCTGCACTGATATCCTCCATATCTTTCTTCTTTATATGCTTTATCTCTTTTCCCGATCCGTCATATAAGGTCCCGGAAGCAGAATTTATGCTTGTGAATTTGTTATATACACTGACATATTTTGCGTAATCATCACCATCTTCATCAAGTATCGTATATACCTGCCGTTGATGCAATATGGCTTTTCCAGGAGATTTTATTTCAAAGATCATCTCGCCATAACGTTTAACTGCATGTGCATTTGCTTTGAGCGAATCAGGAATCAACGCTGCATTGTAATTCTGTGCGAACAAGACAGATGATAAGACTGAAAAAAAAAATAGGATCCAGATTTTCATAGATTATTTTTTCTTTTTAAAAACAATTTGCTCACTTTGCTTTTCTACAATATCATTAAAAAAATCACGTAAGCTCTTATATTCTTCAGGAGGGAAGAAAGCTTTATTCAATTTAACACGGGTTCTCAATTGTATATTGGTTTCATTTTTTTGAATCAAATATTCGAAGAAACCATCTGTTTCATTCAAAGTTATTTTTGCAGATTTTGGCATTTCCTCAACCTGGTATCCTACTGGAATTTCCATATCCAGCACGTATACGTAGTCCATTGCAAAACTCATTTCAACCGGATAAATTCTCTGCGCTGATTTAAAAGGATTTTCTTTATATATTTCTCCTACCGAAGGAGTGAAATAAATCATATCTTCTTTTCCGGTAAAATTTAAATCGAAGTCAAAATGTATCGTCAGAGGATCATCCAGCCTGTTCAGAGAATCTATACTTTCATTTGAAATTTTAATATCTGAACTATAATTTTGTAATAAGTCCCTGAAAAATTCTTTCTGAGAAGTCTTTTTTATTTTTTCCCTTGTCTCATCTGAAGCAAAATGTCCCAGGGTGGTTTGGAGACTTCCTGAAAGGCCGCCTTTTTCCCCATTAACAATAAACACGGAGGTTAATTTTATTTCTTTTGCAGAGTCTGCTAATAAATAGATCGGGGCAGGATTTCCTTCCCTTATGATCATCGCCTGCCCGTTATAACAATACACGGGCAGAAAAGCAAAACCCATGTTTTTCTGGCTGGCATCCAGGCCATAATAAGATGAATCTCCTTTTGCGAGGCAAATAACATAATTATATTTTTCCATCAAAGGATAAGTTTCATTGGGAAACCCATGGTCCCTGGTACTCAGAATGACAGGATCGGCCTGAATGCCTTCATGGATGAGCATTGCAATCAACAACAAATTAATTTCCGCCACGGTTCCCGCTCGGTTTTTGAAGACTGATTTTAAGGAGCCACGAATCTGAATTCCGGCTCTTCCCATACAGGTGAAACTATCACGAACAAAGGAGAAAATATTTCTCATTTTGTCCAGTTTGCCGGCCGACTCTTTATTAATTTTTTTTAGGTCATCATCAAGCCAGCCGTTGTTTATTGATAAATCGGCACCAAAGTTTTCACTTTTCATCAGGCCATCACTGATTGTGAGCCAATCGGCCAACAATTTCTGGTAGAAACCACCTCCGGGCGTTTGATATGCTGATAACTGAAATTCGATTTTAGCAATATGATTGTTGATTGTTGAGGTATAATTTTCTTCCCTGATGGCAGGAATGTCTTTCATCACCCAACGATGATCAGTTCCTGAACCTTGTATTCCATATTCATTGGAAGAAGCACGTTTGCTTGTATTGACATAATAAGGCAGATAACCCTGGCTTAAAAAAACAAAATTCAAAATTTCAGGAATTGATGCTTGGTACTCACTCCACAAACAAGGGTATTTTCCCTGGAATTGCCAGGTGGGTAAATTAAAATTGGATGGAGATTCCAGAGTATAGGTATATTCAATGATAGCGCCTTCCTTAACTGCAGGCAAAGCAAATTTTATCGATTCAAAAGCCGTATTATTATTTTCAATAAAAACAGATTTATCGTCTAACTTAGTTTGAAGTACCTGTCCGTTTTCTATATTATAGGTAGCCGCTTTTATTTCACGTATTTTTTGCTGGACTCCGCCTTTCGAATAAATCTGGATACCGGCAGCGGCCAGATCAAATCCTTTTTTATCCAGAATTTTTGCTCTTCTGTAAAAAGTATAAATAAATTTCATTGGAATTCGGGGATCTTTTTCATAATGGACTTCTCCAAAATCCATTATCACCACTGCAGCTGCACCACTGTCCCATTTAAATTTAGAAAGATCGAAGTCTGCAGAACTTATCTTGCCGAATTTGATAGCAGGAGTATTTTGTGCAAACAGGTTTTGATAAATTAGCGTGCATACTACTATTCCCAAAATTATAGTCCTTTTCAAATGAGTCATTTGGGTAAATTATTTTTTCTTCTTAAATACGACCTGCTCACTTTGCTTCTTCACGATAAAGGCAAAGAAATCCCGAAGGGTATTGTATTCATCCGGGGAGAAAAATGCTTTATTGAGTTTTATTCTCGAGCGCATCTGGATGCTTGTTTCATCTTTCTGAATCAGGTATTCGAAGAACCCTTCTTTTTCATTGTAAGCAACTTTTGCAGACTTCGGCAATTCCTCAACCACATATCCGGCAGGTATTTCCATGCTTAAATTATAGGTCTCATCGAATCTGTAAGGCATTTCAACCGGGTATTTTCTTTCGGCCGATTTAAATGGATTTTCCTTATATCCTTCCGACATCATGGGATTGAAATAAATGATATCCTCATCAGCATTCTTGATATCAAAATCATAACTCAGTTTAATGGGGAATTCCAATTTTGTCAGGGAATCGATGACTGGATTTTGAAGGACGATATCCCCGCCATAGCCCGACTGAATGTCTTTAAAAAAGTCTTTTTCAGATTTCTTTTTTATTTTTTCCCTGGTGTCATAGGATTCATAGTATCCCAATACAGATTGAAAGTTTCCGCTGGGATGACCCTTATCGTCATTGATGATGATTACAGAAGTCGATTTTTGCTCATTCAATGAATCAGCGTCGAAAAAAACCGCATAAGGTTTTTCTTTGTTGATCGTTCTTGCTGTTCCATTATAACATTCGTTGGGAAGATGTCCAAATCCTATGATCGGATCACTGGCGTCTAAATAATAAGCCCGATCGTTCGTTTTGGCCGAGCAAACGACATAATTGAACCTTTCGATCAACGGGTAGGTTTCACTGGCATATCCATTTTCCCTTGTGCTTAGTAAGACAGGGTCTGCCGATATATTTTCATGTCGCAACATGGCGGTGAGCAGTAAATTAATTTCTGCAACACTTCCACTTTTCTTTTTGAAAACTGTTTTTAAGGAATTTTCAGCAAGTATTACTTCGTTATTAGTGCAGGTGAAATTATCTCTGACAAAAACATATATTTTTTTCATTTTTTCAAGGTCATCATGACAACCGGCCGTGATCGTTTTCATATCTTCACTCATCCAGTGGTTATCTTCATCCAATGCTTTTCCGAAATGTTCGTCATTCAGCAATTTTTCACTGGCCATAAACCAGTTTCCCATATAATCATGGCGCTCGGCAGTTTCACCGAATTGTGTATAATGCAACTGGAATTCGACCCTTGAAACATGATTGCGGATAGTTGTAGTATAGCTTTCCCGTTTGAGCGGAGGCACATCTTTCATGACCCAATGACTTTCGTCTGCCGAACCGCTTATACTATATATGTTGTCACTGCTGCTGGCTCCCCCTGATTCGCGAACGCTGTAATAAGCTTTTACCGTCTTTGTTGTTTTGACAGCAAATGACTGGTCTCCTTGTGTTAAAACAACATAATGGAAAAATTGTGGTACTGTGACCAGGTACTCGCTCCAGAGGCATGGATATTCGCCCTGGAAATTCCAGGGCTGCAAATTGGTGTAAAAATCTGACTTGATGGTATAACTGATTTCAATGATCGATCCCTCCTTCACAGCCGGCAATGCAAATTTTTTCTTCACATTATGTCTATCGATCTTGTCTGTAAAAATGGATTTATCTTCCAGCCTGGTTTCTGTGATTTTGCCATTCTCGAGGTTATAAGTAGATGCTTTTAGGTCGGCTAGTTTTTCTTCATCGGTTCCGTCTGAATAAAGATTGATACTTTCTGTTGCCACATCAAAACCATTCTTGTTGATTATTTTCACGCGCCTGAAACGTTTAAACACAAGGGTAAAATATCCCTTGATATTTCCTTCGAATGAGGTATTCCCGATATCTGCGATAATTACAGCAGAAGCACCTGAATCAAATTTGTTTTTGGAAAGATCAAAATCTTCAGGAGCAATTTTTCCGAATTTAATGTTTGATTTATCCTGTGCGCAAAGGTAATTTTGTAATAAGCAGATGCACAGAAATGCGATGAGCAATTTCTTAATGTTCATGTAGGGTGTAGTTAGGGTTACTAATCAAAGCAATGTTACTCTACAAAATAACGATTTAAAAATATAAAAATTATTCAGATTTCTCCATGACAAATGAAATTGACCGAAGTCATTTTATTAAAAACCTGGCCTTGCAATCAGGTTTCGATTATTGCGGAATCGCGCCGGCAGAATCATTGGACGAAGATGCAAAGAGGCTGGAACACTGGCTCAGCAAGGGTTTGCAAGGTTCGATGCAGTATATGGAAAAATATTTCGATCTAAGGGTAAACCCTCAGAAATTACTTCCTGGAGCAAAATCTGTGATCACATTTTTGTTAAATTATTATCCTGAAAAACATCAGCCAAAAAATCTTCCCAAAGTTTCATCTTATGCATATGGACAGGATTATCATGAAGTGATTAAATCAAAACTGAATTTTTTGCTTGCCCGGATAAAAGAAAAATTTGGTGAAATTCATGGTCGTGGTTTCGTTGACAGCGCGCCAGTACTTGAAAGAAGCTGGGCAGTAAAAAGCGGACTCGGCTGGGTTGGTAAGAATGGTAACCTGATCAATAAAAAAAATGGTTCTTTTTTTTTCATCGCTACATTGATCATCGATCTTGCTCTTGCATATGATGATCCTTTTGCCAAAGATTTTTGCGGTAGTTGCAGAAAATGTATTGATGCTTGTCCTACAGATGCTATTTTGGAAGACAAAGTCGTCGATGGCAGCCGGTGCATTTCTTATTTTACTATTGAATTGAAAGACTCGTTGATTCCGGAAAACATGAAAGGAAAATTTGATGACTGGATATTTGGTTGTGATACCTGTCAGGATGTTTGCCCCTGGAACCGGTTTTCAGTATCAACAAAGGAATCTGCATTCAAACCCCTTCCGGAAATATTCAATTTTACCAACTCGGACTGGGAAGATCTGACAGAAGAAAATTTTAAAAAAATATTTCAGCATTCTCCTTTAAAGCGTGCAAAATTTAGCGGTATCAAAAGAAACCTTCAGTTTATACAGAAGAAGGACTAGGAATTTTCACCCGCCTAAGGCGGGCGAAGTTTGCAAAGTCGCAAAGACTCCCTGAGTTTTAGAACTTGTCTAAAATTCGATTCCTGCATTTACAGACAGCCTGCTCATATTATAATCATACCTGTCAGTATTGATATAGCAGGGACCCTGGAAAGGACAAATGGTAGTAGTGGTTTTTGCTTCTGATTTTTTATAACTGTACCCGGGTGAAATGAAAAACGCAAGCTTGCCATTTAATATTATTTTATACCCGATTCCCGCGCTCATATAAAATCCATTGGAGAAATCGTTAGGACCGTTATTGTAGCCCGCATAAATTCTTTTCTGATCATCTGTCAGCCAGGAAAAATGAATGCCTCCGTCTGCATAAATAAAAAAGAATTTATTTTTCCCACCAAAGTCTTTTCTGAAATCGGCGAATAGAGGAATACTTCTGAACCTGTAATAGTCTAATCCAATTCCAATTCCTCCGAACCATGACTTATATTGAGCTCCATTGATTGTTTGAATCTGAAAAGCAGAGCCAGTCTCTCCTTCCAATAATCCCAACTGGTTAATGGAACGAAACTGCCACGCTGCTTTATTTTGCGCGTGGCAGATAGAACTGATCACAAGTAAACCAAGAATCGGAAAAAGATGTTTTCTATTTCTCATTTTCTTTTATTAATGAACTATAATTTGCTTAGCAACCGGATATTGGTCAAATCGGAATAATCATATTGAAAGAGCCCGTTTGTTGTAATGACGGTAGCTATGCCATCTGTTGCGATCAGGTCAAGTGCATTACCGTTGGATATATGCGCAAGCAATTTCAAATTCATCACATTGCTTGCATCATATACTTTTAATCCGTCTTTGCCATCGCAGATAAATAATATATTACCATCCTTTGAAAGACCCTGGGGACTTGTCATCGAATATGTTTTTATAACACCCAGGGAACTAACTGTCCAATAATTTAAATCGATTATTTCCAGTTCATTCAAAATGCCATTACATATTTTCCCTGCACTCAGTGTCACATAAGCGTATTTGTCATCTGCAATCACAGGATCGCAGGAAGTAAGATGCATGCATGCCCCGTCAAATACAGGATTATCCGGACTGGATGCTATGTCGTATACATAGACGCCGTTGGTTGAACCAATGTATAATTTGTTATCGAATGGATAGATTGTTTCAATATTCCAATCCAATCCTGTTCTATTTGAAAACACTGGATCTGATGGGGTACTCACATTAAACGAATTCAAAGTAGAATTGGTGACTGTGTACAGATAATTATTAACAAGTGTAAATCTGGCCATCGATCCACCTGTTCCGCTATTGCTGGCTGCAGGTACTGCAGCATTGGATATAACATTGAAATATGAAATAGGTATGGCGCAATTAGGACAACTGCTATAGTAAATAGGATGATTGGGATCATAATTAACGGTAGTATCTTTTGAGATCCAGTCGGTAATTATTAATATAGAATCCGGGTTGGTACTCGAATTATAGCCGCTACGGTCAGGAAAGATATTGGTAAGAAATTTTTTTGCAATAACATTTTGCGGATTGCTGATATCGAACGCGACCAAATCACAATAAACATCCGCATATAATACCGAACCCTTGATTGCCATGTCTTCATTTCCCGGGATATTAATAAATGCAATATTGCGGGGCTTGGAAGGAACACTGTTATCGATGATATGGATTCCTTTATCTTTTTCATTCAGGAAAATATAATTGCCCTGGATATACATTTTCCCAATATTCTCAAAAGATGCTGCGGGACCACTTTTTATTGTTGACCTTATTTCCGTCATTGTTTTTAATACCGGGATATTGATTGTATAGGTATGTGTTACTCGATCCTTGACACAGCCTGCAGAAAGCAGAATAAGCAGGCAGATCAGAGGTAAGCAAGACCGTCGGAGTTGTAAATTTTTCATACAAACTTTTTTAGTCTGACAGAAAAAAGGAAATTACCGTTGCATCTGAAATTATTTTCTATCCGGGATAAGAACGAATTTGACTCCACCGAAAAACAAATGTTCATTGCCATCTGCTTTTGTTGACAAAAGGTCGGTGAGGCCATATTGAAATTGCGGGCCTAATTTGAAATAGAGATTATTCCGATGAAACCCTGCCAGAAATGAAGTATTTAAATTGAACTGCGTTTTATTAAAAAAGCTTTTGTCTTTAGAATATGTTCCATTCGTACTGTTGAAATGCAATTCATCACTGCTGATCAATTCAGCCAATGAGACTCCCAGTTCCCAGAATAAGGGTGTTTTTTTACTTTTATTAAACTGGAAAAGAACAGATAGAGGAATTTCAAAAAAATGGTAGTGGTTCGTGTGCGTGCCGGTAAGAATTGTATCTACACTGCGATAATAAGGAGAATTTGAATATGGACTATATGCGGACGCAGCTAAGAGATAATATATATTGCTCGCAGGATTAGTTACAATAACAGTGCTATCTACTTTGTTTCCAGCCTCAACTTTTATTGAATAATAATGATATTGAAGTCCTCCCGAAAGGGTGAATTTCTTATTGATCCGTTTTTCAACTGAAGCACCTGCTGAAAAAGAGAAACCTGGTTTTATGTTGGTAGCTGTTTTATAATTTGATCCGCTTGAGGACAAAGTGCCCGGACTGCTGTATGATGCATAATTTGCATAGCTGGCATGCGTGAATAAATTTTCAAATACGGTAGAAGCTCCCGCATTTCCTGTAAAGCCAATTTTCCAGGATTTTTCTTTTTTTGATTTCTCGTTTGATTTTTTTTCTGCTGCAACACTGTTGGAGACACTATTCTTTGAGACACTATCTGCTTTAGTCGCGGTCTGGTTAGTGGTTAAACCTTTTTCCTGTGTCTTTACCGAATCTTTCAAATATGAATTTTTATCAGCGACCGGAGCATTCGTTTCCTGTGCCGGATTTGCAGGAACGGCAAGAGTGATTGTTTCATCTGAAATATTATTATTGGGTTTCTCTTGTATTTGAGAATTATTTTTTTGTTTAAGATTTGATGAACCTGAGCTGCCGGTTTTTTGCTTCACTATGACTGTGTTTTGATCTTGTTTTTGTTTTTCAGTCACAGATTTGTTCTTATTGCCCGATCTCAGCTCTTCATTGTTCGATACAATTGAAGAAGAAACAGGCTGCTCTGCATTCTTATTATCTTTATTGGGATGAATTTCAGTGGTATTCTCTTTCTTCGTTTTTTCTTTTTCGGTATTTAAGGATATGGAATCGCTTTGTTTATTACTATGATTTTTGGTGTTCGATGTTTTTTGATAGGAAAATAAATAATAGCCTCCGGATAAAGCGATGATCAAAAAAAGGAATAACCATAGCAGGGGTCTTTTTCTCCTGTCCTTTTTGATTTCCTTCTCCACGTTGGACCATACAGCATCGGATGGACTGAATTTTAGTTCATCCATTTTCTGTCGGACCTGTTTTTCAAATTCAGGGTCTTGCATACGATTCTGTTTTTGCATCCGTCGAATTTCTTTTTATCCAGCTGATCAATAAATTCCTGGCCCTTGCATATTGTGAGCGGGAAGTCCCTTCATTAATACCCATTAGTTTGCCAATCTCAACATGAGTATAACCTTCTACTGCATGCAGGTTAAAAATAGTCTGATATCCCGGGGGCAGTTGCCTGATTAGTTCGGCAAGTTCTTTTGCATTGAGTATAATTTCCGGATCATCTGCCGTTACAGGGTGAAGGCTGGAATCTGTAAATGACAATTCGTGTTGATAACGGCTGTGCTTTTTTAAATAATTGATGGCAGTATTCACCATAATCTGCCTGATCCATCCTCCCAGTTCGCCTTGAAATTTATATTGATCCAGGTATCTGAAAACTTTTATAAATCCCTCCTGCAATATATCTTCTGCATCGGCCATGGATTTGGTATATCGGTAACATATGCCCAGCATGCTGTCTGCAAAATGGACGTATAACTGCTTCTGGGCAGCAATGTCCCCTTTTAAACAATCTCTTACCAACTGGCGATGATCCATTACCTTATCTTGCTGTTATGTGACAAATAAACTACATCAATCGTTGCATTACAATTCTTTTTTGAACAGGCTTATCTTTGATCCAAGAACCCTTGAATGAGCAATTTTGGGGTATACGATACGAGATGAATGACTTAATGACTCAGGTTGAAGGTTTCTCAATTCGTAAATTATACTCTGCGGCTCCTTGTCTCTGCGGTAATAGTTTATTTTAACCGCGAAGATGCAGGGGTGCAGAGTATGTAATCGAACTCGATTGTTCGCAGGCTGAAAGTGAACACTTTCTCCAATCTCGTATCGTACATGTTCTATTTGGTTAGTTTTTATATTTATGTTTCATGCAAAGATCATTGACGGAAAGAGATCAACAGGTTATCTGGCATCCTTATACGCAGCATAAACAGATGATTCCACCTGTGCCGATTGTGTACGGGAAAGGCGCATTATTATTTGACGAATCAGGCAATGCTTATATCGATGCCATCAGCAGCTGGTGGGTAAATATTCACGGCCATGCTCATCCGTATATTGCCGAGAAAATATATGAACAGGCAAGGATACTCGAACACGTTATCTTCACCGGATTCACTCATGAACCGGCGGTACTTCTAGCAGAAAGATTATTACCCCTTCTCCCGGGAGACTTTTCAAGAATTTTTTATTCAGATAATGGCTCTACTGCAGTGGAAGTCGCTATTAAAATGTCGATACAGTATTGGAAGAACAAGTCAGCTAAAAAAACAAAAATTTTAGCCTTCCATCATTCCTATCATGGCGATACATTTGGTTCCATGAGTGTGAGTGATCGCAGTGTTTTTACTGCGGCTTTTGATGATTATTTATTTGAAGTGATTTTTATAGATGTGCCGGCTCCAGGCAATATGGAAGAATTGAAACAAAAACTAAATCAATATGCAGGTGAAATTGCCTGTTTCATTTACGAGCCATTGCTGCAGGGAGCCGGAGGCATGCGCATGTATGATGCTGGTTTGATGGATGAGCTATTGCAGGCAGTTCAATCGCGGGATATCATTTGTATATCCGATGAAGTGCTCACGGGTTTCGGAAGAACGGGAAAATTATTTGCGGGAGAATATTTGAAACATCAGGCAGATATTCTTTGCCTGAGTAAAGGAATCTCGGGTGGCACAATGGCATTGGGAGTCACTGCATGCTCGCAAAGAATATTTGAAGCTTTTCTCAGCGATGACAGGTCGAAAACATTTTTTCATGGCCATTCTTTTACTGCTAATCCCATTGCCTGCAGCGCTGCATTGGCAAGTCTTGATTTATTGCAAAAAGAGGATTGTCTTCGCAGTATCCAAAACATTTCTTTCCAAAATAAAAAATTCATCAGTGGTTTAGAATCTTCGAATGAAAAAAGAAGAATAAAAAATATCCGGCAACTGGGTACCATCGCCGCATTTGAAATCATAACCGGAAATGATGAATACCTGAATAATATCAGCTTCTCAGTTACAAAGCAAGCCATGGAAAATGGAATTTATGTCAGGCCCTTGGGAAATACGGTCTATATCATGCCGCCCTATTGTATCTCCGGAGAAGAATTGGAGAAAGTGTATGATTTTTTAACCCATTTGAAAATATAAATGTCGAACACAAAATGTAAGAATACGAATTCTTTGTTTACATTTTATATTCGACATCCCGGACGAATACTATTCGCTAGCTAAACTTAACAGGGATGGATACCTGTGTTTTATCCCATTCAATGATCATATCGGAACCCGGGAACCGTATTGTAAGCTGTTCGATTGGCGCACTCAGGTTTTTTACAGGGACATCGACATGCAACACATCTTTGTCTTTATACTGATCGTATTTAAATGCACCCCATTGACCGAGTTGTGAATTCAAAATAATGGTCCACTTTTTTTCATTGGGAATAACAAATAAAGTATAAGTTCCTGCTTTCACTGGTTTCCCGCCGAAGCTGCCGTCTTTTGCAAAGCTGATAGTCGTTGCTTCATCAGCCCCACAACGATAAACTTTTCCATAAGGCTCCAGTTTTCCAAAAATTTCTCTTCCCTTTTTGTATGGGCGACCATAGGTTACCTTAATATTTTTCGCCTGTACCGTATCATGCGGGCTCGATGGATGGTTGGGTTGTGCACAAACAAAGAGTCCGATCAACATAATGGTTGATGACAGCAATAACTTTTTCATTTTAGCAAATTTGATTAGAAATATAGTTTGATTAAAATTAATGATTCTCTATATAACTTTTGAGGTTGATCAATGATTTTTCCATCAGCGGTCCTAATTGTTTATCATAGTACATACTTCCTAATTTTTCCCATGGATACCAGCGGAAATGGAAATCAAAGTACCATTCAACAATCATATTTTCCCGATCTGCTTGAATAATGTTAAAACCGCCATTGAATGGCTGTTTGTTTTTTGGTGTCCAGCTTGTTTTGATAGAATCCCTGCTGTCGTTAAGAATCGCCGCCCTGAGTGAACCGGATTGGATATACGCTCCCTTTCCGAAGTCCGGAGTAGAAAAAGACTTGCCTGAAGAAGAATCATTAAAGAATTCATTCCAATCGGTCCAGGTATTCAGATTGACAATCACCCCAGCTATTTTTTCTTTTGATGAATGAATATTGAGGACCCTGGATATACGAATATCAGAAGGGAAAAGAGCGAAGACAAAAGTTGTTACAACAAACAGAACGAGGATACTGATCAAGATTAATTTTAGAAAACGCATGGAGAAGAAGGTAAATAGGTGAAACGTCAAATGTGAAAATAATATTTGTTCTGCTTCATCATTCTGTATTTTCATTATGCTTTTACTCCCACCTGAAGACCTTAATAGCTATGATAAAGATGACGACGCTCCAGATCAGCAAGATGCCGATTTCATTCCTGACTCCCCACAAATCAGATCCTTCAAATGATATTTTTCTCATTGAATCATTTAATGCCGTCAGTGGAAGGAAATTGATGATTTTCTGCATTCCCTCGGGCAGGAGCCCTTTCGGAAAAAATGTTCCCGATAAAAAATATTGTGGAAACATGAAGAGATTAGCATAAATAGGAATGACACTCTGATTTTTTGAAACACTGCTGATGATAAATCCAAAGCCCATAAAAACAATTAGTCCGAGCAGGCTCATGATCAGCAGCTCGATAAAAGTGATGAAGCCATTCGCAAGTGTGAAATGATAAAAGAATCTTCCGAAAAGAATAATGATCACTGCCGTTGTAAGTTGAAACAGGATCCTGCCAATACATTCTCCCAAAACAATATATCCTTTTTTTACAGGGGTTGCAAACATTCTTTTAATAACCAGTGTTTCCCTCAATGAAAAAAACAGAAAAGCAACTCCGAAAACGGCCGAACCGATCAATGAAAATCCAAGCATGCCGGGTAAATAAAAATCGATCATGGAATATTCTCTTCCGGGTATTTCTTCGGTAGAGATACTCGCATATGCATTTTGGACCGGGTTTGCCTGGTTATTGATATTATGGATGATCTCACTCAGAATGGTTTGCAAAACGGGTAAATCTTTCTGACTCGCAGAAGTTGTTTTCAAATGCACATCATACATTGATTTACTGGCTCCCGGATTTTGTTTTCTGATGTCGACTAAAGCAGTAATGCGCCCTTTTTTTAGTCTGTCGGCCAAATCATTTTCGTTGCCCTTGATGACAGTGAGAACCCGCACCTGTTGAATGGCCTGATAAATAGCATTGGATGTGTCGCTGTTATTATCAAAAGCAATATCAAGGGAGATGCCGCCTTTCCCGCTCAGCAATCCAAAAATTACTATTAACACCATTGGAAAAAATAAACTGAAAAAAACAGCCTGCGGACTTCTGAAAATCGATCTTAATGCGGCTTTGCAGATCGACCACATTGCCTGAACCTGGTTATATTGCTGCGACATGTGTACAGAAGTTTACTGATCAAAGAATAGTTGCTGTGGATTTGGAGCAGCAAATCTATTTTTTTATTCTTCACCGGCAAAACAATGTTATGAAAGAATTAATTGAAACTTTTCAGATTCATAATCGCATCAATTTATATCTGCTGGATGCAATTGAAGAAGCCCATCTTGAAGACCGGATGAAAGTTGAGAGTCGGTAGTCAATAGTCCATAGTCCATAGTCTACCGACTATAGACTAGCTACTCTATATCTAACTCAAATGGCATTCTCGCCTGTACATTGCCGATCATGGATTTCAGTTTTTTGATGGAATCATAGGCTTTGAAAGCATCCGGACCTAAATCTTCTTTTATTAATTTTAGTTGAATGGATCTGTTATAATTCCCAAGAAGAAGATCAAGGAAATTTTTTGGTTCGGGATATTCTTTTAACCGGTAATCAGATGTTTTTGCAAGTCGTGCGGCACAATCTATTGCATCCTGCACGCCGCCAAGGCGATCCACCAGTCCTATTTGCAAAGCTCTTTCTCCGCTCCATACCCTGCCCTGCCCGATACTGTCGATATATTCAATCGGCTTCTTTCTGCCCTCTGCGACTCTTGATTTGAAATCATGGTAAATACTGTCCACCTGGTCTTGTACAAATCGTCTTTGCATTTCCGTTAGTGGCTTTGTAATGGTCAATTCATCTGCATCGGGGGCTGTTTTCACTCCGTCAAAAGTCACGCCCAGTTTATTTTTGAAAAACTGCTGCAGGTTGGGAATAATGCTGAATACGCCGATGGATCCTGTGATGGTATTGGGTTCCGCAAAAATGCTGTCGGCATTGCACGATAAATAATATGCGCCTGAAGCAGCAACATCGCCAAAACTAAGTACGACCGGCTTTTCTTTTCTCGTGATGCTGATTTCACGCCATAGATTTTCACTCACCAAAGCGTCTCCGCCTCCTGAGTTAATCCGGATTACAACAGCTTTAACATCCTTATCCATCCTGGCTTTCCGGATCATATTCCGATAGGCATCACCACCTATTTCCTGCTGGCTGTTATTTCCACCGGTAATATCTCCTTCTGCGTAGATGAGTACGATCCTGTCTCTTCCTGTTTTTTTAGAAGACCATTTTACGATGTCATAATATTTGGAGATGGAAACAAAATTGATGTTCTCTTTTCTGCCTATTTTTAAACGACTGCTGATTTCATATCTTATTTCATCGTCGTATTTCAATCCATCTACTAAACGATACCTCAGAGCACCATCTGCATACCTGATCAGGTGTTCATTGACGCATTTGCGCAATACGCCTGTATCAAGTTCTCTTGCTTCAGCGATTTTATACATAAAACGATTGTACAGATCGCCGAGTAGTTCGGAGGTTTGCAGGCGATTGGCCTCAGTCATCTTATCTTCACGAAGTGGTTCGGTAGCACTTTTAAATTTACCTGCATAAAATATCTGGGGTTCTATTTCCAGCTTCTGCAAAGCTTGTTTTAGAAAAGGTGATATCGATGCAAATCCTCTCCAATCCACACCGCCTTTTGGATTGCAATAAATTCTGTCTGCAACACTGGCTACATAATAAGCTTTCTGCGCAATCACATCTCCATATGCATAAATAAATTTTCCGCTTTTCTTAAAATCGATCAGTGCATCCCTGATTTCTTCACTCGTTGCAAAACCGTTTGGATTTCCATCACAGCTAAGATAGATTCCTTTCACTGCACTATCCTTCTTTGCATACCTGATCAAGCGGATGATATCGTATATCCCAGGAACATCATACTCTTCATCTCTGAAATTGGCGAATGGATTTTCCTGTACACGTTCATGAAAGGTCTGATTGAGATCGATCATCAATACCGCACGGCTTCCTGCCGATTCTGCTTTCTGCGAAAGAGCGATCCCTCCTATCCAACCGATTATAAAAAAAATAATCAGGAGGAAGAAAATAAACAATGCGAGAAAAGATGCCAGAAAAGTTTTTAAAAAGCTGCCCATGAGCTATTTTTTTTAGTGAATTCAAAAATAAAGATATTTGAACGGATGAAAACTACCAGACATATGAATCAATCATATTTACTGATGGGTGGTAATGAGGGAAACAGGCTTTTTCATTTGGAACAAGCAGTGGCAAATATAAAAAAATTTTGTGGGGAACTGCTTCGTCTCTCTTCTTTATATGAAACGGCGCCCTGGGGCAGATCTGATCAGCCATCTTTTTTGAACCAGGCCTTATTGATCCAAACATCTTTGGAAGCTTCTGAATTAATGCATGCTATCCTGCAGATTGAAGAAAAAATGGGTAGAAAAAGAATCGAAAAATATGGGCCCAGGTTAATTGACATAGACATCCTATTCTTTAATAACGATATAATCGACCAACCTCAACTAAAAATTCCGCATCCTGAAATCCAGAATCGTCGCTTTGTGCTTGAGCCCATGAACGAGATCGCATCTTCTTTGTTTCATCCTGTGCTTGGCAAAACAATTCAGGAACTGTTGAATGATTGTCCGGATCAGTTAGAAGTAAAAAAAATAATCCCATAATTTATTGCTATCCTGTTTCTTTGTAATAATATTGATAAACTTCAGAAACGGTGCAGTCCAATCAATCCTGGAAAACTGAAAGATTACAATTGCCTTAAAAAATCAGTTCGAATATAAATCAAATGTATTAAACCGGAGATTTACTCAGAAGTTTGCAATAGCAGGATTTCCATCGGATTTGTTGTCCTTACAATATGAAATATCATTTTATTACAATAGAAGGAAATATAGGAGCTGGAAAAACAACGCTGGCTCATTTGCTGGCCAAACATTATAATGCCCGATTGATCCTGGAACAATTTGCAGATAATCCTTTCCTTCCAAAGTTTTATGAGAATCCCAGGCAATATGGATTTCCCCTTGAATTATTTTTCATGGCGGAAAGATTCAAACAGCTCAAAGAGCTGGTGCATACCAAGGATCTTTTTCAAAGTATTACTATTTCCGATTATCTTTTTACCAAGTGCCTCCTATTCGCAAAAGTGAATCTGCCTGATGAAGAGTTCCGTTTATACCAGAAACTTTTCGACATTATTCAGCAGCAGATTGTTCAACCGGATATCGTGATTTATCTCCATGCCTCCGTCAATAACCTGCAGCAGAATATAAAAAAAAGAAATCGTCCTTACGAACAATCCATAGCTGATCAATACCTGTTCAATATCCAGGAAACATATACGAGTTATATCCGGCAGCATAATATAAAAACGCTTTTTATAGATGCGGGCAATGCCGATTTTTTAGGGAACGAGAAACATTTAAATGTGATCCTGGATGCACTGGAAAAAGATTATGAGGAAGGTCAGCATTATTTTACACTGCCTGAATGATTTTTTTTTCGCACAGAGCTAACAGAGAAAAGGAGAATTTTTGTATTTAACTCTTTTCCTCTGCTGGCTCTGTGCGAAAATTCATATAACTTCCGTGTCAATGAATAATGAGGTCAATTATGTTTCTCCATATGCTTCAGTGCGGATCCCCGAATTCCGAAATTTATTGATTGGCCGCTTTCTTTTTATTATGGGACTTCGCATGCTGAGTACATTGGTTGGATGGTGGATTTACAATTTAACCAATGCTCCATTAGCGATCGGTATTGTTGGTCTTTCTGAATTTATTCCTGCTGTTTCATTCGCGTTATATGCCGGTCATATCATTGATATCAGTGAAAAAAGAAAACTATTATTACGTGGAGTGGCCTTGTATTTCACAGCTTCGTTTCTTTTATTATTGCTTTCTACTTCTTTTACATCGCATCATCTTCAAAATCATTTTATCGCTCTTAGTATTTATGCAATCATATTTTGTACGGGAATAATTCGTTCTTTTGCGGGCCCGATTTTTAATGTTTTACTAGCATATATTGTTCCTAAAAATACTTTGCAGAATGCAACAACATGGAACCAGGGTACATGGCTGTCAGCTTCTGTGAGCGGCCATGCCATCGGAGGGTTTTTAATTGCACTTGTGGGGAATACCGGAACATTGGCTGTTATTGTTCTTTTAATTGCTGCAGCGTTTATAGCGTTACACCAGTTAAAACCCAAACCTTCTTTGAATGAGCGGGGTGAACAGAGAACATGGGACAGTGTAAAAGAAGGAGTTCGTTTTGTTTTTAAGACAAAAGAATTGCTGGGAGCTATTTCGCTGGACTTATTTGCAGTATTATTTGGAGGAGCTGTGGCTATGGTCCCGGTATACGCGAGGGATATTTTGAAGGTTGGTCCGCAGGGATTTGGCCTGCTCAATGGAGCATCGGATATAGGATCTATCTGCATGGTAATTACTTTAACATTCTTCCCTATCCGGCGTCAGCAAGGAAGGAAATTATTTTTTGCAGTTGCAGGCTTCGGGACCTGCATCATCATTTTCGGTTTATCGAAATTATTCCTGTTATCATTCGCAGCCCTGATGCTAAGTGGTATGCTGGATGGGATTAGTGTAGTGACAAGAGGAACCATCATGCAATTAAAAACTCCGGACAATATGCGTGGCAGGGTAATGAGCGTGAATTCAATGTTTATCAATTCCAGTAATGAACTCGGACAATTCGAAAGTGGAGTTGCAGCTAAACTCCTGGGTGTTGTGCCTTCCGTAGTTTTTGGGGGATGTATGACCTGGTTAGTGGTTATTATTACCTGGTTCAAAGCCCCTTCTTTGAGGAAAATGGAATATTAAAGATTTATTATGGATTGATGGCTGCTTCTTCTATGATTTCAATGTTGTAACTTAGAATCATAATCTAATTTTATGCAACGCAGAACTTTTCTCCGAAATACGGGTTTTACATTGGGCGCTCTTTCGTTATTGAAACAACAGTCTTTCGCATCTTTTATGCAGGACAATCCATGGAAAATGAAAATGCTTCGCAATGATGTTGGAATTTTTACTGAGAAAGGAGGCACTATCGCCTATCTTCTGTCGAAGAAAGGAATTCTTGTAGTGGATGCAGAATTTCCCGAACAATCACAGCATCTGATCAATGAATTGAAAAAACAAAGCGACAAATCCTTTGATCTCCTGATCAACACACATCATCATGGTGATCATACTTCTGGGAATATTTCCTTCAAAGGGATTGTAAAAGATGTGGCTGCGCATGCTAATTCACTCGCCAATCAGAAAAATGTGGCAGTTGCGCAAAAAACTGAAGACAAACAGTTATATCCCAATATCACTTATAACGATAGCTGGACATATAAAATCGGCAAGGAACATATCCGGACTTATTATTTCGGACCTGCGCATACAAATGGAGACAGCATCATTCATTTTCAGCACGCAAATATCGCACATATGGGTGACCTGATGTTCAATCGTCGCTGGGCTTTTATCGACAGGTCTGCCGGAGCTTCTGTAAAAAACTGGATAGTCGTACTCGACAAGAGCATCAATACATTTGACAACGACACTCTCTTTGTTTTTGGACATGCTTTCGATCCGGAAAAAGTTACAGGAAACAAAGATGATCTTCGGGCCATGCAGGATTATTTAACCAAGATGCTCGACTTTGTTACTAAAGAAATCAAAGCAGGAAAAACCAAGGAAGAAGTAATGAAAGAAAAATCAATTCCGGGTGTTACAGAATGGCAGGGGGATGGTATTGAGCGCGGATTGCAGGCGACTTATGAGGAAGTTGCGCAAGGTGTTATTTAGAGAAATTATTTATTGCCGGGTAATTTTTTAACCAATGTCTTCGATCAGTTTCTCTATTACATAATAGACGATGGGACAAAACCTGGAGTTTTTCTGTGTCAGCTGAGGTCTTTTTACGAATACATCTTCATCGGTATAAGGAAATCTTTTGCAATCCGATGGACGTTGTTCATAAATCGAGCAATGATTATTTACTTCCAAAAAAGGACAGGGTATAGATCTCAGAACATAATCTCCATCCTCATCAATCTTTAAATAAGTTTCAATAAAATCTCCCTCCTTCATTTTTAAATGTTTCGCGATTCGTTTGATATCAGGCGTTTTAAATCGGGGCGAATAATTTTTGCAGCAATTGGCACATTGGAGGCAATCGATTTTGCTGAATGCTTCATCATGCAATTGGGGCAGTCTTTTTAACACTTTATTTTTATCAGCTTTCATCAAAAAGTTTTTGTATTGTTTTTGACGATCCGCTGATTTTTTCTCCCACTGATGAAGGATTTTGTCTGACATAATTCAGGATTCTGCAGGTCAAATTTCATTATAAACTTTGAAATAAAATCAAATGGTATTGCCGCGTTGAATAAACAGATATCCACATAGCAATCCCATCTCCGGATGAGCCGTTTTTTTCTGCTTCTTTCACCCTAACTTTGCGCATCTTTTTATTTCAGAAATATGAATTTATTTGAACAGCAGGCGAATGAATTTGCTACCCGGCATATCGGTCCCAATGAACAGGAAACCAGGCAGATGTTAAAGACTATCGGAGTCCGTTCCCTGGAAGATTTGATCAGTAAAACTATTCCTGCCGCCATATTGAACAGGCAGCCTCTTACAGTTACGTCGCCCGTTAGTGAGTATGAATATTTGAGCTCATTACAGCAGGTTGCTGCGAAAAATAAAATGTACAAAACTTATATCGGCCAGGGATATTATGATACGATTACACCCAGTGTTATCCTTAGAAATATTTTTGAAAATCCGGGATGGTATACGCAGTACACGCCTTACCAGGCCGAGATCTCCCAAGGGCGTTTGGAAAGCCTTTTAAATTTTCAAACCGTTGTCAGTGATCTCACGGCGCTTCCTTTGGCAAATGCCTCTCTGCTGGATGAAGGAACGGCTGCAGCTGAAGCAATGACCATGTTCTTTAACCAAAAAAATAAAGATCATCAGCATATCACAGTCCCCAAATTTTTTGTGGATGAAAATATTTTCAGACAAACAAAAGATATACTGATCACCCGTGCAAAACCTGTCGGAATTGAATTGGTATTCGGAGATTATGGAAAAGCAAAAATCGACAGCAGTTATTTTGGCGCCATCGTTCAATATCCCGACAGCAATGGAAGTGTTAGTGATTACCGTGCATTTATCAA
Source organism: Puia sp. (assembly GCA_035499855.1). Lineage (GTDB taxonomy): Bacteria > Bacteroidota > Bacteroidia > Chitinophagales > Chitinophagaceae > Puia. The sequence continues at coordinate 57,116 of DATJXY010000059.1, read as the reverse complement.
ACTGGTGCATGAAGCAGGCGGATTTGTGGTGATGGCAACAGATTTGCTGGCATTGACATTATTAACTCCGCCCGGTGAACTCGGCGCAGACGCTGCTGTTGGAAGTGCACAAAGATTTGGAGTGCCGATCGGGTTTGGCGGACCACATGCTGCTTTTTTCTCAGCAAAAGAAGAATTCAAACGCGCATTGCCGGGACGCATTATTGGTGTCAGTATTGATGCACAGGGAAACCGGGCATTGCGTATGGCCCTGCAGACAAGAGAACAACATATTAAAAGGGAAAAAGCAACTTCCAATATTTGTACTGCACAGGCTTTGCTCGCTAATATGGCTGCCATGTATGCGGTATATCATGGACCTGCTGGATTAAAAAATATTGCTTTAAGGATTAGTCTGCTTGCTCAGACCCTCTCCTATGAACTGGAGGAAATGGGACACAATAATGTGAACGAGTATTATTTCGACACATTGAAAATAAAAGTGAGCGATGTTAAGAAATTACGCAGCATTGCCGAATTAAGGCATATCAATTTCAATTATTTTGATGAGGGATTTGTGGGCATTTCATTGGATGAAACCAGTTCGCAGCAGGATATCATCGATATATTATCAGTTTTTGCAGAGGCGGAAAATTTGGATCAGGTAGCGGGAACTTTTAACGTGGAGGATCATGCGAATAATATACCCTCGGTTCTTTCAAGAACTTCTCTATTTCTTACTCATCCTGTTTTTAATTCGCATCACAGTGAAACCGAAATGATGCGATATATCAAGAGTCTCGAGAATAAGGATTTGTCATTGAATACTTCCATGATTTCTCTGGGATCCTGCACCATGAAGTTGAATGCTGCAACTGAATTGATTCCTGTGAGCTGGCCTGCTTTCAGTAAAATACATCCTTTTGCTCCCTCAGATCAATGGCTGGGATATCGACAGATCATCACTGAACTCGAAGAATGGTTAAGCAAGATCACCGGTTTTGCGGCTACTTCATTACAGCCCAATAGCGGTGCTCAGGGAGAATTCGCAGGATTATTAACGATTCACGGCTATCACGCTGCCAATAAGCAGTCGTACAGGGATGTGATGTTAATTCCTATTTCGGCGCATGGCACTAATCCGGCCAGTGCGGTGATGGCAGGAATGAAAGTAGTAGTTGTGAAAAGCGATGAAGATGGACATATCGATTTGGAAGATCTGAAATTAAAAGCAGAAGAATATAAGGATTCGTTAGCCGGACTGATGGTCACTTACCCTTCGACACATGGTGTGTTTGAAGAAAGTATTAAAGAGATATGCAAACTCATTCATGATAATGGCGGATTGGTTTACATGGATGGGGCGAATATGAATGCGCAGGTTGGATTAACGAGCCCCGGTTTTATTGGAGCAGATGTTTGTCATTTGAACCTGCATAAAACTTTTGCCATTCCTCATGGCGGTGGCGGCCCCGGCATGGGACCTATTTGCGTGACAGAAAAACTGGCTCCTTATCTGCCTGGTCATTATTTTTCAGAAAGAGGGCTTCAGACGAAGAATGGCAGCGGTGCAGTTAGTTCTGCCCCATTTGGTTCGGCTTCCATACTGTTGATCAGTTACGCGTATATCAAAATGTTAGGTTCCGAAGGAATTACTAACGCTACCAGGTATGCGATACTTAATGCGAATTACATGAAAGCAAAGCTGGAGAAGTATTATAAAATATTGTACACCGGAGCCAATAATACCTGTGCACACGAATTTATCGTTGATCTCAGACCTTTCAAATCCAGTGCCGGCGTGGAAGCAGAAGATGTAGCCAAAAGGCTTATGGATTATGGATTTCACGCGCCAACTTTGAGCTTTCCGGTTCCAGGCACTATTATGATCGAACCAACAGAGAGCGAAAATAAAAATGAACTGGACCGTTTCTGCGATGCGATGATCAGTATTTATCATGAAATAAAGTCGATCGGGGAAGGGAGGATGGATAAAACAGATAATGTTTTGAAAAATTCACCGCATACACAGTTGGTAATTTGCGCGGATGAATGGACACATGCCTATTCAAGACAACAGGCTGCATTCCCTTTGCCAAATATCCGGGAGAATAAATTCTGGCCTTCTGTTGCAAGAGTCAACAACACTTATGGCGACAGAAACCTGGTTTGCAGTTGCGAGCCCGTGTCGTCATATATGGAAGAACCCGCACTCAACTAATCTTACCTGCTGGCTGATGGTTTTCAGGAATGACCGGGATAAGAGTTGTTAACAGTATTTTTTCAATAATAAATTCTATTATTGTTTACAGTTGAAACAGGGAGACTTTGTTGAGGCAGCATATTGTTTTAATCACTCAAATGCGAAAACTTTGCTCTCATATTATCCTTTTGCTTTTCATTCAAATTTCTTTCCCGTCTGCTGCCCAAAAAATTATGTTTTCAGATGTAGTAACTACTGAAAAGGTAAATATGGTTACAGAAATTCTTGGTAAAATTCAAAATCACATTTTGATTTTTGAGGCACACCGGAATAGTACTACCCTTGCAGCCCCTCGTTTATATGGAGTTCTTGACATGTGCAGCATATATGTGTATGATGATACGATGCACCTGATTACAAAACAAAAACTGGATTTGCCCAGGGAAATTTTCGGAGTGGATTTTATTCGTTTTAAGGACTCTCTTTATATTTTCTATCAATATCAGAAAAATCTTACGGTCAATTATGAAGCAGTAAAGATCAATGGAGAGGGGAAGATTGAGGGCACTCCCATCGGCCTGGATAAAACTGAAGGAATGAATTTTTTTTCCCAGAATAATATTTATAATATGGCCGTGAGCGAGAACAAAAAGCGGATAGCCGTTTTTAAAGTGAACCAGGGGATTGAAAGTATTTATCAAATCGCGCTCCTTCTTTTTGATGATCATTTGAAATTAATAGAAAGAAGCAATTTCAGAATACCCAGAAATACGATTCATGAAACGCTGATGTCATTCAATGTAGATAACCTGGGTAATTTTATTTTTCTCCGTTATGCAGTTCCCGCAGACCAGGCAGAGCTCAATAAGCTTGTTTTTGTTTTCAAGGAATATCACCAGGATTCGGTATTTTATTATAATGCATCGCCAGTCGATATCCAGTTGCACCTTCCTGAACTCACTATTGATAATCAAAAGCACGAATACCGAATTTTTTCGCTGTATTACAAGAATAAATCAAGAAAAATTGAGGGGATATTTGCCGCTATTTGGAGTGTGGCTATGCGATCTTTATCTTCTGCTACCAAGACTCCTTTTGCTAAAGCGCTGGATTCTCTTCCATATCCCAAGTATCACGATGCAAATTTTTTTAATAACCTGGCTATAAAAGACGCCTTGCTTGAAGGAAATGGAAAAGCGTTTGTGGGATTGGATTATTTCGGCGAATCGTATGTTGACTTAGCAAATGCTGATATAGAAGCAATTTATAATGGCCCCACTGCCTTAGAAAATGAAACCGGATACCTTCGCTATCAGCAAAAACTGGATTCCTATATGTACGATTGGATTCATTGGACTTCACCATCCAATGGCGGTGGCAGAACTTCCATATTCTTTATTTATGATTCTCTCTGCGCATATAATGGATCTCGGGTTATTGAAAAACAGAGGGAAATCAAACAATTTAAAATGATTAATTCGGGCGATGCATTACATTTTTTATATACTACAGACGATCAGTCTCAACTATTCAGTCATGCAAGCTTAACAGCAGATGGAAATATCATTAAATATCCGTCGAAAAAAAATACAGATCTTTACCAGTTATACTTAAGTATTGCTGAACAGGTTTCTTCCAACGAATTAATCGTTCCGGGTTTGTTTCGCAATAAGATGTTTTTTGCCAAAATTGAGCTTTAATCATTTCCTTCATTGAATATTTAGTTATTTTCAATCAAATCATTGATTGGCTTCAGTGCTTTTTTCACTTTGCGGTTTACAGCAAATCTCTTTGCAAAAATGAGCCTGTAATTTCCCGTTGTAAACAGGTATTTGTAATCGGAAGCTCCTCCTCGGATATGGATCTGGTCTCCTACCCAAAGCAGGCTGAGACTCCAGCGATTTGAATTATAACCCAAACCTGCATGAAAAATAAAATTAGGTGTGATATCTGCTTTATCAATGTAGTGGTCGTAGTTGGATTCTATTTCACGGGTATAACGAAAGTCGATATTAATCGTAGCTGAAGCCAGCAAAAAATAATGTTCTGCAAAAACAAGCGTATATCCATAACCGATACCCGGACCGATCTCAAAACAATGGACTTTATCGATACCCAGTTGTTGATATGCAGGATCAACAAGGCTTGGCACAAGCACGCTGTCTCCATAAATAGCTCCATAATAAATTTCACCCCCTATCAAAAAAGATCCAGCTGATTTTTTTTGCCATTCACTTTGCACCAGACCTGCCTGGTAAGAAAATTTTTTATCATTTAAAGCGCGGTACACGGCAACTCCACCCAAATTGACCGCTAAATCATTTCTGAGATAGTAGCTGCTTCCGTCTGGTGATCCCAAACCTTTTGGTGTAAGATAATACCCACGATAAAATTCTCCCAGAAAATCAAAATTCCATTTCCGCAAATACCAGTGTGTTTGCAGATCGAGGTAATGTGTGGTTCCTTTTTCCTGGTTTGGGTTGAATGAATTTATTCCCACCCCTATGTTCAGTGTCAGTGAGCGATAAGTAGCGCCGATCCCCACGTTTAAAGTGGTATTGGCGCGGTATGTCATTTTGGATATGTCTCCGGTGGGAGGAGTTAATTTAAGGACAGTGTATTTTCGGGATAAATATATTCTTCCTGTTATCTGATCGCGATAGGAAAAATAATAAGTCGTATCGTGATCGGATTTTTTTATGGTTTGAGCGGACAGTGAAATATGAAGCAATAAAAAAATCGGAATTGCGGTAATATTTTTAGTCATCATCTGCACAATTAAGCCTCTTCAAATACAATTCCGGATTATTTATAAGGAATAATTCGCTCGGGAAGAGCTGGTTCTGAGATCTTCGTTTCCACGTATTCGTCTAATTTTTGCAATTCGAGAATAGTTGTTTTGCCATCGCTGCTTTCCCTGTACATTGGTATAAATTTTCGGTCGAAAAGAATTTCTGCATATGTATATGAAGTTCTTTGTAACACATTATTGGAATAGACATCATCAAATCCCCTCACCAAAACGTACAATTCAATATCTGCTGTTTTCATATCTTCATAGGTAAATCCCATCAATGGACTATTTTCATTAATCGGATGAACCACGGTCCAGTTCATTGGCAAATTTTCTACCCTGCTTCTTTCCAGTTCAAGATCATAAAACTTGTATACCGGAGCGTCATTTTCCTGGACAAGCAATGCGAGGTTTACTTTTATTTCCACATTGGTCATTGTGTGCTTGTCTTTATAAGTTGCAAACCTGAACATCAAAGCAGTTTTTCCCTGGTATGGGCTTATTAGTGCATTATCACTGAATACTAGAAAGGATCTCGGTTTTGAAAATCGTCCATAAATCAAACCCGTTGCAATGGCAAAAGACAAGAAACCGCTCATCGATTCAATTGCTGCGACAAAATTCGCCAGATCGCCGGTTGGATTCACACGCCCGTATCCGACAGTAGTAAAAGTTTCGGTACTGAAAAAATACATTTCTTTAAATGATGACCAGGGATCTTTGCCAATCATTCCCTGCATCTGTTCAGCACCAATCAGATAATATATACATGCAAAAAAAAGGTTAATCACCAGAAAGAAAACAACAATCAGGGTTATGAATTTCCAAACAGGTAAATTCAGCATGCTATGATAGACACTGAATCTTTCCCAAAAGGGCATGCCCTCTTTTTTTAAATTAAAGCTTCCGTCCTTATTGATGAATCTTCCTCCGTATGCATTTGGATTAGTGCCAAACCCGGTATCGTTGTTGACTTTTGAGAATGGATTGATCTTCCTGTGAAGTGCCATATTGCTAATTTTACATCGCAAATCTATGGCCTAATTTTTAAAATCCGCTTTGCTTCAGATGGGTATATGGTTGAAGCAGTGAGTAAAATTTTGTACAAAAATGAGATTATTCTCTTCTGTAACTATCATCTTTCCGCCACTTCCTTTGCTGTTTTTTGCAGAATCCCTATTACTTCTTTCTTGGGAATTGATTATTTTTACTAAAAGTAAATAGGTATGCTTGTGCAGTTGAATAATCCGCGTCCGGTTGAACTTCATGAATCTGAAATTGATTTGCTCACCATCGCAGAACATCCATATAATCTCATAGTGTGGAATGATGAAGTCAATACTTTTGAGTGGGTGATTCAAACGCTGATAGAAATCTGCCATCATTCCGAAGAACAAGCCGAGCAATGCGCTATGTTGATTCATACCAAGGGAAAATATGCAGTAAAACAAGGATCTTATGATGATTTGAAACCAATGTGTGATGCAATTACTGAAAGAGGAATTGGTGCAACGATTGAAGTATTGTCTGAATCGTGATTTTCAGTTTCCATTTTATTTTTTATATTCTCCATTCTTTACTCCTCTATGCCTCTGTTCGCATTAGATAAAGAACTCATTTTTCCCCCGGTTCATCTTGCTGAACCGGATGGTTTGCTGGCGATCGGCGGCGACCTGTCGACCGAACGTTTACTTCTTGCTTATCGCAATGGAATTTTTCCGTGGTATGAAGATGAACATATACTCTGGTGGTGCCCCGATCCGCGCTTTGTACTGTTTCCCGAAGAATTGAAGATTAGTAAAAGCATGATTCAAATTTTGAAAAAGAATGTTTTTGAATTTTCAGTCAATAAAGATTTTAATGGAGTCATCAATCATTGCAAAACCATTTCACGCAGAGGACAGGCAGGTACATGGATTACCGAGGAAATAAAAAAAGCATATTCAAAACTCCATTCGATGGGAATAGCTCATAGCGCAGAAGCATGGCTGAATGGCGAATTAGTGGGAGGCTTATATGGAATAAGGATGGGAAAAGTTTTTTTTGGCGAGAGTATGTTCAGTAAAATAAGCAATTCAAGCAAATTTGCTTTCATCAAATATGTGCAGCAATTACAAATCGAAAATGTTGCTTTGATAGATTGCCAGGTATATACTGCGCATCTGGAGAGCCTCGGAGCGAGGATGATTAAAAGAGAATCATTCATGAAACTGCTCAAGAAATTAATAGTTGATTAAAATTCATTAAAATTTTTCGCGCAGAACTAACAGAGAAAAGGACTATCCAAAAAAAATCTCTTTCTCTCTTTTAGCTCAGTACAAAAAAAAATCAACCAAATCTGAATTTATAATTCCGGCACAAAATCAATTTTCTTGTTTGGCCATTTTGCAACGTATTGATATACCAATCCTCTCATATAATCATTTTCAGGATAAGCAGTCAGGTAATCTTTTAAACTTTTGATATCACGGATAGCAATATCCGCTTCCAGGTAACCCATTCCATAAAATTTCCCTTTTTCAATCATCACAAAACTCTGTTCTTTACGGTTACGTCCACTGTCGGCCAGTACGAAAGATGGTAAACTTTCTGTGAGTGACTGAATAGCCAGGTTAAGCCTGGCATTATAGCTGGAAGGAGATTCGACATGTTCACATGCACCCAAACAATAATGTTCGTGGACGCCCTGGCAAGGTTGTTGATCGGATTGAACAAAACATAGTTTGGGGCAAAGGCTGAATTGCTTGACCAATTTCCTTAACATGTTTTGCCCTTCGGCTAATAGCGAAAAAGTGTATAATGGAGGCATTTGTTTTTTCTTTTTCTCAATTGCCAGTCTTAAATACCCATTTCTGTCTTCAAAAACATATAGCCCGTAAGTCTGTTCGAAACGTTTCAGGCTCCGGTTATACTTCGGCCATAAGCGCCTGATCTCGACACATTCGAGCAAATAAGCCATCAGTTCTGTGCCACAATCCTGATAAGTGATGGAATAGATATTCCGCAGAAACTCCTGTTTTTGATGGTTGGGTTTATTATTCGAAAAATGGCTCCTGACACGGCCTTTGACGTTTTTTGCCTTGCCTACATAGATGACTTTACCCTTTTGGTCATGGAAATAATAAACACCCGCAGTATAAGGCAGCCCGTCAATCTGGTCAGCTGACAGGTTTGGCGGAAGATATTGTTCTTTATTCTTTCCCTTCAGCATTGCCTGCACATGGCCCTGGGTGTCTATAGCCAGTATCTTTTCAAATAATTGAACTGTTGCATCCGCGTCTCCCCCGGCCCGGTGCCGGTTTGAAATTTGAATATCCAGCTGTCTGCAAAGATTACCCAGACTATAGCTTGGCAGACCCGGAAATACTTTACGGCTCAGCCTTACCGAGCATAATTTCTTAGAATTCAAGTCAAAGCCGCAATTCGAAAGCTGGTGTTTGAGGAATGAATAGTCAAAATTGACATTATGGGCCAGGAAAACGGCATCTTTCAGGTATTCATAAACGATAGAAGCTATATCTTCAAACAAGGGAGCCGAGGAAACCATTGTCGAGGTAATCCCTGTCAGTGCCTGGATATATCGGGGAATCTCCACCGCAGGATTCACAAGAGTTTCATAACGGTTAACGACTTTTTTGCCATCGTGTAACACAATAGCAATTTCTGTTATGCCGTTATTAGCAGCATAACTACCAGTGGTTTCTATATCTACAATGGCATACATAAGCAGGAACAAAGGTTAACGGACGATCGGTGGATAAAGTTAATAATTAATGGCAGTTATACGCAAATAGCGCTCGTAACCTTGATCAGGTTTGTCCGGCTACCCGCGAAAACAAAGATCTTAACCGTATTTTTTAACGTTAAAATTCATTCCATGAAAAAAATGCACACATTTCAGGCGGGTGAAGAAATGACGATGGCTGCCATCATAGCCGTTCTTTATTTCTGCGCCATTGCCCTATTTGCTTACGTTTTTACCCTAACCTAAATTATTGAAGAATCTGGCTCATGGAACTCCGGACAGGACGGGGTTTTTTGACTAATAAGGTTTTTTTTGTTAAACACTACCTCCCAAAGAAAAAACATATTATATTTGTAGAGGTTAAGTTTTTTAGCATAAACATTTGAATATCTACAGACTGGCTTCCCGCCAAATCGTACGAGAAACCAAGTAAAAAGTTGTCCGTTCCTGCCCCTTTGAAACTAATGTTAAACAACATGGTTTCACCAAAAAATTTTTTCATTTATGAAAAAAATGTTCCATTCGATTCATTTGGGCGAAAACGCTAAAACAGCATTATTAGCTGCAGGTTTTCTGGGCCTGGTTATGCTCTTATCGTACCTGTATTGGTTCGCATAAGATGAACGATAGCTTGCCCCCACTGAGATCACCACATAGACACAATATTTAGTAAACTCAGCTTTACAGAGGGATTATTATTCTTAAATGAATCGTAATTCAAATTTCTTAAGTTCCTATTCGGGAACTTTTTTTATTGGCCGTACCATCATTGTTACAGTCGACCACTCTGAGTTTGCAGTGGACCACTCACACCGGGCAGTCGACCACCCTCATCCTACTTCCGAAGAACTTCATCTCCTTACAATGATTACCTTTGCATTCCTTTTAATCTATGAGCGATAAGAAAGAATCAATTGAACTGGGCAAGCACTATAATCCTGCTCCTGTCGAGAAAAAATGGTCAGATCACTGGCTGAACAAAAGATATTTTAATAGTATTCCCGATAGTCGCCCTCCTTTTACTGTTGTCATTCCTCCTCCTAATGTCACAGGAGTACTGCATATGGGACATACTTTAAATGAAACCGTACAGGATATCCTTGTCCGCCGCGCGAGAATGAGTGGATTTAATGCCTGCTGGGTTCCGGGCAGTGATCATGCATCTATTGCAACAGAAGCCAAAGTGGTTGCAATGTTAAGAGATCAGGGGATATCCAAATCATCCCTGACAAGAGAACAATTTCTTGAAAGAGCCTGGGAATGGAGAGAGAAATACGGAAATATAATTTACAGCCAGATTGCAAAACTGGGTTGTAGTGTTGATTGGGATCGCGTGACTTTTACCATGGACCCTGCATATTACAAAGCAGTCACCGAGGTATTTGTCGATCTATACAAGAAAGGATTGATTTACCGCGACAATCGAATGGTCAACTGGGACCCCAAAGCGAAAACCGCGCTCAGTGATGAGGAAGTCATTTACCGGGAGGTTCATGGAAAATTATATTTCATCAAATACAGGATCGATGGAACGGATGATTTCATTACGATTGCAACTGTTCGTCCTGAAACAATTTTGGGAGATACCGCTATTTGCGTCCATCCTGATGATGAAAGATACAAAAAGCTGGTTGGAAAAAAAGCGTTGATTCCAATTATCAATCGCTCCATCCCTATTATCTCGGATAAATATGTCGATAAAGAATTTGGTACAGGCGCTTTGAAGATTACTCCGGCGCACGATATGAACGATTATCAATTGGGGTTAAAGTATAATCTGGAAACGGTTGATATTTTGAATGATGATGGCACAATGAGCAGCGCCGCCAAAGGTTATGAAGGCCTGGACAGATTTGCTGCAAGAAAAAAAATAGTCGCTGATTTATCTGCACAGAATTATATTTCGAAAATTGAAGACTATATGCACCAGGTGGGTTTCAGTGAAAGAACTGATGAAATCGTTGAACCTGCTTTGCGACTGCAATGGTGGGTGAAAATGAAATCGCTGGCAGAACCAGCACTAAAAGTAGTGAGGGATGAAGAAATAAAATTATATCCTTCGAAATTCAGGAATTTATATTCTTATTGGATGGAGAACATAAGAGACTGGTGTATCAGCAGGCATCTGCAATGGGGACATAGAATTCCGGCCTGGTATGATGAAAATGGAAATATCTATGTCGGGATCAATGAGGAAGAATCAAAAAAAGAATATCTGAAACAAAACCCGGGAGCGAAAGAAACCAAATTAATACAGGATGAAGATGTATTGGATACCTGGTTTTCTTCCTGGCTCTGGCCGATTGAGGTTTTCAAAGGAATTTCAAATCCGGGAAATAAGGATATCAAATATTATTATCCAACCAATACACTGGTTACTGCTCCGGAAATTATTTTCTTCTGGGTGGCGAGAATGATCATGGCCGGACTGGAATATGAAAAGAAAATTCCTTTCAGCAAAGTCTATTTTACAGGAATAGTCAGGGATAAGCAGGGAAGAAAAATGAGCAAAAGCCTTGGTAATTCGCCTGATTTGCTGGATCTGATTGATAGATATGGCGCCGATGCCGTGAGATTTGGTATTATGATCTCATCTCCGGCAGGAAATGATTTGTTGTTTGATGAAGCAGGACTCGAGCAGGGAAGAAATTTCAATAACAAAATCTGGAATGCACTGAAATTAGTCAGGAGTTGGGAGTGGAGAGTCGATAGCAATATGGATGAGGTGAGCAATTTTGCAATTGACTGGTTCGACAACAGGCTGAATGAAGTAAAAACGGAAATTGAAGCTTTATATAATGATTATAAGCTGAGCGAAGCATTGAAAATCATTTATACCCTGGTATGGGACGATTTCTGTAGCTGGTATCTCGAATGGGTAAAGCCAGAATTGAATGCGTCAATCAGTGTTGTAACTTATCGTAAGACAATTTATTTCTTCGAGCAATTGATGCAGTTCCTTCATCCTTTTATGCCATTTATCACAGAGGAAATCTATCATTTAATTGAGGACAGAAAGGAAGGAGATGATTTATGTATGAAACAGTTTGGCAAAATTGATTTAGCTGACAAGGGCATACTTGCCGGAGGAGATTTTCTAAAGAATCTGATTACAGAAATAAGAAATACCAGGGCCAAACTGGGTTTGAAATCGTTTGTTGTTTACCTGCCTGATAAGAAGTATTTGAATTTATCTGAACTGATTCGAAAAAATACAAAAGCCACTGATGTCGAATATTCCTCTTTACCTGTGGAAGGAAGCATAGCGGTTGTGATTGGAGAGCATAAAATTTTTATTGAATCTGAGAAATCGATCGACAGCAGTTTCCAGAAAGATGAATTGTTGAAAGAGATCGAATACCATAGAGGTTTTTTGAATTCAGTCATCAAGAAACTGAGCAATGAAAAATTTGTTCAGAATGCAAAACCAGAAGTTGTTGCATTGGAACAAAAGAAAAAATCAGACGCAGAAGCAAAGATCAAAGCTTTGGAAGAAAGTTTAGCGCAGCTATAGCAAATGTTTCCAGTTTAGAGTTTGCAATTGACTCTAAACTGGAAACTTCTACTTGCTCAGCAAACTAATCGGCAAAATAAACTCCCACTGATTCGGTGTCCTGCCTTCATAATCCGGGTCCATCAAATGACTATATCGGATTCCGAAACTGATTGGTAACTGATTCCACCATTTTGTATCAAAATAAATTTCAGTTCCATAAGATCGGTATTGCGGTTGTACTCCACCTCCATTAGTGAAATAAAAAGGGACTTTTGTGTAGTCAAAAAATAAATTTGCACGGATGCGCAGGAAGTAAACGATATCAGCAAATCCCAAGTCGGGATATACTAATGGAAAATGATAATTCGCGCCTATCCGGAACATCCTGTAAAAATTTTCCCCGCTATAACCCCTCGAAAAAGGAAAACTATTCGAAAACCGGACATTGTTCAGACTGTCTCTTTGCTGAAAAGCTACAGTCAATACCAGGCTATGCGTTGACGTTAGTCCGGGGAAATAAAAATAACCGGAAGCCAGGAACTGATTGCCTTCAAAACTGGTCACTGCGCGATCATAACTGAGTGAAATGGTTTGTGCGAGGGACGGATAGATTTGTTGTTGCCCGCTTTGAACCTGATTGGTAAAATTGATATTGGGATCGATATAAGCAAAAGCACTGTTATTGAAACTGTCTTTATAAATTCCCTGGTAATATCGCTGGTTATAAACAATATCACTTCCAAATTGAAGATTGGTATACCACCTTCCTTTACTCAGGTTCAGCGGTATTGTAAAACCCGCCCTTCCTTCCAATTCATTCCAGTAAACTTTTTGATCATGGTACAATGCATTCCTGTTGAAAGTATAGTTCACTCCCATATCGATCCATGGAAAAAATGCGCCGTAAACTGCATCCGCTCCAACCCGCGTATATCGTTCGTTGCGGTTATAATCCACAAATAATTCTGACTGTAATGTATTCATCACATTTTCACTTACCAGGGCAAAACTATAGTCCGGATCAGAAATATATGGCCTCCAGCTATGAAAATTGATCAACTGGAATGATGGAGAATAGGACTGTATTTTGGGATTCAGGAAGTGAATGCTGTCCAGCAGGTCCGCATTATCCCTGTTCAGTGAATGAATTTCCTGTGTGATCAGTGGAGTATTCCATTGCTCTCCGGAAATGGATTCCATATTGAATCTGTCGGTTGCAGCAATACTCATCTTATAGCCTGCAGCAGAAAAACTTGTATATGCATAATTCCCGTAAGCGGATTGCAATTGGTAGTTACCGGTAATTGACTGCATACCGGCTGAACTTATTTGGTAGATCTGATGCCCTGCAACAGCAAACAATTGATCATGCCCGTTATGAGAAGCGGAAAAGTAAATAGTATCGTTATGTGCTGACAGAAACCCGATTACATTCATCGAAAAAGGAGTCAGCCGGTCAGTGTTTCCATTGTTTATATTGATGAGTGCAAGCGCCATTTCTCCATTTTTATTTCTGACAGCAGAAATTACTTCCTGGTCTTTATAAAATTTAGGATAGGTATAAAATAATTCATCCGGATTGGGAATTATTTTTTCAACACTGCCGCTATTGCTGTTTAAAATATGCAGCGTTGTTTTTCCATCAGGCGCTGATTCTACTGCTATGATATGGAGGCCGTCATCTGTAATATCCGGCGAAAAATATTTTGAATGGGTTGTTATTCTTTTTTCCTCTCCGGTTTGAATATCCAAAACCCTGATCACATTAAAATCCCTCCATCCCCAGCGTACATCAGGCTCATAAGCAGCGTATACAATTTTGTTATTCCGATAAGAGAAATAGTTGTCCAGCGAGATGGCTCTTGTTTTTATTTTTCTTTCAGTTTGACTATGCAGGTCCCGGATCATGAAAGCATGTGGTTTTTTATAGGAAGTGCGTACATAAATAATATGGTTTGAGTCGACCATTTGGGGCGATTCTTCATCGGCCACAAAATGTTTTTGCTTTTTTGCAAAAAGCGAAACCGAATCGCTTCTTCCTTCTTCTCTTATTTGCTGGTGAAAATATTCCATTGCCTGCCGGCTGAATACAGTAAAAGACTGGCCTGAATATCTTTTGACTCCTTTTTGCAAAGGGTAAAATAATCCCCGAAACGAAGCTGCATCCAAAGTGACTTTTTTCCAGAAATCATCTCCGTATTTTTCTCTCCCATATGCTACCATCATATATCCCAGAGGATAATGGTCGGGAACATAATCTCGCAAAGACCCATTGCGCAACTTCATCCAGGAATAATTTTTGTCGGCAACCCAAAGCGATTTGTAGCCATTAAAAAAACTTGGTAACCTTCCCCTCCCCTGTTTGCTGACAAGCGTTTCCTGGTAAACAGCATCTCCTTCCCAGAACCAATTGGGAATGGAAAGACTGTTTGCAAGTTCCTGTCCACCCTGACCAAAAAGATAATAGAAGACCTTCGACAAGCCTATCCTGTAATTATTGTACTGCTGAACATGCCTGTATTCATGAATAGCCAGTTGTTCCTGCCAGGGCAGGCTGCCAAGTTCAAAACTATTTTGGTTGGCAGTCAATTGAAATTCGCTTTTGAAAGGCGCCAGTTGTACATAACCGTTAGAGATAGTGGTTTGGTTCTGAAATATAATATTGATCTTGTATTGCTGGTGACCGATCGTAGGTGAAGTTTTTCTGCTCAACTCATTTACGATTGAAAAGACCTGGATGCCCTGTTCTTCTAAACCTTTCGGGAAAATTACCCTTGCAGTATCATTATTTACCTGTCGCCACTTCAGAGATGGTGGATTACCACCAAACGGCTGGCTGCTTGCAGAAATAAAAGAAAAAAGAAAAATAAGGAATACTGAAACACTGCGTAATACCATCTATAGCCAATTCTTATGATGAAATTACCGGATAAGCATGATAGAAAAAATTTTTAGCATCAGAATAGCATTTAATTTGCAATTGATTCCGAAAGATCAAAAGATTTACTTATCCCATGTAATTTATTTTTTAATTAGCCTTATCTTAGTCCTCTTCTTAACAGCGCATATTTATACGATTATAATTTCATTTTTTGCATGAGATCAAGAATGCATCTTTTTACCCTTTCAAAAAATATAGATTCATTCATAGCTGCAATTATCGGATTTTTCATTATCCTGTTTTTGGCAAAACACAGTGGTATTGGCATTTCACCGGATTCGGTGACCTATCTCAGTGCAGCCAGGAATTTTATTTCTGGTAAAGGATTGGTGGAATTCGATGGAGTTCCGCTGGTCGATTTCCCGGCTTTCTATCCTGTTTTTCTTGGAATCATTTCTTTCATTACGAGGCTGGATCCTTTAATCTTTAGCCCGGTACTGAACGGCTTGCTATTTGCTTCATTAATTTATTCCACAGGTTCGCTCATGAATGGATTCTATTATTCATCGGGATGGTATAAACGGATAATTTTAAGCTGTTTTGTTTTGAGTCCCTGCCTGCTTGAAGTTTATTCGATGCTTTGGTCAGAAACAATATTCATATTATTAGTTATTTTTTTCATTGTTGTCGCGAAGACTTATTTTGAAACCTATTCCATAAGACCATTGGTCACTCTAGGGCTCATCGCAGCTTTGGCATGCGTCACCCGTTATGCAGGAGTTGTTTTGGTAGGCACAGGCGGGATGTTATTGATCCTGGATGCCAACTCACCTTTGCCGAAAAGGATCAGGCATCTGATTACTTTCACCTTAATATCTTTTTCCCTATTGCTTATTAATTTGACGAGGAATGTAATATTATCTGGTTTTCCTACAGGTGCAAGACAGAAAGGCAATACACCATTTCTTCAAAATATTTATTTTTTTGGGAGCGTTTTATGCGACTGGCTTCCAATCCCTAGGAATGACGGTATGATCTCGATCATAACAATCATCTGCATGGTGATTTGTATTATCGTTTTTGTCGTATTGTTTACGAACAAATCCACTTATCATTCTTTTGAAAGCATTGCTGCTTCCTTTTGCATTGTTTATTGCGGCTTCATGATTTTGTCGGCTACATTTTCCCGTTATGAACAGTTTACAAGCCGTTTATTGGCTCCGATTTATATTCCCCTATGTTGGGGGCTGAGTTATTGGATCCCTAAAACAGCAAATAAATTCTCAGGGTTTAAGAAATCAGGGATTGTCGCACTTGGTCTTTTGTTTGCTGCGACTTTTCAGAACAAACAATTAAGCGCCGATTATGAAATGTATGATGGAGTAAAAGATGCCGGCATTCCCGGATACACTGAAGATCCCTTTCCTCAATCTGAAATAGTCAGTTTCATCCGGCAGAATAAGCAAATATTTAAACCGGGATACACAATTTATTCAAACGCAGGCGATGCTGTTTATTTTTTCACCGGATTGAAAGCCCGACTTCTTCCCCAACTCGTTTTTCCCCGGCAGATGAATGATTTTTATGCCGAGCCTCATCATTATCTTGTTTGGTTCAATGACATTGACAACCCGGATGTCCCCAGCCTGAATCAGATTCTTGAGCATAAGAAAATGATGCTCGTCAGGCAATTCAATGATGGGTCCGTGTACGCATATGAAGATGGTGACAAATAATAAAAGATGAGCTGTTCACTCATCTTTTACATTCAAAATTTTACATTAAAAATTTAAAGAGGTCTTACCCAGATATTCCGATAACTGATCGGCTCGCTAGCATCGCCATGAGCCTGCAGTTTGATCGGTGATGCTCCATGTTTTTTATAAAATGGCTGTCCGATATATAATGTGACACCTTTTAATTCATAATTATTCTGAACCAGTACGCCATTATGCAGAACCGTAACCCTTGCTGTCGATTTCACTGATCCATCATCATTAAATCTTGGAGCGGTCCAAATCACATCATATGACTGCCATTCGCCAGGTTTTCTGCAGGCATTAGCCAGGGGAATGGATTGTTTGTAGATGCTCGCGGTTTGGCCGTTCACATAAGTGCTGTTATTATAACAATCCAATACCTGCAATTCATATCCATCATCACCGGGACCAATCGAAGCAAGAAACACGCCGCTATTACCACGTGCCTGGCCTTCCCCGGTAATATTTTCAGGAATTCTCCATTCTATATGCAGTTGATAGTCCATAAAAGACTGTCTGGTTTCAATATTGCCGGCTTTTTTATTGACCGTGATAATGCCATCTGCTACGGTCCAATTGGCGGGAGCTGTTGTATCCCTCACAGATCTCCACTGATCTAAATTTTTTCCATCAAATAAAATTATTGCATCAGAAGGTGCATCACCGCAATTCTTTCCGGGAGTCACCACTTTCGGAACAGGACTATAAACTTCTGTCAATTTAGGATCACCCTTTTGCGCAAATATCGAGGCGCTGATAAAGACAGTACAAACCACAAATAATAAATGTCTGTTTTGATAACGCATAATAGCAAGCATAGAAAAATTTTTAATCATTAAAATTCAATTTACAATAAACCAGTAAGGAGGTTAGCAAAAAAAATATATTGTCAGCAGTAGGGGCAAGATATGAAAAAAATATTCTTTTTTACAAATTCAACGCCGGCATACATATTATGATTGATATCGCAGCACAAAAATTTCGAAACTATTCAGCTTGCGGGCTTGGCTTTTTTTACCACCTTGGATGCAATGAAGGCGAAAAGCCCGAGTACAATTCCAAAAGCAGCTCCGAATATCGGTCCCATGAGTAACATCAAGACTCTTGGATGATTATGCAAAGGCATTTGAGCACTCATCGAGGCCGTTTGCTGATGATGACTGATATAGCTATTGTAAAAGAAAACATGTGCTCCTGTAATCCAGATGCAGTTGACCATGCTGACCAGGAATCCGTGAAGAAAAAATTTACTGCTGCAATTTTTTGCGATCAGGTAGCCACAGGTCAGAAAAATTACAAACCAAAATGCAGGCTCAATATTTGATGGAATTAATGATACAGTAGCAAATGCCATCGCCAGCCCGAAAAGGGAAAGCTGAAAAATTAATTTCCAGTTCATATTGTTTATTTAAGAGTTAAAGTATTCTACCTAAAGCTACACAGATTAAAACAATTTTGCATTATTGAAGGGGAATGTTTCTCATGACTCTTTCTTATATTACAGCATTAACGATTCATATGTTTCATTTTAGTATTGATCCTGATATCGCCAGAGCCAGGACACTGAATAAGGATTTTTATACGAGCCGGGAATTGTTTGACCAGACGAAAGAAAAATTATTTGCTGCTTCCTGGCAATTTATAGGTAGTACGGACCTGGTAAAAGAACCCGGAGATGTTTATCCTTTCACTTTAATTGATCATTATCTGGATGAGCCTTTGATGCTCACAAAAGATAAAAACAATTCAATTCATCTGCTATCAAATGTCTGTACACACCGCGGGAATATAATTGCGGATCAGCCATGTCATCTGACGAATCTGCGCTGCAAATACCATGGCCGTTTATTCCATCTGGACGGGAAATTTCTTTCGATGCCTGAATTCAGGGAAGTAAAAGATTTTCCCAGTGCTGAAGATGACCTGAAGCAGTTGCCTCTGTTCGGTTGGGGTAAATGGTTGTTTACTTCTTTGAAAAACCAGGATTCGGCAGAAAAGTTTTTGGGCGATATGATGAAACGGCTTCAATGGCTTCCCCTGAATGAATTTATTTTCCGTCCCGATCTCTCAAGAGATTTTATTGTCAAAGCCCATTGGGCATTGTATTGTGAGAATTATCTGGAAGGATTCCATATCCCCTTCGTACATGCCGGATTGAATTCGGTGATAGATTTTGGAAACTATACAACCGAATTGTTTGAATGGTCGAATCTGCAGACAGGAATTGCAAAAGAAAATGAAAATTGTTTTGAGCTTTCTCCTGCATCTGCTGATTATGGGAAAAAAGTCGCGGCCTATTATTTTTTCATATTTCCCAATATGATGTTCAATTTTTATCCATGGGGTCTTTCTGTAAATGTGGTAAAACCAATCGGACTTAATGAAACAAAAATTAGTTTTCTGACATATATCCTGGATGAATCAAAATATAATAAAGGAGCAGGTTCAGGATTAGACGAAGTGGAAATGGAAGATGAAGAAGTCGTAGAAAATGTACAGAAAGGAATCAAATCAAGATTTTATCAGCATGGGCGATATTCGGTCACAAGAGAACAAGGTACCCATCATTTTCACAGAATGATTGCGGAATGGATGAAATAAATCGCGTGCTTCATGAAGAAGATTGTCTCATACCCTTAAATCAGGTGCATGCAATTAAAAAAAAGCATTGGTCTCTGGACAGCCATTTCAATCGTGATCGGAAGTGTCATTGGTTCTGGAATTTTTATGAAGCCCGCAACGATGGCAGGCCAGTTAGGATCACCGGTTTTATTAATTGTAGTTTGGATTTTAGCAGGAATCATTTCTTTTTTTGGTGGTATGGTGTATTCTGAACTGGGTTCCATGTATCCTGATACCGGCGGCTCTTATGTCTATATTCAAAAAATGTATGGCGACTTTGTTGCATTTCTTTACGGATGGTCAACTATTGCCGTAATTAATACGGCTGCTGTAGCGGCCATCGCTTTTGTATGTGCGGACTACTGCGGATATTTTTTTCATTTTCCGCATTTTAGTGTGGCCACCGAACAATCCATCCGGCTGCATATTCCAATGGTAGGAAATATTTTTCCGTTGCAGAATTTTGCAGTCAAGTTGCTTGCCATTTTAATCATTATCGGCCTTACCATTGTAAACTATATAAGCGTTCAATCCGCGAATGCAATTAATTTCCTGACTACTGCTGTGAAAATTATTGCGTTCGTGGTGTTGATATTAGGAATCCTCTTGTTTGGCCACGGAGACGCCAAAAATCTTATTAAATCGTCACCGCATTTTAATTTGGGAGGATGGTCACTATTAGGAGCTTTTATGGCTGCCATGACCGGAGCATTCGCGTGCTATGACGGATGGATAAACATCAATATGGTAGCAGGTGAAATTGAAAATCCTAAAAAAAACCTTACTAAAAGCCTTCTGATTGGCATTGGCACCTGTGTCATTGTTTATGTACTGATAAATTGCGCATACATGTACATGTTACCCATCGATACCATGGCATCTTCTACTCTAGTTGCATCTGACGCTACAAGCAAAGCGCTGGGATTCGGAGGCGGAGGTATCATCGCAATACTTATCATTATCACAGTATTTGGGGCGACAAATATCAACCTCCTCACAAGTGCAAGAATTGTATTTGCAATGGGAGGGGACAAAACTTTTTTTTCCTGGGCGGCTAAAGTGCATCCCAAATTTCAAACACCAGGCAACTCAGTTATATTGATTGGCGTTTGGAGTAGCTTATTTGTCGTCAGCGGATCATTCGACTTACTTGCCGACATGTTTATTTTTATGTCGTGGGTGTTTTATGGGCTTACGGTAGTAGGAATTTTCATCCTACGCAAAAAACATCCGGATGTAGAGCGACCTTACAAAGTGAAAGCCTACCCGATTGTTCCTTTGATTTTCACAATTTTTACTTTTTCTTATACAATTGTTACATTGTATACTGATATCGATCACTACAGAAACGGAAAATCACCCGTGATAAATTCAATTTTAGGGTTGTTACTAACGTTAGCGGGCATTCCCCTGTACTGGTATTTGCGGAAAAAAAACCCAGCAACAAAAATATCCATATGAAATCTCTTCGAATTTGCACAGTATATTTTCATCTAAATTCCTGAATATGCTTAAGCGTTTATGCATACTTGCCGTGGGACTCTTCTTGTCGCATTATTCTTATTCCCAAAGCGACAGTTTTTACCTGCTGAAACCTGACCGGGTTTTTGATGGAGAGCAGATGCATGAGCACTGGCAGGTACTGGTCCATAAAAATACCATTGAGGCATCGGGAGACCCATCCACAATTCATTTTCCATCGAATACCATTGTACTTACTTTACAAGGATGCACTTTATTACCCGGATTGATCGAAGGGCATAGTCATCTTTTTCTACATCCCTACAATGAAACAAGCTGGGACGACCAGGTATTAAAAGAGTCGAGAGCGGAAAGAACTGCAAGAGCGATTATTCATGCCCGTAATACTTTGCTGGCGGGATTTACTACAGTAAGAGATTTAGGTACAGAAGGCGCCATGTATGATGATGTTGGTTTGAGAGAATCAATTGAAAAGGGCATTGTACCGGGACCCCGAATGCTTGTTGTTACCAGGGCCATCGTAGCGACAGGAAGCTATGGACCGAAAGAATTGGGTATGGATATCGAATCTCCCAAAGGCGCGGCGGAAGCAGATGGAGAAGCCGGATTGATTAAAGAAGCACGTACGCAGATCGGAAAAGGAGCCGATATGATTAAAGTATATGCAGATTACCGTTGGGGGCCTGATAAAAAAGCCGAACCTACTTTTACAGTAGATGAATTAAGAAAACTCGTGGAAGTTGTCAACAGCAGCGGGCGGGAGGTAGTGGCGCATGCTACAACGGCGGAGGGTATGCGAAGAGCCGCACTGGCAGGAGTCACAACCATTGAACATGGAGACGAAGGCACTTCTGAAATTTTCAGGTTGCTGAAAGAAAAAAAAATAGCGTATTGCCCTACCCTTGCGGCTACAGAAGCGGTTGAGCAATACCGTGGGTGGAAAAAAGGAATTGGTGAAGAACCGAATGCTGTTAAAGCAAAACGCAAAAGTTTCAGGGCAGCATTAGATGAAGGGGTAACCATCTGCATGGGAGGAGATGTGGGTGTTTTCACTCATGGAGATAATGCAAGGGAAATGGAAGCCATGGTCGATTATGGAATGAGGCCGATCGACGTATTGAAATCTGCTACTTCCGTCAATGCAGACGTATTCAATATGTCAGGCAAAATCGGGAGGATAAAGCAGGGATTGCTGGCTGATATTCTGGTCGTTGAAAATGATCCTTCCGTGAATATTGCGACAATCAGGAAAATAAAACTGGTGATGAAGAATGGCATTATTTACAAAAGATAATCAATGATCCTACCATCTGGTTAGTGACATGATCAGGTTTGTATGAGCAGGATATAGCTGAAGAAGAAAAGATCGTTCTGCCATTTCGAATTCTGCAAAATCAAAACCGGGAGCAACTGTACAACCCACGAGCGCATACTCTCCCCCATTTTTCAATTTCGCGCCAAACCAACTCCCTGCGTTGATAAGGACCTGAAAGGATTCATTTTTTTCGGGATCATTTCCCAAGTGATGTTCTGTAAGATGACCGTCTTCCTTGAATTCATAGATCGTGATGCAATCTCCCACATAAAAATGCCAGATCTCGTCAGAAGCAATTCGATGTAATGCTGAAAACTGCTCCTTTTCCAATAAAAAATAAATTGATGTTGAAGCAGGCCTGTTGCCGTGAAAACTTTCCGGTAAATGTTCTTTTGCAATCAGCAAATCTGACCTGTAATTCTCTTTGAAATACCCACCTTCCACATGTTTTGTCAATTCTAATTTTTTGATCCAATATGCGGCATTTTCTTTCATGGATATTATCGCTCAATCGTGACAGCGTGTGCGTATGTTCTATACAGTGAGTCTTTAATATGTGTGGTATCTTTTGTTAAAGCCGGAAAAGAAAAATATAATTTGAAGAAACTCGAATCCCTCGTATGCATATGTATCTTCAGATCGAATGACAAAAGTTGGTTATACCGTCTCAAGGCCCTCGCCTTGCTGTATGTTTCCAGGATAATGAATTTGTACATGACAGAATCTTTCAAGGATGCATGCAAAGGAATGATCGCTTTGGTCTTAGCGGAATCTGTTGCAGGAATCAATTGGGTCGTATCCTTTTTGAAAGCAGTCGTATCATTTGCCATATTGCTGATCTCTGCATGGTTACTTCCATTTACATTTTTTTTGTAGAAGAAATAGCCACCCAGTCCGATAATGGATAACCCTCCGACGATTGCGACGAGCAGCAGAATTTTCCGGATATTATTCGGTTGTGGCTCAAATTGTGCTTCTTCCAAAACAGATTTTCTTTTACCGGATTTTTCTGTTTTTTCATGCAGGCCTTCTTCATATTTTACGACTGAATATTCTCCCGGGTTAAATTCCAATCCGCCTTCCTTATTCTTGGTGATGGTGCCGATACCCTCCAAAAAAAAGGGTTTGCCAATATTTAACAGCTCATTTCCCAATGCCAGGTAGGAATCCAGGTCAGCAATTGCCACGGGTTTGATTTTTCCCGTATTTACACGGATATATTCGATCAGGTCATTTTCAGGCTCATGAATCGAGGCAGGTTGAAACTCAATGCCGGCTGTGGTATGGGTATTCTTACCGTGTCCTTCGGGGATGACCGCTGTCGGATCCAATGTAAAAATGCCGATCCCGGGCAGGGAGAGCCTTTTATTTTTGTACAGAAACTGGGTCAGTAGTAAAGGTAATTTCAAGACAAAGGATTTAAACACAAGTTAAGAATAAATACAGCAACGCAAATATGATAAAATAATTATGCACATTCTTAAATATTAAGTGTTGAAAATAAGCCAGCTATATTTGTAATGTCAAATTAACGTTTATGCTGACGCCCGAGGAGAAAGACTTTATTCATTATTGGGAACAAAACCGGTTAAAACAAAAAAAGATTTTCCGGCAATTGTTATTGGGAATCCCGCTTGGATTATTATTTGTAATACCCATTCTTATCAATTTTGCTTCCGGCTGGTACAAGCGGGCGGAAATGGTAGCCAATACCCAGGATTTTAATCCCGGAGTATTGATGGCGGCATGCTTACTGATCATTGGCTTTGTTGCTATTTTTTCAAGGAAGGTCCGTTGGGAAAAGAATGAGCAGTATTATCAGGAATTACGCTCAAAAATGACTGAAGAAAAGCCTGATAAAGAAAAAAAGGATTGATTGCAGCATTTTACATCAGATCGATGTCTTACCTATCGAAGTATTATTTTTGCAAAAATTTTTCATGCGAATATTTCTGGTTTGTGCGGTAGGTATTTCACTTGTTTTTAGTTCGTGCCTGAAGAAAGATAGCGGTTGCAGCTATGGTAACGATAACTCCGTTGCCCCTGTGGAAGAACAGCAGGAAGTGAAGGCATACCTGGATTCAAGTGGGATAACGGCTGGTCTGGATTGGAGAGGCTACTATTATACCGTTGTTGAATCCGGTTCCGGAGACACAGCTAAACCCTGTTCACAGATAACCGTATCTTATACAGGATGGCTTACCAACGGAAAGATTTTTGATCAGCAAAGCAATGCAGTTTTTACGTCCCTGGGAAGTTTAATCGATGGATGGAGAGAAGGAATACCGCGGATTAAAAAAGGAGGAAGGATTAAATTATACATACCACCTTCTCTCGGATATGGTTCAAGAAGCCTGACCGACAGTTTTGGAAACCAGGTGCTACCGTCTAACTCAATTATAATTTTTGATATTACTTTGATCAGTGTGCAGTAACCATAAACTACCTGCTAAACCAGCCCTGAGCACAATGTTCAGGGCATTTTTTTTACCGTTAGGCGATGATCGATGGTCGGTCGCCGACAAAAACATTTCAAGTCGACCAACGTCAAACGGCCAACTGCCATCGAAATTCATATTAACTTTACCCCAAACTTCATTTCGTTGCCACACGAAGCGATCTCTGTATTCGACATATTTAAAATTGGAATCGGTCCCTCCAGCTCTCATACACTGGGACCATGGCGTGCTGCTCAGAGATTCATACAATTTTTAAAACTTACTAAAAGACTCCAGGACACGGTCAGTGTTCAGGTGCTATTATATGGCTCACTTGCAAAAACAGGAAAGGGTCATGGGACAGATATAGCTGTACAACTGGGTTTATCCGGTGATGATCCTGTCAGTTTTGAAGTGGATAAAATTGAGATCAAGACCAATCACATTAAAACTGTAAAAAAAATATTACTGGATGGATCTTATCCGATAGACTTCGATCCTGAACAGGATATTGTTTTTCTTAATACAGAAACACTGCCCTTCCATCCCAATGCACTTAGTTTCCTGGCCAATTTTAGCAACGGAGAGCAGATCGCAGAAACTTATTATTCGATTGGCGGTGGCTTTGTAAAAAAAGAAGGCGAAGAAGCCGGGGGAACATCATCTGTTCAATTACCCTTCCCGATCGATAAAGCATCCGATCTTTTACATTGGTGCATGAAAACAGGACTCGCAATCAGTGAAGTGGTGATGGAGAATGAAAATACCTGGAGATCTGAACCTGAAACAAAAAAAGCGATCCTTCATATCTGGGAAACGATGAGTCGATGCATGTACCGGGGATCTCATACAAAGGGTATGCTGCCGGGAGGATTACAGGTAAGCCGGAGGGCTGCATCCCTTTCTGAAAAATTAATTTCGGGTAGGCATTATAGTGATTATCATAGCTGGATTGAAGCGATCCGTTCAGGGGGAACTGATTTCAAATACATTCTTGACTGGGTCAGTTGCTTTGCCCTTGCTGTCAATGAGGAGAATGCTTCCTTCGGCCGTGTAGTAACGGCTCCTACTAATGGCGCTGCAGGAGTGATTCCGGCTGTTCTTCAGTATTATGTTTGTTTTTGTGAGCCGGAAAATTATCAGCATAAAGAAGAAAAGATTATCCGGTTCATGCTCACCGCAGCCGAGATCGGAAGTATTTTCAAGAAAGGCGCAACCATTTCTGCGGCTATGGGTGGCTGTCAGGCTGAGATCGGTGTTTCTTCGGCAATGGCGGCTGCTGCACTGACCGAATGCCTGGGCGGAACACAGAGACAGGCCATGATGGCCGCAGAAATTGCAATGGAACATCATTTGGGCATGACCTGCGATCCGATCGGAGGACTTGTACAGATCCCCTGTATCGAAAGAAATACCATGGGCGCGATCAAAGCCATTACTGCATCCCAACTGGCTTTGCAAAGCACGCCCGATTTTGCGAAAGTATCTCTGGATGCTGTTATCAAAACAATGTGGGATACTGCAAAAGATATGAACAGTAAATATAAGGAAACTTCAGATGGCGGATTAGCCATTCATATCCCTATTAGCTTGAGTGAATGTTAGCGTATATTGAACAGCAGGAAATAATTTTTATTCTTTTACGCATTCGCTTTATCCAGCAATTCAATTGCACCTTTATCCAAACTCAATTCGACTGATCCTGTTAAAATTTTTAATTGATCCATATTTGTCGCACTGGCGATTGGAGCAGTAATCGCCGGCCTGGAAATAATCCATGCAACTGCAACACTTGCGGGAGTTGAATGATATTGCGCAGCTACTTCATCCAGGGCTTTCAGGATTTTAAACCCGCGATCATTCAAATATTTTTTGATTCCCTGTCCCCTTGGACTCTTTGACAGATCATCTTCCGAACGGTATTTCCCCGAAAGAAATCCGCTTGCAAGGGCATAATAGCTGATCACTCCGATTTCATTTTCCAGGCAAAGTGGCTCTAATTCTTTTTCGAAGCTCCTGTCGTATAAATTATAAGGAGGCTGAATAGTTTCATAACGGGCATATCCAAGTTTCTTACTGACCTCCAGCGAGGCTGCCAGTCTTTTAGCATTAAAATTGGAAGCACCGATTGCCCTCACTTTTCCTTCTTTGATAAGTGCAGTGAAAGTCTCCATTGTTTCTTCCATTGGAGTATCGGGATCATCGTCGTGCGATTGATATAAATCAATATAATCTGTTTGTAATCGATTCAAGGAATCTTCTATAGCACGACGGATATATTTTGCTGATAATCCTTTTTTATCAGGCGCCATCTCCTTCCCTACCTTGGTAGCAATGGTCACACGATGACGATTGTTCCGCTGCTTCAACCATTTTCCAATAATTGTTTCGGATTCACCACCTTTATTTCCCCTCACCCATCTCGAATAGACATCGGCTGTATCAATCAAGTCAAATCCGGCTCCTGTAAAACCATCCAGTAATTGAAATGAAGTAGATTCATTGGCAGTCCATCCAAAGACATTTCCTCCGAATGCAATCGGAGCGACCTCTATTCCGGATCTCCCTAATTTTCTTTTCTGCATAAAAAATAATTTTCAAAGTTACATAAACAGAAGGCAACTCAATTCCTATCTTGTGATCCAAAATTTTTAATGCCGACAGGTATTGCCATAAGGTTTGCAGAAGTGGATGATATCAACATCATCGGCTTTCTTGCCCAGCAGATATGGCCTTATGCTTATAAGGACATATTATCAGAGGATCAGCTGAATTACATGATGAATCTTTTTTATAGTCCGGGTTCTCTGCAGGAACAAATGATCGACAAAAAGCATTCTTTTTTAATTGTTGAAGAAAATAAAGAGCCAATTGGTTTTGCATCCTATTCTGTTACGGATCAGCCCGGAGTTTATAAAATACATAAAATATATGTCTTAACCAATCAGCAGGGAAAGGGATTGGGAAGGCTTATTATCAATTTCATAGTCGGAGATATAGAAGAATCGGGAGCTCTGGCTTTGCAGTTAAATGT
Organism: Puia sp.; assembly: GCA_035499855.1. Lineage (GTDB taxonomy): Bacteria > Bacteroidota > Bacteroidia > Chitinophagales > Chitinophagaceae > Puia. The sequence goes on along the minus strand of DATJXY010000059.1, from coordinate 29,367 downwards.
GAACAGACATAATAAAGCAAAATTTTTCTATGAGAAACTTGGATTCAAAGTGATCAGGGAAGAAGATATTGATATCGGAAATAATTATTTTATGAATGATTATGTGATGGAGAAGAAGCTCAATCGATGACCGTTGGCCGTTGATCGATGGCCGATGATCGTTAGTTGATTGATCTGGCAGGTAGATTCCTGCAAAGTTCGGTCATCGGCCATCGGCCATCCGTCATCGACTCACGACTCAAGACTACCAGACTTACTCATTCTCCAGTCCCATCGCGGAACGTTTCATTTTATGCGCCGTATCATGGCCCACATAGGATTCAATTCTTCCTTCAACAAAATAAATAACCGGGGTTAAAAGAATGGCAACTGTGAATTTATAAGTATAATTCATAATGCCGACTGCAAGAATCAACTGCCAGCTGAATATGGAGCTGAAAGCAATGAATAACACGATATAACTATCCACCAGTTGCGAAACCAATGTCGAGCCGGTCGCCCTCAGCCATAAATGTTTATTTCCTGTTTTCTTTTTGATCTGGTGAAAGATAGTCACATCTACAATCTGGCTCACCAAAAAAGCTACAAGGCTTCCAATAATAATCCGCATATTCTGACCGAAGATTGCATTGAATGAACTTTGAATATTTTCCACTCCCTGCTGGCTGCTGCTATTGAGCCATACATCAGCCGGCGGAATACCGATCGCCAGATAATACATTAAAAAAGCGTAGGAAATCAATATGACTGCAGTCCATGAAATTCTTCTGACCGCTTTTGGCCCGAAAAATTCATTGACAATATCTGTAATGACAAATTCAAGAGGCCAGAGTAAAACGCCACAGGTAAGTGTAAACGACAAACCCGATTGTCCAAACAGCGTGAAATTAGCCGGATGTAAACCAAACAATTTTTCGAGGGAAAACAATTTTGTACCAATTGCTTCTGCAATCAATGCATTGCAGCAGAAGAAAGCAGTGAATCCCAGAAAAAGTTTTGTCGGTTTATCCTTTAATATGCTATGGATCATTTTAAGAAGAGTATTAACTGGAGAATTAAAAAAAGAAAATTGGTAATGATCAGCCAGGATGGAATAAATGATTTTAAAGGTTTCCTGCTGATCAGGAGGATTGCGTACCAGATATTCACGAGGATATTAAAAATTGCCGAGAACACAAAACCGAGTACAAGAATAAATGATATGATTTCTCCTTCCGGTGGGTTCTTTATCCGGAGGATCCCTATTGCCAGTAAAAAACAGATATTACAAATAAATGCAACCCTTGATAAAAATCTTAATGCAGTCATATTGGTTATGCTATTCGTAGAAAGCTAAAGGCTTAACGAGTTGATTTCAGGAAAGCGTTTTGCATTATGCATTCAACGTTACGCGTTCTCTGTTTTTTCCCAAAAATCTGCAATTCTGGGTAAAATACCATTATTTTGCCTGAATAATTATTATATCGATTATGAATGGTTCTATCTGGAAAAAAGTGCTTCCTCATGCAATAGCAATGATGGTTTTTTTAATTGTTTCTTTGTTTTATTGCAAGCCGGCTTTAGATGGAAAAGTGCTGAGTCAGGGTGATGTGACACAGCATATGGGAATGGTTAAGCAGTCAGAAGATTTTAATCAAAAATATGGTCATTATCCGTTATGGACAGAGAGTGCTTTCAGCGGGATGCCCGCCTATACAATCTCGGCGCCTTCTCCTGTAACATTCATGAATAAACTCGCATTCTTTCTTTATTCTTTCAACCCCATCATCCTTTTCTTTTTTGCCTGCATGAGTTTTTATATTCTGACTCAGACATTAAAGATCAATATATGGTTGAGCGTATTGTCTTCGCTGGGATTTGCATATTCTACTTTTGATCCGATCATTCTGGTTGTTGGACATACGACGCAGATGGTCGCAATCGGATTCATGCCCCTGGTTATTGCAGGTTTCTTACTCATTCTCCGGAAAAAATATATCGGGGGAGCTGCAATGATGACCATCTCATTGGGTTTGCAGGCCGGAGTAACGCAGCATATACAGGTCATTTATTACACCGGGTTTATTATTGGATTTATAACGATTGCCTATTTGGTAAAAAGTCAAAAAGAAAATCAATTAAAAAATGCATGGCAGCCCGTAGTCATTGCGATTGTTTCGGCAATACTTGGTTTTGCAATGAACGCCGTTGCTTTTTTGCCTGTACAGGAATATGCAAAGGAAACTATGAGAGGAGGAAAATCTGAATTGACTGATTCAACTTCAGGAAATAAAACGAAAGGAGGATTGGATAAGGATTATGCATTCATGTGGAGTTATGGTGTCGGAGAAACAGCTACTCTGATGGTTCCCGGATCAAGGGGCGGCGGGTATATCAGCAGGGATTTTGCAGAAAATTCAAAATTTGTTGACAGACTCGGAGAATTAGGATTGCCAGAATCCTCCGCTCTTCAATTTGCAGCCAGGTATGGATACTGGGGACCGCAGCATGATACCGCAGGCCCGGTCTACCTGGGAGCCGTCATTTGCTTTTTGTTCATTTTCGGTCTTGTATATGCGAAATCCTGGCATGTGTGGTGGATATTGCCCGTAAGTATTTTTGCTATTCTTCTTGCCTGGGGAAAGAATTTTTCTTCATTCAATTATTTTTTGTTCGATTATTTTCCTTTCTACAGCAAATTCCGTGCACCGACGATGTCATTGATCATTCCGCAATTAACATTCCCCCTATTGGCGGCAATAGGACTGGATCAACTACTCTCTGATAAAAGCCCTGCAGATATTATCTGGAAAAAATTCAGAATGGCTGTAATCATTACAGGAGGATTCTTTTTGTTGATTACAGCATCTTATTTCATGACTGATTTTAAAGGCAAGGAAGATAATTTGTTGAAGGAGCAATTCACATCGGGGATGTTGCAACAGGCAGCAAGGGGCAAACAACCTACTCCTGAAATGCAACAACAGGTGAGTGAGGTCGTGAATTCAGTGATGAAAAGTTTACAGGCCGACAGGCAATCTCTTTTTGGATCTGATCTGCTTCGGACAATGTTTTTTTTAATAATTGCGATTGTCTTATTGGGCCTGTTTTTAAAAAGCAAAATCAAACCGGTTATCTTATTGGCAGGCCTTACTATTTTGAGTTCTTATGATTTACTGGCAGAGGGAAGAAAATATATGAATGATGATAGTTTTGTAGAGCCCGTTGATAATGATGCTGCATTTGTAAAATCCTCTGCAGATCAGAAAATATTAAATGATCCGGAAAAGAATTTCCGGGTATTTGATCAGACTGCCGATGCATTCCAGGATTCACATGCATCTTATTATCACAATTCTATTGGTGGATATTCTCCTGCCAAGCTGGCCCTGTACCAGGATATTATCGAAAAACAACTGGCAAAGGGAAATGCCAGGGTATATGATATGCTGAACACAAAATATTTTATCAGGCGCAACCCGGCCGGCAATGATGAAGAAGCGATCGTGAACCCGGATGCATATGGGGCCTGCTGGCTGGTAAAGTCGATTCAATATGTAAATGATGCCAATGAAGAAATGAAAGCGCTTGATAATACCAATGTGAAGGATACGGCAATCGTACGTAAGAGTTTTCAAAATCTGATCAAATTTTTACCTGTTGCCGATTCTACAGCCTCCATTAAACTGATAGAAAACCTGAACGATAAAATATCCTACAAGTTTTCTGCAAAGACCAACCAGTTTGCCGTATTTAGTGAAGTGTATTACGATAAGGGATGGAATGCTTACCTGGATGGAAATAAAACCGATTATTTTCGTGTAGATTATGTTTTAAGAGGAATGCCTGTTCCAGCTGGCGATCATACTATCGAATTCAGGTTTGAGCCGAAGTCGGTATCCAGGGGAACTGCCATCAGCCTGATTGCAAATATTGCCGGCTTGCTATTGCTGATTGCTGCAATTTGGAATGTATGGAAAAACTGGAATGAGAAGGAACCGGAAAATATGAATGTTGCGAAGAAATAACCAAATAGGGTTCATTTAAAACAGCCACGGAGGCACGGAATAAATTTTCCGTGCCTTCGTGGCTATAACAAATTGCGGCAATAGTTTTTAATAAGATGTCGACGATTATCAGCATCATTTCTTATCCATTTCTCCCGGCAAAAGTCGGGGGACAAAAAGGAGTTGCTCTTTTCAATAAATATTTTTCCCGCTATCATCAGCTGATTTGTGTAACAACAAAAAATAATGATCCTTTTGCTGCTGAAGGATATGAAGTGTTGAATATCCTCTCCGACTCCCCACTCAGGTATGTCAATGTTTTTTATTTTTTCAAATTGGGCGGTCTGATCAAAAAAAGAAAGGCGACTCATATTATCCTGGAACATCCATATTATGGCTGGCTCGGAATTCTTCTGAAGTGGTTTTACGGCGTAAAACTGGTTGTTCATTCACATAATATTGAAGGATTGCGTTGGAAAACATTGGGCAAATGGTGGTGGAAGATTTTATGGAGATATGAAAAATTTGTCCATCGCCAGGCCGACTATAATTTTTTCATCCATTCAGATGACAGGCACTATGCAATTGAAAAATTTGGATTGAATCCATCGAAATGCATGGTCATGACTTATGGGATTGAATGGAATTCGATTCCGACGGCCGAAGAAATTCAGGGAGCGCGGATGCAGTTACATCATGAATTCAGCATTCCTGATCAAAGAAAGATTTTATTTTTTAATGGTGCGTTCGACTATCCGCCGAACCTGGGTGGATTGAAAAATATTATTGAGCATATCAATCCATTGCTGTTAGAAAAAAAAGAATTTCAGTATGTAATTATTATTTGTGGAAGGAATATTCCGAAAGAGATTATAGAAAAAAAATATGAGAATATGATTATCGCTGGTTTTGTGAATGATATCAGCTTGTATTTTAAGGGAGCCGATATTTTTCTGAACCCGGTCACTGAAGGCGGCGGCATTAAAACCAAGCTGGTGGAGGCTTTAGGCTATAATCTGAATGCTGTTTCAACACTCAATGGCGCAACAGGAATTGATCCTTCCATATGCAATGGAAAACTACTGCTGTGCAAGGATCATGACTGGCAATCCTTCACTGATCTAATTGTGAAAGCTTCCGATCTTTCTTCGTCAATCTCCGAGGCTTATTTCGAACATTTTTATTGGGGAAATACCGTGCAAAAAGCGGCTGAATTCATCATGCAATAAAAAACCTCTGTGTTGACAGAGGTTTTTTATTTTTCAAAAAGAAGATTACCATTTATCTACTTCCTCGCCATTAGAGGATGATGGAGCATCTGTGTTTTTAACTTCGACCTCAGCCACATCATTCACTACCGGAGCAACACCGTTTTCGCCGCTATTGTTGTGTGAAGTTTCTGCAGGTTGATCATGATTGTAGGCATCAAAATCAAAGTCAGGCATGAGTTCTGTTTTTACATAATCGACTGCTTCTGTCAGTGCCTTGAGGAATTTATTGAAATCCTCTTTGTACAGGAAGACTTTGTGCCTGTCGTATCCGTCTTCGTTAAATTTCTTACGGCTTTCGGTGATGGTAAGATAGTAGTCATTGCTGCGGGTTGCTCTTACGTCAAAGAAATAAGTCCTTCGCTTACCTGCCCTGATCCGTTTGCTGTACACGCTTTCCATTCTTTTGTCATTGTTCTCGTACGCCACAATAGTAAATTTTACATTTAATAATAAATCAACTTAAAAAAGTAGGCACAAATATAATATTGTTTTCGAATTGACAAAATTTGCGAGAACTTATTCTTACATACAAGTTGTGCAGGAAAATATGAACTTTCAAATCAGAAATCCTGCTTTGGGCTTCCGTTCTGACCATTTTCCATTCCATTTTCGGGTTCATCCCTGAGCTGTTGCTGCTCGTAGAGGTATGCATAGTATCCGTTGAGGGCCAATAATTCACGGTGGGTGCCGGTTTCAACAATTCTTCCTTTTTCCAGCACAATGATTTTGTCAAAATCGAATAAGGAAAAGATGCGATGGGTAATGATGATGGCGGTTTTATTTTTCAGGTAGGTATACAAGTTATCGAGGATTTCTTTTTCAGTTTTTGCATCTACTGCACTCAGACAATCATCGAATACTACTACTTCATGATCCTTGATCAGTGCACGGGATATGGAAATCCTTTGTTTTTGACCGCCACTTAATGTGACACCTCGTTCACCAATTGCAGTTTCATATTGTTTGGGAAAAGCCTGTATTTCCTTGTCAACACTGGCATATCTGGCTGCCTGATGAACTCTCTGCATGTCAACTTTCTGCTCTGCCAATCCAAATTCTATATTGCCGGCCACTGTATCGCTGAATAAGAATATATCCTGGGGGACATATCCGATCTGGTTCCTCATGTCCTGTATATCCATATCCCGGATATCTGTTCCATCAATCAAGATTTTTCCCTGGGAAGGATCATAAAAACGAAGTAACAATTGCGCAATGGTTGTCTTCCCACTACCCGTTCTCCCAATGATGGCGATTTTTTCAGATTTTTTTATTTCAAGGCTGAAGTTTTTTAACGCGTGTATTCCGGTGTTTGGATAAATAAATTCTACACCCTGAAATGAAATATTTCCTTCAATTCTTTTTTCGATAGCATTTGGACGGTTTTGAATCTGAGATTCGGTATTTAAGAACTCATTCAACCGTTTTTGTGAGGCAGCCGCTCTCTGTATCATGCTCGCCACCCAGCCAATAGCACTTACAGGAAAGACAAGCATCGTAATATAAATGACAAACTCAGTAATGGTTCCGATATCAGTATTATGTGTTCCGCGGATTACATAGAAACCTCCAATCATGATGGTGAGCAAGGTGCTTAAACCGATAATCAATCCCATTGCGGGAAAATAAATTGCTTCGACTTTTGCAAGGCTGATTGCATTTTTCCGGTACTCTTCACTGTTATTTTCAAAAAAACGGAGCATAGCTTTTTCCTGGACAAAGGATTTAATAACACGGATACCGCTGTAAGATTCCTGAGCATTGGTTGTTAAATTGCTCAGCAATGCCTGGATTCTTTCACTTTGTTTATGGATAATGGTATTGACATAGTAAATGGTAATAGCAAGAATCGGCAATGGGGTCAATACGTAGAGACTGAGCAAGGCATCTTTCCTCAACATGAAATACAAACTGAAACCTATTGTAGCCAGCAGGTTCCCCAGGTACATAATGGCTGGTCCCGTATACATGCGCACCCTGCTCACATCTTCAGCCATGCGATTCATTAAATCGCCTGTACTATGTGTTTTGTAGAAATTGGCATCCAGTAATTGATAATGTTGATAGATCTCATTTTTTTGATCATACTCAATATGCCGGCTCATCACGATGATCGTCTGGCGCATCAGAAACATAAAGAAGCCGCCGACCAATGCCAGGACCAATAAAGTAATGCCACAGATTGCGACTTTCCAGCCAAAGCTTTGTTTCGAGACATCAAGCTGTCTTATAAATTTCTTTACCAGGATATCATAGTTGGCAGTATCTTTTTTTTGCTGGGTGAGTGTTTTGTTGGTTGCAACGATATTGGATATCCCGCCGCCCTTTGCATTTACACTATCCGACAATTCCTTTTCCACAGAATTGACGACGTAGCCGGTTATCTGTGGAGTCAGAATCCGAAAATAGTTGGAAAGAATGATGAAGATGATACCTAAAAACAGACGCCATCGGTACTTCCAGAAATATTTATTAACGGCCCGGAGATATTTCAACTAAAATTTTTTACAAAGATAAGACAGCTCTCTAAACCATAAAACCGGTCTTCACATTTCGATGGTTTCCCCAATTCCCGACTATACCTCTGCTTCTCAGTGTATTTGCGATTATTGTTGATTGTAACCGCGGAGGGGCTGGGGCGCTGAGTGTGTCACTGTCACTTTTCAGATATCTTGTTTCTAATTCACTAACTTTATTAGGTTCTTTCAGCCACTTTACCTTATCTCCTTTAGTCCGATGCTCTGATTCTATCTTCAATACAAAAAATAAAAAAATGTCAAGGAAAAAAAACATGCACCGGCGTGAATTTCTGGGCAATGCTGCCAAAGCATCCCTGGCACTAACCATCGCGCCTACAATTCTGCCAAGAAATGTATTGGGAGGTCCCGGCTATATTGCTCCCAGCGATAAACTGAATCTGGCTTATATCGGCTGCGGTACACAGGGACTGCGTGAAATGACACAGCTGATTGCAAATCCACAGTTGCAGATTGTTTCAGTATGTGATCCGAATAAAAAAAGTACTAATTACGTCGATTGGTCTCCCAATGAAATCCGCGACAGGATAAGAAAAGCTTTGCAGGATTCATCCTGGGGAGAAGGGCTCGACGGAATTCCGGGAGGCCGTGAGATCGGAAAGGAATTCGTGGAAAAATATTATGCAAAAACGAAACTGGTAGACTCATATAAGGGATGTACTGCGTATGCTGATTTCCGTGAGTTGCTGGAAAAAGAAAAAGACATCGATGCTGTTAAAATAATGACCCCCGATCACCATCACGCGACAATTTCCATTGCTGCCATGAAAAAAGGAAAACATGTTGTTATCCACAAACCCATTGCCAACAGAATATATGAAGCGCGCCAGGTGATTGAAACCGCCAGGAAAACAGGTGTGAGTACTCATTTGCTCGCATGGAGTAAGATAGGCGGAAATGAAACCGTAAAGAAGATGATCAAAGATGGGGCGATTGGCACATTGAAAGAAATTCATAACTGGTCGAACAGACCGATGTGGCCGCAATGGACGAGTAATCCAACCGACACACCGCCTATTCCCGAAGGATTGGATTGGGATCTTTGGCTTGGTCCTGTACCTGATCGTCCTTATCATCCAAATTATACGAATGCAGTATTTCGCGGCTGGTATGATTTCGGAGCAGGAAGTATTGCGGATATGGGTCATTATAGTCTATGGCCTCTTTTCCTGACATTAGGGATTAATACTCCTCCACTGAGCGCAGAAGGATATGGAACGACAAACTGTTATATTTCCAATCACGTAAGTCTTGGAGTGGTGAATGATGTGGCCTTCCCCTACTCCTGCACGATACGATTTAAATTTCCTGCCCAGCAGGAATTGCCTGCATTCGATCTTTTCTGGTATGATGGGGGAATGAAACCACATACTCCTGAAGAAATCGAATCAGAAGGAACAGGGTTGCAAAAAGAAGGAATGTTATTTGTTGGAGAGAAAGGAAAAATTCTTGCTGGTTATTACAGCGACAATCCACGTCTGATTCCCCAAAGTAAAATGACAGATTATATGAAGGGACAGGAACCGCCCAAAGAAGTCAGAAACCGTAATGACAATATATGGCTGGATGCTTTTAAAAACAGGACACAATCGCCGGGAAGCTTTTTGAATGCAGGTGCTATCACAGAAACGATTCTGCTGGGAGCAGTTGCTTTAAGGGCTGGCAAAAAAGTGGAATATGATTCCGCAAATATGAAAATTACAAATGTCCCTGAAGCAAATAAATACCTGGTGAGAGAGTATCGCAGGGGATGGGAGCTTTGATATTTTTTCGGGTATAGATTGAAGTTAGAATAAGGCCGGTTGGATTACCGGCCTTATCGTATATTATCTTACAATAGTTATTTTCCTGGTTTCAGTAGTATTACCCTGGATGATTTGAATGAAATAAGTACCTGTATTGATTCCTGATACATATAATATGGCTTTATTGCCGCTACTGCTCATTGGAACATTCATTCTTTGTCCGCTATTGTTAAACAAGGCAATCGTTAATTTTTCAACAGAAGCAGATCCTATTGTGATATAGGTAGTAGCAGGATTCGGATATACGTTCAGGGTAGCAATATTACTCATATCGATTGTTTTTATGACAGAATAGGAACTCTTTCCATCCATATCTGTTTGTTTCAAACGATAATAGGATATTCCTGATAATGGATTTTCATCGTATGCATTATAATAGGAAACCGTGCTGGTATTTCCTGATCCTTTTACTTCTTTTACATCGCTCCAGTTGGAAGCATCGGCAGAACGTTGTACAGTGAAATCATTATTGTTGGATTCAGAAGCTGTCTCCCAATCAAGTTTGACCATTCCATTTTGGGCAACCGCCGTAAAGGAAATCAATGTAACAGGTAAAGTGGAGCCACTGAGATTGACGGAAGCAGCATAGAATGTGTTGGTCAGATTTGCCAGCGATAATCCTGTTCTGTTGATCTGTGGATTGCTGGTGGTACCGGCATTAACACCGGCTGTTCCCACTACACTGTTCACCAATGAAAGTCTCAAATCATTTACATTGCCTATAGTGCCCAGGCCGGTTCCTTCCACTCTGGCATTATAAGTTCCTCCTGCAAGTCCATTGGCAGTTGACATAGCCCAATTCAAATCTTTTCTGATAACAACCGTAAACACTCCGTCCGGAAATGATACCACGGTATTGGTCGTAGCATCTGTATAAGAAATGCTGATGGTTCCTCCGGTTGTAGGTCCTGAAACCGGAGCCGACACATAAAAAGGTCTGTAATCTGTTGCAGTTCCTACCGGGAACAAACCATTGATGCCTCCATCCACTATGGTCGTCGTATTGAACCAACGGGTAAATGTTCCTGAATTGATCATTGTACCCGTAGTTCTTGCAAGAGTTCCTTTGTTTGCTACAGATATCCCGAGTGTCATTGTATTTCCGTTAAGATCTATATTTCCCTGCGTCATAGTCAGGGTTGTGGCAACTGTTGCGTTGTTGATGAGTTGAATTCCGGTTCCGGTATTGTTGACCGTTAGATTCATAAAATTTTCTCCGCCGGGAGATGTAATGGTTTGCAGAGCTGAGCCGTTAAAATTCACCGTACTGGTTGCTTCAGTAAAACCCGCTGTTCCTCTGTTTATCCAGTTGCCAAGCAGGTTGATTGAATTGACTCCTGCCGATAAAATGCCTGTCCCGTTGATCGTAAGATCACCGTTTACAGACAAACTATTTGTGATGGTGGTTGTATTTGCGGTAACTGTAAAATTGTAAAAGTTCATTCCTGCACTGGCTACATTTAAAGAATTTCCTCCAAATACAACAGTAGAAGTATTTGTTGTTGCATCTACGGTACCGATATTATAAGTCCAGTCACGTGTAACCGAAATGATACCGGTCAGCGTAAGTGTGCCGCTGGTTTTAGAAATAGTGATAAAAGGCATTCTTCCCTGGCTGGCAGCTGCAGTACTTGTGAAAGCCTGTGCGCCTGTTCCATTGATCAATATCAAACCGGTTCCGCCTCCGCCGCCACCGGTATTGTTGATAATGATATCTCCCTGTGCCTGGACGGCAGTAGCTCCAGCAACGGGTGTACTGATGACGACATTGGACCCACCACTTGTATTTAGAGTACCCGTAACCGTTAGTACGGTTCCGGTACTTACCGTATAAGTATAGTTGCCGTTTGCGGCCAGCGTTACATTATTCAGCGTATGGCTTCCTGTAATGGTAAGCGAATTTCGAAATATAACAGTGGAATTATTCGTGGTAACATCCATGGTTCCTGAAGTATAAGTCCAGTTACCCCTGACCGTTATAAGTGAATTGAAAGTAAGCGTACCTCCGGTCTTGCTGATTGTCACAGCAGGTAATCTGCTTTCGTCAATTGCAAGGGTTCCCGTAATAGCCTGGTTGGTTGAACCTGTAAATGAAAGAACCGTGGTTCCACCTCCTCCCGTACCGGTATTCGAAAGATTCAGGTTACCATTGAGATTGATATTGCCGGTATTCAGCGTAATGTTATTGGTATTCGTCATGGACATATCTCCATTGATCGTAAGCGTTGTACCCGCACTGGTCGTGAAAGTATAATTACCTGCAGCATCGAAATCTACATTATTTAAGGTATGATTTCCTGTGATCGTCAGAGATGTTCCGAAAACGACCGTTGAATTATTTGTCGAAACATCCAATGTTCCGCCACTGTATGTCCAATTCCCTCTCACGGTAATGAGAGAGGGAAATACAACTGTTCCGGAACCTTTGCTGATGTTGACAGCCGGGAAACTTCCCTGATACTTTACATTCGTACTGGTAATGTTCTGTACTCCTGTTCCGTTAATAAGGATCGTAGCACTTCCTCCTCCTCCGGTCCCGGTATTATTGTCGATAATATTTCCACCTACTGCAATCGTACCGGTGTTCATAGTAATATTGAACGCACCATTTTCCATGTCCAGGTCATTTGCGGCAGTTATCGTTGTGCCGGCTGCAATGGTCAGTGTTGCATTTGCTCCCCTGTTGATCGTAAGATTATAAACCGAAAAACTTCCGGTCATCGTCAGGGAACTGGCAATATAACAGGTAGATACACCCGCATTAATAGTACCTGTTGTATAGGTTACATTTTGCGCAAAGCTGATATTCCCTAAAAGCGCAATCGTGGATGAAGAATTAAAACTAATAATGGGTAAAAGGCTTTGATTTCCCGCAATCGCACTTCCATCAATATTTTGATTTGAACTTCCGGAAATATTAATGGTAGCACTTCCACCGCCTGCAGTACCTGTATTTGTCAGGATCAGATCTCCGAGAAGATTAATGGTTCCGGTATTCAATGTCACATTTGCCGTTCCACTGATCGTCATGCTGCCATTGGCCGTGATAGTTGTTCCTGCAACGATGGTTGCAGTGAGGTTTGCGTTAGCGATAAATGAAATGCTGTTCAGTGTTACCGAACCTGAAATAGTATAGGCACCCGTCGTGGCTCTTGTAAAACAAAAATTAGATGTGCCCGGATTGATTGTTCCTGCAGTATAAGTAAACGCATTCGCCACACTGGGGAAATTACTTAGGTTCAATGTTCCCGAACCCTTATTGATTGTAAGTTGCGGTAGAGCGCCCTGACCTGCGCCTGCGCCTCCGGTAAAATTCTGATTAAGGGTACCATTGATATTGATCAACCCGTTTCCACCGCCTCCTGTGGCAGTATTGGTGATGTTGATATCTCCATTGGCATTAATTGTTCCGGTATTGATAGTAAGAGTTGAACTCCCACTGATTGTTAGTGTATTCGACACCGTTAGTGCACCCGCGGTAATATTAATAGTAAAACCATTCCCTACCAACTCAAGATTATAAAAGTTTTCGGCATTTCCTGAAATGGTTTGAGTGTTATTTCTATTGTATCTCACTGATCCATTATTGTGATTGAAAGTGCCCGCAGTAAAAGCACAATTACTTTGGAATTCGAGAGTAGTGCTGGTTGAAGTAAAAACAGCTGTTCCTGATAATGTAAAAGCGCCCGAAAAAGTTATATTCGCAGAACCACCGGTAAAAGTTCCACCTCCAAATGCGGCAGCTCCTGAAGTTGAGATTGCGTTCGCACCCTGGCTGATGATTCCGGTATATGCTGCATTGACTGTGATCGTCCCGACGGAAACGGCCATATCAATCGTACAATTTCCCAGACCTCCACCATCAAAGATGACTGCATCGCCGGCTACCGGAACACTGAATCCTCCGGCACCACCACTGGCGTTCGACCAGTTAGCGGTATTGCTCCAGTTTCCACCAACTGGGGCCGTCGCCACCCAAAACCGGTTGGCAGCGTTAGATTGAAAACTAAAACTCAGGAATATAAGGGTAGCAGATAATAATTTAGTAAAGTTTTTCATCGGATATCCAGAATTTTAAATAAACGAAATACTTAAGTAAAAACACTTAGAACTCAAATTCATTTAATTTATTGTTCTTCATGCATATGAAAGCCAATTCGTATGCCACGATGCAAGGATTTGAGAATCATTATCCGCTTTGAATGGACAGATCGCTAAAAGTCTTAATTCCGGATTAATTCCAAAAAATGGAAGCTTTTTTTGTATCAGTCAAGTACCAGTTGTAATAATGGAAACTCCGGGCCAATATAATGTTATCAGGATCTTAGGTGAGAATCAAATAGCTTTTACGAGTTCATTTGCGATTAAGTTTTAAATTACCATTTAAAATATGATCATGAAAAAACTTTTGCTTCTATCGACCGTCTTTTTGTTATCCGGCACATTAATGCTATGCGCTCAGGGAATCAAAAATACTGCATGGAAAAGTTATTATGCGGATCCGCTCAATGATACAATTGTATTGCACATTCTTAACGATACCAGTTTTGCAAGCGGGAGCAGGGGTGATACCCTTGTTCTTTCTAAGGCTACCATCAATAAAGACACACTCACGATCGCCGATATCAGCGGCATGTACCCCTGCCTCGAATCCGATGGAGTTTACATTTTTGCAATCAAGGATAATCAATTGCATCTTACCCTGGTGCGTGATGGCTGTGAAGGACGCGCTGTCATCGCCAATATGCAATGGACCAGAGTTGCGGATGAAAAAAATAAGAAAGGTGAATAGTTTTGTTTGCCGAAATCCAATATCGTTACTATAAGACGATAATGGATCTTTTCATGAATAAAGATCTTGCAATCAAATTATCTTTTTCAAGTGATTTGATTTTCTCCTGGTATAATTCCATGTTTTTTTTTGCAGATGCTTCATTTCCCAGGTTTTCGTAAATCCGGGCTGAAAGAAAATAAAAGTCAATCAACAATTGCCAGGGTAAGTCTTCTTTTGCAAAAAATGGAATCGTTTGTTTTTGTATCATCTCAGCCTTATCAAATGACTTGGTTTTACAGTAGAGATTCATCTGCTGTTCGAGAAGACCTACGATTCTATATGCATTATTCGTAGGATTCCAGTAGTTCAGTGCTTTATTGGTAAAATAGAAAGAGGAATCGAACCTGGATTCCATCTCGTATACTTTGGAAAGATCAAGTTCAGATACTGCAACTCCGAATTCCCTGTTTTTGGCACGGAATAAATCGATCGCTCTGAATATTTCTTTCTTGGCCTCAGGAAATCTTTTTAAATGGCCAAGCATATAGCCACGGAATTTTCTGTTATTTGCTTCGTTGGCCTTATCGCCCAGCGCAACCCAAATAGCCAGTGCCTTATCAATTTGTGCCAGAGACCCGGAATAATCACGGTGCATATAACCTTCTCCAAGATCAAACCCCATATTTTGGATTCTATAAGTCAGATCAGTAATTTCTTTTTTTTCCGCACTGTCTAATTTCGAAGAATGAAATTTATTCAAGAGGCATTCTATTCGATCGCTTATGGCAGTATCTCTCGTATCCTGACCATGCACAGTTATCTGAAGCAGCGCAAGAATCAACACTAACCTGATTTTTTTTAACATGATTCAAAAAATGAGCAGATAAATGTAGCATACCCTTGATTATTTTTTTCTGGTTTTCAATCTTTACCTGAAGAAATGGCTCCAGGATTCTTTAATTATGTACAATCGGAATGCTGGCGCTGATTTTCTGAAATGCCTGAACGAGGATTTGGAAAAGTGAAACAGACAAAACCGATACTATGAGCACTAATGTGGCAATGAGAAATATCTTACCGGGGTTTGACATTTTTTTCATATCCAAGATTTTTGGGTTGATTGGATGTACCCTCTTTGGGTCGTTTAACTCATATCAAAATTGGAGATGAAAATGAAGGGTTTTTAGATAACCCGACGAATGAACGGATTAAATCGACGAAAATATTTGCTCAGGGGAAAGGAGAAAAGGAGTTATCCTCTTTTTCTCTTTATCCCTGTGCGAAAAAAATCATAATTATCAAACCTTGTTTAAATCAACGGGCAATCTTCGTATACGCTTGCCCGTGGCTGCGAAAATAGCATTGCATAATGCGGGAGCCAGCGGCGGTAGTCCGGGTTCTCCGACTCCTTTGATGGTAGGCCCCCCATCAGCAATAATTGTCACTTCAATTTGTGGCATTTCATTAATACGCAACATCCGGTTATTGTTGAAATTAGTTTGAACTGATTTGCCGTTTTCAAAACGAATCCCGTCCTTGGTTGCAGCAACAAGACCCATGACAATTCCCCCTTCTACCTGGGCTTTTACATTATCCGGATTTACTACAGTTCCCAGATCAATGACGGCATACACTTTTTCCACTTTGACGGAACCATTGGTTTGGAGCGAAACTTCAACCACCTGAGCACTGAGTCCCGCAAAAAATTCATATTGCGCCACACCTCTGCCCCAACCCTTTGGCAAAGGCTTATCCCAGCCCGAAACTTCTTTAACCTTCGTCAACACTTTTTTTGTATCTGAGTCCTTAGTGAGCATATTCAGCCTGAATTCCAGAGGATCTTTTTTTGCAAGGGCTGCCAGTTCATCAATAAAACACTCGTGCGCAAACGCTAAGGTCGAACTTGTAACGGAGCGCCAGGCAGATATCGGGATATGAAAATCCGATATGACATATTCGTTTTTCATGTTTGGGATCTCGTATTTCTGATCACTGATCCCTTCTACCATTGAATTGTCGGGTTTGGTCTTATCAAAATTTGTATTCCGGCTCGCATTCAGGGAAGGAGATATTACTTTATGCTGGAAAGCGATCGCCATTCCATCATTGGAAACGGCTCCTTTCATAGCTGAAAAAGTCATCGGACGGAAAGGCCCGAGCTGTGTATCATCTTCTCTTGTCCAGATTACTTTCACGGGTTTTCCAACTGCTTTCGAAATCGATGCAGCTTCTGATGCAAAGTCTGATTGAAGTCTTCTGCCGAAACCACCTCCGTTGAACATGATATTCACCTTGATATTATCCTGAGCAACTCCGAGAGTTTTGAATAGTTCATCCTTGATCAGGGTTGGTCCCTGGGATGAAACCCATACTTCAATCGTATTATCTTCTTTCCAGTGGGCAACGCAATTCATCGGCTCCATCGTAGAATGAGAAACCATGGGTGTTTCATACAATGCTTCTGTATGAAGGGGCGATTCTGCTAATGCTTTATCGAAATCTCCGCTGCTATGAACGATTAATCCTTCTGTTTTTGCAAGATCTCTTAGCGTTTGCTCGTAATCGTTAGAATTGAATTTGTCAAAGCCCTGGTAATCCCATTGTATCTTCAATGCTTTTCTTCCCTGCAGTGCAGCCCAATAATTATCAGCGATCACGGCTATACCTTCATACTTTGTTTTTCCAAATACAACACGATCGGCTTTGATGACCTGCTGGACACCTTTTATTTTTTTTGCTTTACTATCATCATAGCTGATGAGCTTACTTCCAAATACCGGGCATCTTTCGACAGATGCGTAAACCATTCCCGGAACTTCTACATCCATCCCGAAAACTGCTCTTCCGGAAACTTTTAATGGAATATCCGGACGTGCAGCGGATTTACCGATTATTTTGAAATCTTTTGGATCTTTTAAAACAGGTTCTTTGGGCACTTCCAGCTTCGAAGCAGCTTCGGCCAGTTCACCATAGCTGAGCGATTTGCCGGAAGGTTTATGAAAAATTTTTCCATTTTCCGCATAGCATTCATCAATGGGAACTTTCCATTGGTCACTGGCAGCTTTTATTAGCATCTCACGTGCAGACGCACCCACTTTTCTCAGGTTCATATAATTGCCACGCACGGAAGAACTTCCTCCGGCTACCTGTCTCCCGAATTGTTTCTCACCGGCCGTTTGCTTGATAGTAACCTGGTCAAGTGATACTTCTAATTCTTCAGCAATGATTCCTGGCAGTGATTGGAATGTTCCCTGGCCCATTTCAGGCCTCGGATTCATGATGGTAATGCTTCCCGATTTTTCAATGATGATATAGGGAGTTAATTCAAAAGTATCTTCCAATCCACTCATATTGACTACAGCACTTGTTCCCTTGTTCCCGGAAGCATAGAGACCTAAAATAAAAGCCGTTCCACTGAGGCCGGTCATTTTTAAAAAATTGCGACGATTCAAATTTGCATTCGATTGCATAGACCAATATTTTATTCGTGTGCAAATACTTTTTTCGTTTCAGTTCCCATTAGTTCAGATGCGCGATGAATGGCTTTTCGGATTCGCTGATAAGTACCACAGCGACAAATATTGCCCTGCATCGCCGTATTGATGGCAGCATCGTCTGGTTTTGGGTTTTTTGCAAGCAGTGCAACAGCAGACATGATTTGTCCGGAATGACAATATCCGCATTGCGGCACCTGCATTTCGATCCAGGCCTTTTGCACGGGATGATCAATGTTTGCAGAAATTCCTTCGATGGTCGTGATCTTGTGTCCGCTCGCAGCTGAAACCGGGAAAGTACATGACCTGATTGGATTTCCATCGAGGTGAACAGTACATGCCCCACATTGTGCGATACCACATCCGAATTTGGTTCCTTTCAACCCGACAAAATCACGGATCACCCAAAGCAGCGGCATTTGCGGATCTACATCCACTGAATAATTCTTGTTGTTGATGGTTAAATTATAGGAAGCCATATGAAAGAATTAAGGTTTGAATTAATGACGAAGTTTGTCTTATAAATTTACGGTTTTTTTGAAGTGATTCCCGGAGGAATCGGTTATTTCAGCTGGAATATCGACCAAGAGTCGTCTTTTCGTCACCGAAGACCGTCCATAAGTCAACAAAATTTCAGATCGCATTCTCCGGATATTAGTTTCACAAAAAAACAATATGCAACCATTAACCAACCGCCAGGCTTATCTCGACTGGCTCCGCATTCTGGCAATCATTGCCGTTCTTTTTTTTCATTCAGCCATGCCATTTGTGTCTGATTGGAATTGGCATATCAGGAACAAAGAAACCAGCAATATTTTGCTTGAATTCAATTTCTGGTTGCATAGTTTTCGCATGCCTTTGTTGTTTTTTATATCAGGAACCGTGAGCTATTTCATGTTGCAGAAAAGAAGCAGTGGAGGTTTTATCGGACTTCGTTTCCGAAGACTTTTTATTCCTTTATTATTCGGGATGCTGGTCATTGTTCCCCCACAGGTATATATGGAAAGACTGACACAGGGATTCCAGGGAAATTTTCTGGAATTCTATCCTTCAATTTTTAAAGGAGTTCCTTATCCAAAAGGAAATACCAGCTGGCACCATCTCTGGTTCATATTCTATTTATTTTTATTTGATATCGTCTGTGCTCCGCTGTTTGTGTGGCTGATGGGAGAAAATGGAAAAAAACTTCTCCATCGGCTGAATTGGTTTGCCAAAGGCAGACGAATTTATTGGTTTATTTTACCAAGTATTATTGTATTTGCTACACTTAGCCTGAAGTTTCCTGAAACCAATGATTTCATTCACGATTGGGGATATCTTCCATATTGGTTATTGTTCCTGCTGATTGGATTTATCTGTATCGCCAATCCTCTTTTCATCGAGAGCCTGGAAAAAAACCGCCGCACTTCACTGGGCCTTGCCTTTATCAGTTTATTATTTATTAATTACCTGAGGTGGAATAATGCAGAACCATGGAAAATAATCTCCGACTGGCAGCATGACTGGAGGACCTATGCATATCTTGCCTGTCAGGCCATTTGCGCATGGGCATGGGTGTTAGCTTCAGTTGGTTATGGGAAAAAATATCTCAACAGGAAGCACCGGATTCTTGATTACCTGAACCAGGCCGTTTATCCATTCTATATTTTGCATCAAACCGTAATCGTGGTCATCGCTTATTATGTAGTAAAAGCACCGGATGGAATTGGAATGAAATATATATTCACGGTATTCACAACTTTTGCATTGTCATTGGGTATCTATCATTTATTTATTCGTCCTTTTGCCATTACGAGATTATTGTTTGGAATGAAACCGGTGCCAAAGCATTCAAAAAAAGATCAGCAAATGAAAAAACCGGAAATAGAAATGACTCCTGATCTGGCCCTGAGAGCAGCTTTATAAAAGTTGTAACTTTCCCAATCGATTATGCAAAAATTACTGAAATATATTTTTCCACCACTCTATGGCCTGGTCGTTTATTTTACGATCAGGCTTTTACTCGATACGGTTACAGGAATGAAATTCTGGCATCGGAGCCTGGGATTGAATATGGTGGAAATGTCTGTTTGTGCGGTCATGGGTTATGTTTCCATCCGGGTATATCAACGTTTATTCCGTTATTTCGACAAGCACTGGACGACCGGTTTCAGTTATAAAAGAATAGCAAGGGAATTGTTATATATCTTTCTCGCGAATCTCGTCCTGGTGAATTTATTCGCAACCCCAATGGCTGCCCTGACTGATGATGGATTGCAGTGGTATGATGTTGCCGATATCAATACAATCCCCTTGTTGTACGCTATCATTTATTATGGAATCGCCAGGAGCAATACTTTTCTTCGTGCGTATGTGGCAAATAAAATCCAGCTCGAAAAAATCATGAATGATAAACTGCAGACCGAATTAAAATTTTTGAAAGCACAATATCATCCCCATTTTTTGTTCAATGCCCTCAATACGATTTATTTCCAGATGGATGAAAATACGGCTGCAGCAAAAAAAAGCGTGGAAAAATTTTCTGAATTGTTGAGATATCAGTTATACGACCAGCAACAGAAAGTTAATATCAGCCATGAAATGGAATACCTGAAAAATTTTATTGAATTGCAAAAAGTGAGGGCTTCCGAAAAACTTTTGGTTGATCTGCAATTGGACGAAAAACTCAATGGCCAGCAGGTTTATCCCCTTTTATTTCTTCCCCTGGTGGAAAATGCTTTCAAATATGTAGGTGGAGATTACCGGATTGACATTAAGGCATTGGTTGATGGAAATAATATCGATTTCGCTGTCAGCAATTCGGTTCCGAAGGAATTGATGGCATCAAAACCAAATGGAATCGGACTCGAAAACCTGAGAAGAAGGCTGGATCTGCTATATCCCGGCAAGCATGAGTTGAAAATAGAAAAAAGCGAAAAAGAGTTTATTGCATCCATAAAATTACAATTGAATCCAGATGAGCGATAAAATAAAATGCATTATTACAGATGATGAACCATTTGCCAGGAAGGGATTGATGGGATATATTGAAAAAATTGATTTCCTGGAACTGAAAGCTGTCTGTGAAAATGCAGTTGAGCTCAATTCGGTTTTAAAACAATATCCTGTCGATCTTTTATTCCTCGATATAGATATGCCATATGTGACCGGGATCGATTTCCTAAAACAGTCGCAGGAAATTCCAAGAGTGATTCTTACTACTGCCTATGAACAATATGCACTGAAGGGATATGAATTGGATGTTCTTGATTATTTATTGAAGCCCATTTCATTTGAACGTTTCCTGAAGGCTGCGAATAAAGCTTATGACTGGTTTTCCCAGCAACATACTGACTCTTCAGCCGAGGATTATATTTTCGTAAAGTCAGATAGTAAATTGGAAAAGATAAATTTTTCTGATATCCTTTTTGTAGAAGCGTTGGAAAATTATGTATCGATTTATACCAAAGAAAAAAAGATCATTACTCATCTGACATTGAAAATGCTGCTGGAAAAACTGACGACTCCTTTTTTTATACATCCTCACAAATCTTATATCGTGGCTGTCAATAAGATCAATGCCATCGAAGGCAATATGCTATATGTTGGAAATTTCCAGGTTCCTGTCAGTAAATACCAGAAAGAAGAAATCATGGAGAAAATTATCAACAATAAATTACTGAAGCGGTAAAAGAATATTTCATTTCTTTTTCTTCATGAATCTGATAATAATACCCAGGCTGAAATTCCATTGCGTGATATTGGCATTGGAAGGATCGCCAACTGCAAAACCTGGAAATCCCTGCCCGATTTTATCAACATTGAAATAAGAAGAATTATTAGGAACATTTGGTGTAAGCAACAGCATCGCATTCAGCCGGATTCCGATTAAAGAAGAGAAAAAATAATCGATACCTGCCTCGGGAGCCATAGAAAAACCCGTATAACTTGATGTCAGGGGTGTTTCTGTTGTTTGAGTATAAGTGAACCCAAATAAAACCCCGATATAAGGACGAATTTCTTTGATTGAAAAAAAATAATTGATGCCGGCGAGAAGCCTTTCCATATCTATTCTCGAGTTCGTATATGCGGCTACACGGTCATCATCCGGATCATATAAATAAGAAGTTGGTTTTGACCGTGAATAGATTATTTCACAATTCCAGGTTGGATTTGGGTGATAAATAAAAGAACTGGAAAAACAGAATACGGGATCAATATGTCCGGTACATCGCTGGTAATTTATAGTTGGAGTGATCATGTATCCGAATGAGGGAACTATTTCAAAGCTTTTTTGTGCGCTCGCATTTTGCAGCAGAATGTATGATAACAAAAGCAAAATGAGTAGTTTTCTCATAAGCTTGCAGTTGGCTGAATAAATTTAATGAAGTTTCAACCTTCGAAAAAGAATCATTGATCACTATCGTCTGACCGTTCCGGTCAGACGATAAAATCAATATCCCGGATTCTGTGCCACATTGGGGTTTGCATTGATCTCTGCCTGCGGAATCGGAAAAATTCTTTTGTTACTGTTTGCCGGTAATGACAGGGGGACGGTGGCAGAATAATTTCCTGTGCTCCCATCTCTTGTCACGGCCTGGTTCAACCTGACGATATCCCAGTAACGGTGGCCCTCAAACGCAAGTTCTTTCCTTCGTTCCAAATAGATATCATTCAACAATGCATTGCCGGTTGCGCTGTATCCGGCGAAATGGATATCCCTTTTTGTTGCCAGGAGATTCAATATCTCCTGCGCATCCGCATCATCACCACTACGGTTATACGCTTCTGCAAGAATGAGCAACACTTCCGCATAACGGATGATTTTAGTATTATCCTTTCCGTTTGGATTGGTCGTATTCGGATATTTATTCACTACCAATACGCCCCGTCCTGCCCTGGATGCAGGAACAATCAGCGCTACGCGTGCGTCCGTCGCATTATAAGTTCCATATAAATTATCGGTGCAAAGCGCATCTCCATAACCGGCCTGGTCAAAGAACGCATCGAGATCGTCGGGCCCGTTATTGGCGATATTGTCAAATTCAACTTCAAAAATTGTTTCTACTCTGTTGGATATGGGAAATGGATTGCTCCAGTAACTAACAAGTCCCGCGCTATCCGTGAGTGTATATCCTCCATTATTCACAACATCCAGAGCCGAAGCTGCTGCGTTCGCCCAATCTCCTTTGAATTGATAATATCTCGCGAGTAATGCTCCGGCCACATATTTGGTGACATAAGAAGAATTTTTGGATTCATCTGTCATGAGTCCATATGCCTGGGTCAGATCAGATCCAATCTGATTATAAACTTCGGCTACTGTATTGCGAGATGGTTTAGCAAATGCATCGTATTTTAAAACCAGGGGCACGCCCAATGAGCTGGGATCAACGGTATACGGCTTGCCGAAAAATTTTACAAGTTCAAAATAAGAAAGAGCCCTGATGGTAAGCGCTTCTCCTCTCAACTGATCGGCAACCGGGCTGCCGGGAACATTTGCATTGATGACATTGTTTGCACGAAGAATCGTATTGTACGCTTCTGTCCAGAAGTTCTGAATGTTTCCATAATTTTTGGTATAGGTATATGTCAATTCAGTCAGATACCTGTTGGAATTTTGAATCGGATCGATATAAATATTATCAGCAAGCAGGTCTCCATCAATCGGAACAGAACGACCAAAATAATCAACGGTTCGCAGGCTTGCATACATGCCATTGACGGCATCCTGCATGGAAGTTTCATCCACGATCGCTTCACTCGCAGGAATCTGGTTTGGCGGATCCAATTCTAAAAAACTTTTTTTGCAGGCGGATACCAGAGAGGAAAAGACCAATAAAAGAAAAACAATTTTTATGTTAGATTTCATATTCCGGCGAATTGGTTTTTTAAAAATTTAGGTTCAGGCCAAATGAAACTGTTTTCTGGAAAAGGATCTGCAGGTCGTTGAGCCCGTTGATCGGCTGTTCAGGATCAAAAGTGATATTCTTGTCAAATGCTTTTGTCCAAAGATTTGTGCCGCGCACATATATCTGGATATTATCCATTTTGATTTTGTTCATCATGCTCCTTGGAAACTGGTAAGCCAGTGTAACATTTCTCAGCCTGATATAATCCCCCTTGTAAAAATATCTTGTCGAAAGTGTATTGGATTGAGTTTGATTACCCGCGATGTATTGCGGCACATCCGTTTTATCGCCCGCTTTCTGCCACCTTCGTTGATATTCTTTTTCATCCTGGTTCAGAGAAAAGAACGCGCCGTCACTTTCATTCAAAAATCCCCATTGATTGACCAGCATATTTCCATATTGATAATTAAACTGTGCTGTCAAAGACAAACCCTTATATGTAAATGTGGTTGTCAGTCCTCCGAATCCCTTGGGGGACGCACTTCCGATAATGGCATTGTTAACTTTTGTAACATCTCCCGTCGTTGTTTTCCTTGTTGAATCAGTATACCAGAGAGGGCCTCCGGATTGAGGATCAGCGCCGGCCCAGATATAAGTATATATCGATTGAACATCCTGTCCTTTTCTGATAATATATGGGATTGAAATGATATCTGCATCATTCTTCAGTTCGGTTACTTTGTTTGTATTAAATGCGATATTGAAACTTAGATCCCAGCGGAATGATTTACTGAGAATTGGTGTTGCGTTGATTGTTAATTCAAGTCCTCTGTTTTCCAACGAACCGATATTATCCGGATAACTGCCCAATCCTGAAGTGAGAGATAATGGAACATTCTGAAGCAACTGGGTCGTTTTTCTGATATAGTAATCGGCTTCGATATTCACCCTGTTTTTTAAAATTCCTAATTCGATTCCTATGTCTAATGGTTTATTTTGTTCCCACGTGAGGTTGGGATTTCCGACCTGCGAAGGAGTGCTTCCCGGGAGTTTATTATAATCGTTGCCATAAGCATATAATGTCTGCCAACTGTAATTCCCAATATTAGCATTTCCATTTGTTCCATAAGATGCTCTCAATTTCAATGCAGATACATAATCTGTGGTAGGGAAAAAATCTTCCTTGTCAATATTCCATGCGGCTCCGACAGACCAGAATGTTCCGTACCTGTTGTCAACACCGAATCGGGATGAACCATCTCTTCTCAGGCTTCCGGAAATTGAATATTTATTTTTATAATTGAATTGAAGGTTGGAAAAAAGAGAAGCAAAAGAATAATCGCTTCCGGCCCCGCTGGCAATGATCGGATTGCTGGTCGGAGGCAAAGAAAGAGTTGTTAATTCAGGAACTCCGTTTCCTGATGCGCTGATGGCATATTCATTCGATTTCTGCGACTCATACCCGACCTTGAGGTTTGCAGTCAGGTTTCCGTTTTTATCAATATCACGGGTATAGTCAAGCGTATTTGTCCAGACCCAGTTAAATACTCTTGTATAATAATTTGTAAAATTACCTCCTACTGTAACATAGTCCCCGAAATAAGGATTGTAATAAGAAGGTTCTTCCAGCGACATATAATCCACTCCATATCTCGTTATGAATTTCAGACCCTTGAGAATATTGTATTCTCCTGTGAGAGCGCCGATCAGTTTTGTTGTCTTCAGTTTGGTCCAGTCATAATGAGCAATTGCAAGAGGATTATAGATCTGCTCAAAATCAGCAGTGCTGTAATCGTAGCTTCCATCAGGATTCAATGGATGTTGATAAGGCCTCAGGTAATATGCCGCAAGCACAGGACTGCGGAAATTAGCCGATTGCGTAGGCGTTGTCTGATCCGTATAAGAACCATTGAGAGAAACACCCACCGTAATTTTATCGCTGAGCTTATGTCTTACGTTGATATCACCGCTGTATCTTGTAAAATCAGAAGCAATAACAACGGCTTCCTGTTTGAAATAACCGCCCGACATATAGAAAGTAGTCCGCTGGTCTCCTCCTGAAACTGATGCGTTGAACTGAGTTGTTTTTCCCTGGTGCGTTACGGTGTTCAGCCAATCGGTATTATGTCCATTGTTTGCTCCTAAGGCATCGAGATAAGCGTTGGTTGTGGCAGTATCACCACCTGTTGCATTTAACAATCCTTCCGTAGTGAGTTCCGTATACTGGTCTCTGTTCAATGGTTTACCAAGATTATTCAGATAAGAAGGATCGCTGTATCCGAATTCTGCATCTACGGAAATTTTTGCTTTCCCTGCCCTTCCTTTTCTTGTAGTGATGAGAACGACTCCGTTAGCAGCCCTTGCTCCGTAGAGGGAAGCTGCTGATGCATCTTTCAATACAGAAATACTTTCGATATCATTTGGATTTATTCCTGCAAGTGCATTTGCAGTCGTTGTATTCCGTGAAAAATCGCCGGTGTTTGCGGGAATTCCGTCTATTACAAATAATGGTTCTGAAGATGCGTTGATGGAACCAGTTCCCCTGATACGGATTTCCTGAAGCGCACCAGGCTGACCCGAGGATGCAACAGACTGTAATCCGGCAACCTTCCCCTGCAGCATCTGGTCTACCGATACCAAAGGAATATTCTCAAACTCCTTTCCATCAACCTTGGCGACAGAGCCGGTGACTTTACTTTTATCCTGCGATCCATAAGCGACCACCACAACTTCCTGCAGCTTTTTTTCTTCGGTCGATAGAGCGACAACGAAATTATTTTTAGTGCCGACATTTACTTCCTCCGTCGCATATCCGATATATGAAAAGACCAGCACATCCTGTTTGCCTTTTACATGTATTTCAAAGCTGCCATCTTCCTTAGTAACTACCGTACTGCCACTCTGCTTCGCTCTGACAGTCACACCTCCCAGTGGCGAACCATCTTTATTGTCAGTTACTTTTCCCTTAATGGTAGCCTGGGCAAAAGAAGAACTATAGTATAAGATAAATCCAAAGATCAGGATGAAAAATTTTCTCATAAAGCCTTAGTTTAAATACCAGTTAGTGACCGAATCGTAAAAATTGACAGTTTAACATAAGTGATAGCTGTTTTCATGGAAGGATCAAAAGCCTGAACCATGAATATATCAACCCGAACATGTAAATGAGCCTGCGGAACATATAAAACGCTGCGCCGCTTCATCATTTAAGTTACTGAAAAAATGCCGATTTGGGTGATTCGGGATTCTATTACCACCGGCAAATGAGCATTTTAATAATTATACGGGAGAAATTTTCACGCGTTGCCGCCAAATTAACTTATCAATGAAGTTTGGCAAAAAAAACGATGAGGTATATTTTGTGCCAGGCAAGTAACAGGCAATTTACTTACCTGTTACCCGGCTGGACTTATTCTGATTAAGCATGCAAACTTACGTGCTGAGGATTTCGGTTATTTTTTCAAAAAGTGAATAAATTATTAATTTATTCCAACCGGTCAATTTGAGGTCGTTTATTTTGGGGAAGATATGATTTTTACTGCAGTTCAGTTTTCCTTCAGATTAAAAGACTTATTTTATTTAAAATTTCTTCAATGAAGATTTTAATCGTCGAAGATGAAAAAGAATTGCTGAAAAGCATTCTGACCTATCTGAAGACCGAAAATTATATTTGTGAAACTGCCTCGGATTATAAAACAGCAAGACAAAAGATAGAATCCTATAATTATGATTGCATCCTGCTGGATGTTTCGCTTCCCGGCGGGAATGGACTCACTCTTCTTAAGGAATTAAAAGCAGATAAGAAAACCGATGGGGTAATCATCATTTCTGCAAAAAATTCAATCAGTGATCGCATTAAAGGCCTGAATCTAGGAGCAGATGATTATCTCACCAAGCCTTTCCATCTATCCGAACTGAATGCCAGGATTTCTGCGGTTATACGAAGGCGTCATTTTGAGGGACATAAAATTCTTGTTTTTCATGAACTCACCATCGATCTGGCTGCAAAGATCATCCTGGTCAATAATAAAGCCGTAGACCTTACCAGAAAAGAATATGATTTGTTATTATATCTGGCTTATAATAAAAACAGGGTCATATCCAAAAATGCCATCGCCGAACACTTATCCGGCGATGAAGCAGAAATCTTTGATAATTTTGATTTCATCTATACACATGTAAAAAACCTGAAAAAAAAATTACAGATGGCTGGTTGCGGGGAATATATTAAATCCATATATGGCATGGGGTATAAGTTCGATGTTTAAAAATGAAGCTGCTTAATAAAACAATACGTTCCTATCTGATTTATTCTTTTACCATTTTACTGGTTACTATTCCGCTGTTCTATTTTGTTGTGAAGACAGTTTTGCTCCATTCGGTGGACAGGTCCCTGAGAACACAATTACGAGACATACGCTCTAACTTAAATTCCATTCGTTCGCAGGATGAACTCGATGCGTGGTCAAAACTGGATAAAGACATATCACTGGCACCATCAGGCGAAAATTTTGAAGACAGCATCTATACAGTTTACCGGTTTACGCATAAACATCACCGGAATGAAAATGAGCCCTACCGTGAAATTGCCGGAATAATAACTGTAGGGGGGAAAATGTACAAACTCGTGGTCAGCAGCTCTCTTGTTGAAAATGAAGACCTGCTGGGAAGTATCCTGATGGTTCAAACGATTTTGCTGATCTTGTTGATGGCGGGACTTCTCTGGATCAATCAGATCATTTCAAAAAAAATATGGCAGCCATTTTACACAGCATTGAGTAATATTCAACAATATCAATTGAATAAAAAATCCCAACTTTCTTTCAGGCAAAGTGATACGGATGAGTTCAATGAGCTCAACCAGGCAATCAAAAATCTATTCAGCAGGAGCCATGAAATTTATATTCAGCAAAGAGAGTTTACGGAAAATGCCTCGCATGAAATGCAAACACCACTAGCCATTTTTCAAAGTAAACTGGAGCTCCTGATGCAAACCATTCCTCTTACAGAAGAACAGGCTTTGTTGATCAACTCGCTGGAAACAACCAATCACCGGCTGATCAAACTAAATAAATCCCTTCTCCTCCTCGCTAAAATTGAAAATAATCAATACAGTTCCGTAGATGACGTGCATATCACCTTGCTGACAGAAAAATTAATCGAACAGTTCCAGCCTCATACTGAACGGAAAGAAATAACCGTCACAAAACACTATTCAGAAGACCCGGTTGTACGAGCGAATAATACCCTGATCGAAATTCTGATAGGCAACCTGATTTCAAACGCCATTCGCTACAACCTTGAAAAAGGGAAAATAATTATCGATATCAATAAAAAATCTTTTACGATTAAAAATTCCGGTTTAGCTAGTCCTCTCCCACCTGAAAAAATATTCGACCGGTTTTATAAAGAAAATGGTTCAGGCGGTGATGAAGAAAGTATTGGACTCGGACTGGCATTGGTAAAAAGAATTTGCGGCTTATATCACTTTGATATAGAGTATACTTTTAAAGATGATCTGCATTGTTTCACTTTGTTTTTTTGAAAATTCCCGGGGAATCCAATCAGGAGAATGACCGATATGTTTATCTTTTTAAAAGACAAAAGGTAAAATACCTCCTTGCTTTTTTAAATTTTTTTAGGATTTTTTTAGTTACCGGTCAGCCTGA
>DATJXY010000058.1:0-3908 GCA_035499855.1 Puia sp. | reverse complement strand
GAATGCCTTCCTTCTTAAATTCCTCATCGATGGCCTCGATCGTATCACTTTTTACCTGGTCCCAGGTATCAAAATTTTCAAGCCAGAATAAGATCCTGATCTCAATAGTACTGCTGTTGAGATCCTTTATTAATACCAATGGCGGCGGACTAGCCATGATCCTTTTATCGGAGGCCAAAAGATTAAGCAGCAGTTTTTTGGTTTTTCCACGGTCGGTGCCATAGGCAACTTCTGCCACTATCTTCACACGCCGGTTTCTGTTTCCCTTTGTCCAGTTTATCATTTGCTCATTTAGCAGATTTCCGTTGGGAATAATGACATCAGCTCCGTCCCATGTAGTGATTATACTGCTTCTGAAACCTATTGACTTCATAGTTCCCGATTGTCCGCCGAACTCAACCACATCCCCCACATTGATAGGTTTTTCAAAGGCGAGGATCAATCCGCTCACCAGGTTATTGACCAGCGACTGCAGACCAAAACCGATACCTACACTTAATGCTCCCAAAATTATTGCCAGCCTGTCCATGGGAATGCCTGCAGCCGCAAATGCCAGTAACACACCAATACTTATTATTGAAATTCGTATCAGCAGGATCCAACTCCCAATACCTGACTTTTTTCCACTACTGCCTGCAGAGCCCTGGTCACCCGAAACAAAAAATGTAACGATGCTGGAAATGATGCCCGATAAGAAAAGGATTATGAAAAACACAAAAATACTTTGGATATTAAAAGTGTATTCACCAATCGTTCTCTCTTTCGACATGTAATCGGTGAACTCTCCGGTAAGTTTGCTGAAGAAATAAAAGCTCCGTCCAAATAAGATGGCCCATCCGATCACAAGCATGTAATAAAATGCTGAAGGCGATTTTTTGCCTGCCTTTTCAAAATTGATAAACAAAGATTTTTTATCCGGTGTTTTGTATATCAGGGCAGCGACGGCCAGCATTTTATTAATTAACCGGATCACCCAGAAAAATAGTATGGCATTAACCAGGCCGAAAATACCGCTGGTTAAAAAAGATTTTGAAAAATTATACCTCCCGTAAAGGTTGGCAAATGTGGCAATAAGTTCTATCAAAACGAAAAAACCGATAAATATCCTGACCCCCTTTTCTTTTAATTCTTTCCAGTGGTTGCTTATTAAAAAACCAATGCCAAAAAACACTCCCGCTAATGACAGTAAAAGCATTCCATATCTTTCAACGCGAAAAGCCTGAAGTGTTAAGTTGTCAATAATTGCCAGGAAAAACATCACTACGAGTATGAGCCATGCAGATCTCCAGTATTTCGTAATGAAATTCCGGAAAATGAAGGTAAGCGCCAGGACTGAAATAATCCATAATAACATACTGAAAACAAACGGCGGGGCCGGGAAAATAAATTGGAAAATACTTAAGATTATAAGTGAGGATGACAAAAGGGGATAATCTAAGACAA
Source organism: Puia sp. (assembly GCA_035499855.1). Classification (GTDB taxonomy): domain Bacteria; phylum Bacteroidota; class Bacteroidia; order Chitinophagales; family Chitinophagaceae; genus Puia. The sequence goes on along the minus strand of DATJXY010000058.1, from coordinate 2,465 downwards.
GCCATTCCTGCTGACCCGCAGGTGATGATTGAGCTGCACCTAATTTTTTCTTCAGGTTTCTTAAGAACAGCGTTAAACCTGCAACCAATAAAAACAGGAATACTATCCGGCCTGAATTGTTTCTTGAATAATAAGAAAGAACCAGTCTCGCTTTTTCTTTTGACAGAAAATAAATTTCACCAATGGGTCTTCTGAAAGTTACAGGCTCCCAGAGGTTACCTGTTTCCCGGTCCGACAAAGAAGCAGAAAGATCCTCCCTGTAATTTTCAATCTGCTCAATACCATCTTCCAGCTTAATGATCACAAAATTTACCCTGGTTTGTAATAGCTGTACCTTCTGAATCGCCTTTTTAAGAAGGGTATCAGCGGGCCTCATTTCTTTTGTCACCAGTGTTATTTTGCTGATTAAATTCATGAGGCTGACGGAATCTGAAGGCAGTTCAATAAGAATACTGTCGCTGGCTAGGGAGTCGATATTATTTTGGAAATCCACAAGATTTTTAAGATGGAAATCAAGTGCCTGTTTCCCAATTTCTGTCCTGTTAAGCAACTCGTTTAAAAGAGTTGAAGAAGTAGCAAGGTTTCTTTCTGTTTGGGTGGTGCCTTTATTTGTAAAAATTCCATCGACGGCCACATCATATAAGCGAAGCACATAATCCAGTTGAGATGCTATACCTGCAGTATCTATTCCCTTTTTTAAGTAGTCATTTGCTTTTTGCGAGACCTTCAGGATATTATTAAGTATCTCATTTTGTCTTTCAGTAATCTTATCAGCATTGAGTTGTGCAATATTTTTTTTGATTTCATCCGCTACCCGCTTTCTTAGTGGAATCAAAATCTCTTTTTTTACAGTATCTGTTATAATCGTATCTTTAACAGGAAGCGACTGCTGTCCGAATCCAATGTTGCAAAGTGAAGATGCAAGGATAAATAGAGAGATCTGCAATAATTTTCTTGCCATCATTAGCATTATTTATTCATGATTGAGCCGATTGCGAAGAAAACAGACAAAGAAAAGTACGAAGAAATTTTTATTCATGTGTGATTACAGACTTTCAACCCGGTTATTCGACATTGTTGATATTGCACAGGCATTGGCAACGCAAACGAAAAATTGAAGAGTAAACAATTTTATTATTCCCCTGCAGACGCGTCTTAATTTCGGCCTGTACTCCTGTATCCGGTCCATGACCTATTGATTTCAGCAGATTACTCAATCCAACTCCTCAAAACATCTGTCAGGCTTTACATTCGAATAATTATATTCCATTCACTAAAATTTTTTTTATGAAATCACGCTCCGCAATTGCCGGATTCGTTAAGCTCTCTTTTGTCTCGGCATTATTCTTTGTTTTACATGCATGTATTAAAAGTTCACCCAGGGAATTTGAGTCGAAAGTTGATTTCCTGGATTCTTCCCTTGCCGCAAAAGCGTCTTCAGGCACTCCACCTTTTGATATGGATGTTGTTCTGGGTGACGATCATGAAGCTGCAGCTTTGATCAAGTTCAGGCAGGATCCGGATCCCGCTCAGATTGTTACACTCGACACCTGGGTTATCAATCTTAAACCTAAACACGCATACCTGCTGCAAAGAGCAGTCAATCCTTTTCCCGCTACTGACTGTACCAGCACGACCTGGTTGACGCTCGGTAAGCTGCTCGTGCCACAGGCGATTCATACAGACTTTTTTGGAAACGGGCATGAAGAGCTTTCAAGAGATCTGTCGTCCGCCGCAAAAGGAACCCAATTCCGCATTCATTTTCAAATTATCGATTCGGTTACTTCTGCCACTGTATTAACGAGTGATTGCTATGCTTTTACTGTAAGATGATATAAATGATGTTTATCCCTAATAACGGCAGCTGTATACAGGAGTTTGCTTCAATTCCCAACACTGGCCTTCGTTTGTGCATCACCGTGAATTCCAATTTCAGGTTATTAACGAGGGACAGTGTGGGGTCCGACTGTATTGCAATAAGTAAATAAACCCTTTAATAATCCGTCGGCCATGCCTGCGCCAGAGTGGTTCGCGATTTTCTTTCCAACTTACCACAAACCACCGACTATTGCTTTGGATATGGAAAAATAGTTTTCGTGATTGTCTTTCCTTCAACTGTTTTTAAAGCAATTACCTGATCGGGTGCCTTTGACTTTTCTACCCAATCCACAATAAGACTAACCCAGTCCACATTGTCACAGCCGGGGCCGCCACCACAATGCAAAACTCCGGGAAGAAGAAACAATCTTGCATAGGATGGCACATCTTTGTCGGCCTTTAATATTCCTTCATAATGATCGATCGTTGAATATGCGGAGAGAGCCGGGTCGTTCCAACCATGGTAGAAGATAATCTTTCCATTGCGTTTTTTGAATTCGCTATAGTCTGTACGGGTTGCATCCAAATAAGACGAAGCATATAAAGTCTGCTCATCAAAATTTTTGAAATTGTATTTTGAATAATCC
>DATJXY010000057.1:0-10165 GCA_035499855.1 Puia sp. | reverse complement strand
CAGACTACAGACTTCAACTATGGTCTATCGTCTGTCAACTATCTTAAAGAATCGTGCAGAACATTTAATTCATTCAGATCCTGAATACTAATGGTAGGTAATTGATTGGAGCTGATTTTTTCAATAACGCGTTGGCCGACTTTCATTGCATCTTCTCTTGTACTGAATCCATGTTTGCCTGCAATCGCAGGAATAAATTCCTGGTGAATATATATTTTGCCATTGGCGGTAATATTATATCCCCATCCAAGATTTGTTTGAATAGCCTGTGTTTGAAGAAAGACCTTATCCTCATTTTCATTGCGCCGGAAATAATAGATTACAAAAATTGTAACTACTACTAAAATTCCGGCAACAATGAACCGAGAATATTTTTTTTTAATTGTCATTGGGATTGACAACTTCATCAGGTTTGAATTCCCTCAGGAAATCTGATTGTGCAGCCTGTCCGCTTCCGGATCTTCCTGTTGCAATAAATCCGCGCGTCTTTCCTGTAACCGGATCCAATATGGTGAGTCCTACTGCACCTGTTGTTGCAGGTCCTTCGAAAGGAGTTTTTTCATACCAGAGATCATTTTTCAGATCATATTCCCAGGTAAAAGTATACAGTGCTCCATTTTCTCCGGTGCTGATATAAGCACGATCTCCATTATTTGTTCCGGTAATAACAAATGCAGCAGCATTACTTCTCACAATATTTATATAACTATCATCGAAGGTTTCAGTGCTGTAGTTAGTTATTTGATGCAATTGATTCCAGTTGCCGCTGGCTAATGATGGATCGAATACCCAAAAATCATTTACTGTCACGCCACTATTTACGCCGGTAACGAGATATGCTTTATTGTTGTATACCCAGGTAACTGCACTGTATCTTTTATTTCCGCTGAAACCCACGGTATCCCATGTGTCACTAGCAGCGTTGTATTTATAAAAATCTTTCAATGCATTACTTCCATCGAAACCAGTTCCGATATATGGCCCATAACTATCTATCCCAAATGCAACAGCTTCGTATCTTGCGCCGCCCGGATAATCAGCTTTGCGTGCCCAGGTATTTGCTTTGGGATCGTATTGCCAGAAATCTTTTAAATAGTTGAACCCATCGTATCCGGTTCCAACATACCCCATCCCATCAGCTGCAGTACCTGCTGCTGAACTTCTTGCTGCTGAATCAGGCAGACTTGTTATCTGTGTCCAGTCATTATTTACTACATCATATTTCCAGAAATCTGACATTCGTCTGTTCAAACCATCCCAGCCTGTGCCCAGGTAACCGAAATTACCAATGGTAAATCCAACTGCTTCACTCCTGGCTGGTCCATTCAATTGCGACAAAGTAACCCAGTTACCGGATTGTGTATAGGGTACAACACTACTTTTGCAGGAAAACAAAGTAACTGCAAGAATAAAAAATAAGAGTAATGAGAGGTTGCTCCGATTCATATTGTTTTTGTTATTTGTAATATTTTTTTGTGTATAGATTGCATGCCCCGCTGCAGCATCGTTAAAATATGATTTCTGGGTTATGCACAATAAAATTTTATGGAATAAAGTCCTTTGAACAATCATTGAAATTTTCCCGATAAGCAAATTTTCGATAAAAGTATTTTATTTGCACCGCGAAATACGGATAAATAAAGTTATTTCACAAAAATTTATAAAATAAGGTATGCATATGAAAGTGAAATTGGTACGCAAAAAACATACTTTTGCTTTTCAACAAACAGCTATAATCATTATAATGAGAGCGGCTATCTATCGACTTAGATCAAAACTTCAACCAAGGCTATGCTATCCTTTGACTGTGCTCGGGACCATGCTATCCTTCAATAATACTTCGGATCATAAATTTTTCAGTGTAATCACCCTATACAGTAATCAGCAGACAATCACAGCATGATAAGGAAGAGGCAATCCAAACAGAAGGGAATCTTGTTTTTGTTAACGGTGCTCGCAATTTTTTTGCTGGCCGCTTGTCAGAAACCGTCCATTAATTTCGGAACTACTTTCACTAATGAAAATACAACCAATGTTGTTGCAGTTGATACTTTCGGTGTCAGTCTGTCTACAGTATTGGTAGATTCTTTTGCGACAGCCGGAACCGGCAGTTTACTGATCGGAAGGTATAAGGATCCATACTTTGGTACCGTCACTTCAAAAACATACCTGCAGGTAACTCCTCCTGCTGTTCTTCCCATCATCAGCAATCTTGCAGCCTACGATTCTCTTTCACTTATTCTGAGAATCAACAAAGGTTTTTATGGGGATACGACCACCGTTCAGCGTTATACAGTGAGTCAATTGACATCTGTTATTGAATTACCGGTTACACAGCTCACATTTTTCAGCAATTCCAAAATACCATATGATCCCTCTCCTCTCGGGTATGCTGATGCGCAAATCAACCCAACTGCTTTCTTTACATCACAAAAATTAAATGACTCGGTAAAAATCAAATTGCCTGATTCGATGGGGCAGGAACTTTATAATTTATTATACAATCAATCCGACACAGTAAGAAATATCAATACTTTTTTGGGCTATTTTAAAGGTTTTGCTATTTATCCGGATGATAACAGTATGGGTTCTATTTATGGTTTTAAGGATACTGTGATCATGCGGTTGTATTATCATGAACCCGGACTTGTATATACTCCTAAATTCATAGATTTCCTTCTCAACAATAAACAATATCAGTTCAACCAGATCACCTACGACAGAACCGGAACACCAACAGCGCCTATTGACAGTTTGCATGATGAAGTAGCATCAACATTAACCGGGAATGCCGCATATATACAGGGAACAACGGGTTTAGAAATGAAAGTCAGGTTTCCGACAATCGGTAATCTTTTACAATATCCGGATTACTTGAGTGTTTTGAAAGCGGTGTTAACCATAAAGCCTGTGGAGGGAACATATAGCCCGACCCTTGCTCTGCCGCCGACTCTTGGTGTTTCAACAACAGATCCAAGTAATACGATCGGGCCTTCATTGCCTTTTGGCAACGGCAATCTGGTTATAGATTATGTTTATGGAGCCAACACGAGTTATACTTATGATATCACACCCTATATCAAGCAGCAGATTTTGCTGGGGCCGCAAAATAACAATAACGATGGTCTTATGTTTTATGTTCCGCTGCCGGCTAATAATACGACTTTCAACAGGGTGGTTGTAGGCGACCAGTTTACTCCGAAGGATATCAATAAGATTAATTTGAAAATATATTATGCTTCTTTTTATTAAACGGGTTTGCCGTTATATTGATTAAATGCGATGAGAATAAAACTGACCATATTTCTGCTATTCATCCTGTTTGTGAAAAGTCAAGCTCAAACGAACAATTCGCCCTATTCGATTATTGGAATTGGAGATATAGAGGATAGTTATTTTAACAGGACGACCGGGATGTCCAATACCGGAATTGCGTATAGGCATGACCGTAGCCTGATCAGCAATAACCCGGCTTCATTCAGCGGAATGGACAATCAGTTTTTTGCAGGCGAACTTGGTATTCGCGCCAAGTTCGTGAACTATTATGGCGCCCCCATCAATTCTTCTCAGGATTTTTCTTCAGATATTGCATTCAGGAGATTCGCAGCAGCCATTAAACTGACCAACCATTGGGGAACCAGCATTGGACTCGTTCCTTTCAGTTCTGAAAATTATGAATTCACAGCGCCTCAGCCCATCCTGGGAACCAGCGGAGAAACCGCTCCGTCTTCTTCGCAGGGATATGGTGGGATCAATCGCGTATACTGGGCAAATGCCTATGAATTTTTCCGGCATTTGTCGATCGGTATTAATTCTTCCTATTTATTTGGTTCAATTTCTCAAAAGACGATCCTTCAAAATGCCAATGCCCCATCTACCTATATCTCTTCCAACAAAGGCACTTTCTACAATAATTTTTATTTTGATTACGGATTGCAATACTATACCAATATTTCCAAGAGATGGAATTTCTCATTGGGCGCTACATTCGCCAATAAAACAGGGTTGAATACTGAAACCAACGTTATTATTTTGAATATTGATTCTGCCCAATTAAACAATAATGTAAGTAAAACGGGAACTTTTTATATACCCACTTCCTACGGAGTCGGGATCTCGCTGACAAAAGATAAAAAATATACTTTCGTAGCCGACTATAAACACCAGGATTGGACATCGCTGCATTATGCAGGATTCAACTATGCGCTTCAAAACAGTGACAGATATTCGGCAGGTTTTGAAATTTCAAATAAAAAAACGATTTACAACGCTACCTATGAAGCCAGTTTTTTCCAGGCAGGATTTTATTATAACAAGACCTACCTGATTGTTTATGGCCAACCCATAAGGGATATCGGAGGAACCATTGGCATCGGACTCAATGCCAAAAGAAGCACACTTTCTACCAATATTATTTTCCAATATGGCATAAAAGGAACCGAAACCAATAATCTGATACAGGAAAGATATTTCAATTTCACCATAATCCTCTCTTACCGCGAACTCTGGTATACAAAAGGAAGAAGATACGAATAATAAGAAGTGTCATTTATTTTTGATAAAGCATTCCGGAATAAAACCATTTTGCTAAAAAATTTTTCAAAATTTGAAAAATAAAAATGTAAAATATCAGGTGCTGAATGCGACTAACTTTTACATCTGATATTTTACATTCCAGACTTAAATCTTATAAAATTCCCGTCACCGTTCCTAAAGGAACACCAAGCCCGGTACAGGCATCCCATCCTTTTTTAGCAGAATAGCCGCCCGCCTTGGAAGTATTATTATTCCCCTCGGTGATATCTTTGAAGACCTTGTTGTTTGCAGCATATAATTTAGGATTGATAAATCCTACAGAACGTTTTAGTTTCTGATTTGCCAGTGCCACTAATCCAGCCATCAGCGGAGCCACTGCACTCGTTCCTCCAATAACACTCCATTGTCCATCCACCAACACATTATATCCCGTTTCAGAATCTGCATTGGCTGCAATATCCGGCATTCCCCTTCCTTTATGAGTTTTTGAATTCACTGAACTCGGTAATGTGATTTTTTTCTGGTAGTCAGGCACCTGAAAAAAATCACTGATTCCGCCGCCTGTCGCCCATCCATCACCATCATTCCATACTGTTTCCTTATTTTTCGCGAGTCTTGTGCCTCCGCAGGCAAGAACATAAGGACTGCTGGCTGGAAAATCCACATGTGCTTTACCGTCAGTCTGCCCATCTGAAGATCCGTTATCACCTGCAGCAACAGTAATAGTCACACCCAGAGCGGCTGCAGACATGAATGTCTGATTAAAGTTCTGCATTGCCTGTTCACTCCAGTCAGATTCCGAAGCCCCCCAACTGATAGATATAACTGATGGTTTGTTCACCGTATCATGCAGCGCCGTCGTAATGGCATCCAAAAATCCTTTATCTGTATTTGGCGTAAAATACACCATAATCTTTGCCCCTGTTGCAACTGCTCCGGCCACTTCTATATCCAATGCAACTTCTCCATCTGCGCTATCAGGAGTAGAAGGACTATTATGTCCTCCATCTACAGATTTTGATTTAACTGTGGGCTGCTTTAAACCCAAATGATTGAAATAGTTTTTTAAATCTGCAGCACGATACCCTCCGCCCAATTCAATCAGGGCAATACATTCACCGGTACCATCTACGCCAGTCGGATAATTGTATGCTTTGGCCACATCATTGGGATTATATGAAATGCCTGCAGCATGCGGATGTATCACATGGCCATTATTGTTTTCCATCCTGAACATGGGCCGGGCCTGCGGACGATCATCCAACCCAAAAACTCCTTCCACAATTCCTTCCAATGGGCCTGGAATTTTGATAGTCCCCATTCTGCCACGAAATACTTTGCCATCCTGGTGCTGGTAATTCGACAAATAAACTCCAAATGCTTTAGAAAAATTCTGCACAGTTCCTTTTAAAACCACACTGCGCCTTGCAACAGAGGATTGCACTACCGTAAGATCATTTTCCTGTGCAAAGGCTTCTACCTTATCTATATCTTTTTCAGCAGCTCCGAAACGCTGGTCAAATTCTGCCTGGGTGAGCGTTTTATTTTTTCCAGTCCCCATATTCTTTACATATTCCTCAATAGAATTTTTCCGGCGGAGACGGACTGTGACTTCAATCACATCATTGAGGTTGGTAGTACCGATATTTTTTCCAGAGGGAATTTTTCGTGCACTTCCTTTTAATTCCACATGACCATTAAATTTTTTTTTCTGAGAAGATGAAGGTTTTGCTGTCCTTGACATAAAAGCTAATTTTTATTGTGACAAAATGTAAACGAAGCTTTGAATGCAGTCAGTTCTTGTAGATTTGTATAGAACCAGTCATCGAAATATTTAAGCCTGACAGGAGAATGAACAGAGCTATTATTTAATCCGGTAAACTCTAACAATAATAAAGGTAGAAACTAATTGATAATTCACCATACTATTTTAGTGGTAGCAGAATGAAAAATTTATTTTTAAAGCATCAATCCGCAAACATTAAAATACTAAGAGTTTTTATTTATCGTTTTTTATCCCCAGACTAAGCCATAATGTGGATTTTTACCGAATCCCGATCCCTGTCGCACTTTAGAAAAATATTATTTTTGCGCATATATGGAAAGAACGATAAGAGTAGCAATTCTCGACCTCTATGAAGGACAGCCCAACCAGGGCATGCGATGCCTGAAAGAAATCCTCGAACACTATGCAGAGAACAATCAGCTTGACCTTCAATGGAAAGAACATGAAGTCCGGCTGAAACAGGAAGTTCCGGATCTGTCTTATGATATTTATATTTCAACCGGAGGTCCGGGAAGCCCGCTTGAGAGCGAGGGAACGGAATGGGAAAACAAATATTTCCGCTGGCTGGGCTCCGTTGAAAAACACAATGCCATCGAATCAAACCAGGACAAAAAATATATTCTGTTTATTTGCCATTCCTTTCAACTTGCCTGCAGACATTATAAAGTAGCCAATGTTACCAAAAGAAAGTCCACTGCTTTTGGCGTATTCCCTGTGCATATGCTGATGCATGGAAAAAAAGAACCTGTTTTCTCAGGATTGAACGACCCTTTTTATGCGGTAGACAGTCGCGATTACCAGGTTATAGAACCAGATCAGTACCGCTTGCGTAAGATGGGCGCACATGTGTTGGCAATTGAAAAAGAGAGGCCGCATATTCCACTCGAAAGAGCCATTATGGCGATTCGTTTCAATGAATTTATGATTGGCACACAATTCCACCCGGAAGCAGATCCAAGTGGAATGAGCATGTATCTTCAACGCGAGGATAAGAAAACAACCGTGATTGCCGAACATGGAGAAGCGAAATGGCGCAGCATGATCGAACAACTCAATGATCCCGATAAAATCAGGTGGACTTATTCTCATGTTGTTCCCAATTTTTTGAATATTGCCGTTGGAAATTTGGAAAGTGTGGAGGCCTGAGAGACTATGGGCGATCTGGCCCTGAATTAAAAAGATTTTTGAACATCGCTTTAAGATCCGCAATAGAAGTCCTCGCATGCCTGATCCTTGTCAAAAGAAGGAGCTATATTCACGAAGAAGAATTCAATCCACTGTACCAAGAATACGAGATCCTCTGCAAAATGATAACGGAATTCCAAAATTCCATCTAACTACGGGTCAATTGTCCATTGTCAATGGTCCAATCTTCGTAACTTCCAAAACAAATAGTCGATATGGTCCCCGCTTTGAGAGACGCCTTCAACGCTGCCTTTACAAAAGAGAAATATGAAAAGTTTTTGAAAGAGCTGGATCGATTGCATCCGGGTGCAATTGAATTTCGTATTGCCGAAACGCCTGTTTTTGTTCCAAAAGATTTCGCTAAAAAAATGATCGATGCATGCGAATCGATTGTGGATATCATCACCGATAACAATTTTAAAAAAATTACTGAAAGAGCGATTCCCTCCAAAGACCTTGTCCCTAACGAAAATGCGCATACGCATTTTATTGCGTTTGATTTCGGTATCTGCATTAATAAAGAAGGAGAACTGGAGCCTCAATTGATCGAAATGCAGGGCTTCCCTACCCTGTTTGGATTCCAGGTTTATTATCCGGACTTATTAAGAAAATTCTTTACGATCTCCGATAATTACAGCCAGTATTTAAATGGATATAACAGGGAAAGCTATCTCCATGATCTGAAAAAAATTATTTTGGGAGATGAACCGGCAGAGCATGTCATTCTCCTGGAAATAAAACCCCACGAACAGAAAACAAGGATCGATTTTTATTGTACGCAGGATTACCTGGACATTCAGCCTGTCTGCATCACTGAGCTGATCCGGGAAGGAAAAAAATTATATTATACGAATGAAAAAACGGGAAAGAAGACCCTTGTCCGGCGTATATACAACCGCGTGATCTTTGACGATCTCTACGCTCAGAAAGATTCTCTTGGCCAATTCGTAGATATCCGGCAGGATCTCGATGTGGAATGGATCCCGCATCCAAACTGGTTTTACCGAATCAGCAAATTCACGCTTCCATTTATTCATCACCCCTATGTTCCCCAAACATTTTTTTTGAATGAAATAAAACAGCTACCCGGTGATCTGGAAAATTTTGTATTGAAACCATTATTCTCTTTCGCAGGACAGGGAGTAGTGATTGATATCACTCCTGCCGATCTTGAAAAAATAAAAGATCCTGAAAACTGGATACTACAAAGAAAGGTTCAATATGCAGATGTGATCAAGACTCCGGATATACCTGCAAAAGCCGAGATCCGAATGATGTATATGTGGAAAGACAAAGACCCAAGACCGAAATTGGCTATTAACCTCGCAAGATTAAGCAAAGGCAAGATGATCGGTGTAAGATATAATAAGGATAAGGACTGGGTCGGAGGGAGCGTTTGTTATTTTGAAAGATGATGAATAGGCTCTTTGCAATTCCTGAATTTCTTTTCCACGCAAAGACCCAAAGTTTGCAGGTTGCAAAGAGATGAATAAGTAGTCTTTATTTCTCAACAAGGTTTTCTGAAATCAGGTATGTGGCTGGCCCTCGTCTGAGAAATTCGGTGATCCAAAAATATCAAGGTTTTGACGAGGGCCAGTAAAGACAATTTTTCATTTTTTTGTCTCGTATCGTTTCCTGAAAGGGACGATACGATGCTTATTTCTGCATCGTCCCCTGCGGGAGACTATGCAGGACGTCAAAATATTTTTTTTTATAATTATTCAAAATTATGGTAGTGACCCATTTTGAATTATTACTTATGAACCGGGATATTCAAATCAACCTTAATTATAGTAGCAGCACCCAAGTCTGGTTCCGGAGTTTTCATATTAAAATCAAGCCTGTTTATTTCAAAACTGGAAGCAAACACGCCGCCATTTACGTTTTTGGTGAAAGAGAAAGGAATGATAAAATCTTTAGTGATGCCATGCATGGTCAGTGTTCCTTTTGCTTCATAGCCTGCTGATGTTTTGGTTATGGAAGATGAAGTAAAAGAGATGGTCGGGTATTTTTTGACATCGAACCATTGGTCGCTTTTGGCATGAGTGTTCTTCATTCCGTTTCCGGTATTGATGGTACCAACATCAACTGTGACATCGAATTTTGATGAAGAAAGATTCGAGTCGTCAAAGTTCACTATTCCTTTTAAGCCTTTGAAAATGCCAGACGCATTATCGCCAGAAAACTTAATACTGTAATCTTCACCGATCTTCCAGTTTTGTGATTGGATAAAAGCAAAAGCAGATGTAGCAATGATTAACAACGCCGCAATTGGGCAAATATTTTTTTTCATAAAATCCTCATTTGAGTTTTTCTTATGTGAATTTAGCGGCCGATTAGTTTATTGCGCCTTTTTCTCCTTTCTTGTATTCGCCTCTTTTTTTAGGTGTTTCAGTAGGGACTAAGTTAGCAATATCTTCAATAGTCATTGCTTTTTTCATTAAGCCTGCTTGCATTGCAGAAGTGACAGAAAGGCTCTTATGAATTTTACAGAAATTGTAATAAGTAAAATATAAAGAAAGTGAATGGCAATGATTTTCCAATTTCTTGCTAAACGCATTTGTCAGCCTTGCAAACCTACGATTGCCCATGCGAATAGATAGATTTGAGCGTTCAACGTAGCTGGTTGAAATGAATTTCTTGTTTGGTTCGCCTGTA
>DATJXY010000056.1:0-158652 GCA_035499855.1 Puia sp. | reverse complement strand
TTTTTACAAGTGATGCTTCGGTATATCTTGGCAGTGGTCGACTGAAACGCTCAGTAGCCCTCATTTCTTTTAAAGGTAATTGCTGATTCAATGTCAGGGGGGGCAATATCCCTTCCTGCTGTTCTTCATCGCCCATATCTTCATCATCCCGATCCTCCCGGTAGACTTTTAGAAATCCATCAAACTTTAATACTTCTCCACTTGCAGTCAATTCTTCTTTATTGGTTGATATCTGTATTTTAGCAATCGTTTTTTCCAATTCGGCGTCTGCCATCTGGCTGGCCATCGTACGTTTCCATATCAGGTCATATAATTTTCTGCAATCAGCATCTTCCACGGTGATATTTTCCATATAAGTGGGACGAATTGCTTCATGTGCTTCCTGTGCGCTTTCATTTTTATTTTTAAATGTGCGGGGCTGATGATAATTTTTCCCAAACCTGCTGCCGACCTGGTCTTTAATGTCCTGCATGGCTGTATCGCTCAGGCTCACACTGTCGGTACGCATATACGTTATCTTCCCGCTTTCATAAAGTTTTTGTGCAAGCAACATGGTTCGGCTTACGGAATAGCCCAGTTTCCGCGATGCTTCCTGCTGCAGGGTGGAAGTTGTAAAAGGAGCAGAAGGAGATTTTTTTCCCGGCTTTACCTGGATATCTGTTATAGTATATTTAGCGCCGATGCAACTTTTCAGAAAATCTGAAGCATTCTCTTCAGTTGAATATTTTTTTCCATCTGCCGAAAAGTTTACATTTTTACCGCTGATATCTTTGGCAGTAAACTGGGCTTCTATTCTGAAATTACTGACTGCATTAAATGCATTGATTTCTCTTTCTCTTTCGGCAATCAATCTTACGGCCACGCTTTGCACACGTCCTGCACTCAGATTATTTTTTACACTCATCTTGCGCCATAATACAGGACTCAATTCAAATCCAACGATTCTGTCCAGTACACGGCGTGCCTGTTGTGCATTGACAAGATGCATGTCTACAGTACGCGGCGATTTGATAGCAGATTGAATGGCGGGTTTAGTGATTTCATGGAAGACAATCCTCTTGGTCGTTTTTGGATCAAGACCAAGCACTTCACATAAATGCCAGCTGATAGCTTCTCCTTCGCGGTCCTCATCCGTAGCGAGCCAGACTTCGTTCGATTTTTTTGCCAGGCTCTTTAATTCCTTTACCACTTTCTGTTTTTCAGCCGGGACAATATATCTGGGTTTATAATTATTTTCAATATCAATACCCATGTCCTCCTTTTCCAGATCGCGGATATGTCCATAGCAGCTTTTTACTTCAAATTCCCCGCCCAGGATATTTTCAATTGTTTTTGCTTTTGCTGGTGATTCTACAATCAATAAATTCTTCGCCATAATTCAATTAACAGTTTTAAACAGGTCGGTCGGCGTGCAATTTTACAGTATAACATTGAAACTAAAAAATCAACTCACTTAGTATAAGTACGTAAAAACCTCAGCGATAGTTACTTAATTGCCTTGAATTGTATAGTATTCAATTGTAATTACGCAGAATTTTGTAAATAGTTCCCTGAAATCAAATAATTGTTTTCACTTTTCTTTTACAATTTCATCCAGGCTTTTGCGTTTTTATCCTGTTCCCACTTCAACCATTCAATACATTTATTTATTCACTTTGAATTGCTAATTCTATGGCTTCTGAAAATGGCCACGCAAATGGCTTATACAGTTATGAATCCTTTTCCGGGAACAAAACAAAAAGCAGGAATACCCATTTTTTGTGGTGGTGCGCCGGAGCACATCAACAAATATTAAAAGATTACCCTTCTGAACATACCAAATATGCCGGACTCGGCGGAGTCATTCTTGCCACTTTTGTTTTGGCTTCTTTGTCTGCCGGATATGCTGTGTACAGCGTGTTTGAAAATATCGGATGGGCGATTGCATTTGCGTTTATTTGGGGCGTAATTATTTTCAATTTTGACCGGTTCCTGGTTTCTACGATGCGGAAATACGGAGTATCAACGCGGAAACAGATCTTCATGACTATTCCAAGAATCATCCTGGCATTATTAATAGGTATCACCATCGCAAGACCGCTGGAATTAAAAATATTTGAAAAGGAAATTGACACAAAGGTTACAGAGAACAGGCATAAAAAAATTTTGTTGAATGATAGTCTGCTGCAGGCAGAAAATAAAACAATATTATTGAATGCTGAACAGGAGAGAAACAGACTAACTACCCGAAAAATATCCATTGAAGACAGTCTCAGGAATCTGCAGCAGGCCTATATCAGAGAAGCTGATGGTACCGGGGGATCGATGCAAAGAGGAATTGAAAAACTGACCAGGCTGAAACAGGATGCATATATCGCTGCAATGACTCAATTCACGCCGGAACTGCAACAACTCAAATCGCAGATTAATTACCAGGATAGTATTTTAAATAATTCCAAAACCAATATGGAATTAAAACGAACACAATATGAAGCGACTGTTGCCAAAAATGTAGGTTTCCTGGAAAGGAATAAAGCTTTATCGGATTTGTCGAAGCAGGAATCAAGCGTTTTCTGGGCTGATCTTTTTATTTCCTTACTCATCATCCTAATTGAAACAGGTCCCATCTTATCTAAATTAATTATGAATGTTGGTCCTTATGATCTTGCCCTGGCAAAAACAGAATTGATGCAGATGGCGGCCTCAGAAAATGAAATGCGAAAGGACAAACAGCTATTCTTTGATAAAATGGATGCTTTATATAAGAAGAAGAAAGAGATATCAGATGAAATGATCAGCAAAATGGGAGCGCTTCAAAGCAAACATATCAATCAGGAAATTGAAGGCTGGGAGAGAGGCGAACGAAACAGCAATCATAAAACTGCTTTGAATGAACTGATGAAAAGAATAAAAGATCAATATGAGTATGAAGAACAGAATATGATTTAAAAAAAGACCGGGAGTTCCCTCCCGGTCTGCGTCTTAACTTTTGTAACTTACCTCCCCTGAATTTTATTGTTGCATTCCCTGCATACTGTTCTGCATATTGTCCATATCGCCTTTTGTGTTTTTCCGTTTGAATAAGGATACATCAAATTTGCCAAAGCGCCAGTTGAACTGCAAACGGAAAAATTGTGGATCTCTCCGGCGGTACACTTCCTGTGTGAAATAGGTTGATTCTGTATAAACATCGCTTACACGTGTCCGAAAGATATCACTCACGCTAAGCGTGATCGAAGCTGCCTTATTTTTAAGGAATTCATATTTTACCGCCAGATCCACACCGCCTGTGGGTTTCGAATAACCCTGCGAATTTCCGCTCACTGTTTGCCCCCATCCTCTTCCACCGCCACTGCTTGTTCCTGCGCTTCCTCCAGGAGGTAAAACAGATTTCGAAGTATAATCTCCGCTCAACTGAATGGTGAAATTCTTTGGTAGTTTAAAGGTATTATTAATCTTTCCGAACCAGCTCCAGGTTTGTCCGACGGTCTGGATAGAATCTCCTGCATTGATTTTTGAAGTGAAAATATTGATATTGCTTGTAATGTCCCACCATTTTGCAACTGAGTTACGCCCGATCAATTCCAATCCTCCCACAAAACTGGAGTTGGCATTGATATATGTGTTGATGATAACAAGAGAATCCGTCAGCGGATTTTTTTCCTGGCTCTGATACCTTGTGATCAGGTCTGTAGTGTATTTATAATAGATGGAAGCCATGAATGTATTATTTCCCTTGTAGGTTTTCTGATACGACAATTCGAATGAATTTGTGAATTGTGGTTTAAGATTCGGATTACCCCTGCTCAGGTTCAGTGAGTCGGAATAATCTGTGTAAGGGAATAACTGGAAAAAGCTCGGACGATCAATACGACGTGTATAGTTTAACTGCAATTCCTGCAAGCCTCCGAATTTCTGAGTCAGGAATATGCTTGGGAAAAAATTAATAGGATAGTTATTACTGTAAACACCAACCGTATCTATATTGGGTCCATTGGCGGAATCCTTGGTTGTATAATTGCTTTTACCATTATAATCATAACTCTCCGCTCTTAAACCAAGCTGGTATCCAAAATCTTTTATCACATTGGAATAAGTAGCATAACCCGCAAATACCTTGTCATGATAACTGTAGTCAGAAGATAAAAGTGGTTCCGGGATTACATTTCCATCTTTATCGATGATTCCAAAATTATTTGCGCTGCTGACATTACGGATCGCCATTCTTGCTCCCGCTTCAATTTTGGATTTGTCGTTGATAGGGTCAGTGAAATCCGTTTGCGCTGTGATATACTCATTGGTTCCTGAGCCAAGCTGTTGCTGACTATAGATCGAACTCAGAGGACCCCCTTTTACATCGTATATATATGAATTTACCGTATTGTCATTATGGTTTGTTCCCTTACTGTAATTTCCGTCGGCTGTCCATTCTTCCCCGGATTTTGGGAAAGTATGTTTGAAACTAAGCATGCCTCCCCTGTTATTGAAAAGGGCGCTGGTATTGGAAAGCCTTTGGGTATACGAAGAAGCCGTGTCGCCGTTCTGATAAAGCGTGTCCACATATAGGTCACTGTTAGTATAAGGCTTGAATTCTCCGTGAACCAGTGTTCCAGAAATGGAAAGAGTGTTGCGGTTATCCATTAAATAGTCAAGTCCCAGTCTTCCAAAAACAAATGACCCGTTATTTACATTATAATCGTACTGCTGAAGGGTATTGTATGGCTGTTCCAGGAAAGTATAGCGGTCTGTTGTTCCGGTTGAAATGGATTTGCGCTGGTTGTAATTCCCATTCGCGAATACATTCACTTTTCCCTGCTTGATATTAATATCGCCTCCTGCATTGAATTTGCCACGTTCATCAATACCCGCTCTCAGGTTTCCATTATAACCGGCCTTACGGTTTTTCTTCAATACGATGTTAAGGATACCCGAAGTGCCACCGGATGCATCATATTTTGCTCCGGGGTTGGTAATGATTTCAATACTTTGGATGGCATCGCCCGGAATCTGATCGAGTGTGAGTGTGGTTGGCCTTCCGTCAACAAAAATAGTAGGGGTGCTGTTGCGGAGTGTTACATTCCCGTCAATATCCACTGCGACGGAAGGAACGTTTTTCATCACATCAATAGCTGTACCACCGGATGCAGTTATATCTTTCTCCACATTATATATTTTCCGGTCGATACCCAGCTGTATCAGCGGCTTCGAAGCTGTAACTGTTACCTGGTCCAGCGTTTGAGCATCCTGTTGCAATTTGATATTGCCTAAATCTTTGTCCACATTATTCATCGCCTGCTGCATGTCCATCCCGGGTTTGAATTTCAAATCAAAAGCTACTTTTTCATCATATATTTTATAACCTATCGCGGTGATCTTTAACCGAAAATTTCCAAATATCGGCAGGTTTTCCAGGCTGAAATTTCCTTTTGACTCGGTGATCATCCCTGCTATGACCGTATCTCTTCTTTGTTTTCTGGCAGTATCAAACTTCGACTGAATCAATTGAACCGAAACACCATCAAGGCCCTTATTAGTTTTTGCATCCACTATCTTACCATAAAAATGTCCGATGCTGGGAGCCTGTCCGCCAAATCCTCTTCTTCCGGAGGGATTTCCGCCCTGACCGGGGAACTGTGCAAAAGAAGAATAAAAAGTTGTTACAATCAATACTACTAAAATCCAAATACGCTTCATGTATAATTTTTTCATGCGTTACAAAGTTCTATTCAAAAAATCTTTTATAAAATTTCAAAGTACAAACGGTCTATATAGTAAGATGGCTGGGTAAACACCATCATCAGTATGTAAAATTTACTGATGAATTGCAAAGTTCAGACATATTCTTTTACGATTATATGAAACCATACTGTGGATTTTCTGAATAAAAAGTTATAGTTGTAAAATTCTAACCACAGAAGACAAGACCAAACTGATAAAGGGCGATAATGTTTTTGAAGGAAAATGTATTTCCATTAGCTTTGCGCAAAACGGTGACTGTAGCTCAGTTGGTTAGAGCATCAGATTGTGGTTCTGAGGGTCGTGGGTTCGAGACCCATCAGTCACCCCGGGGCCGCTGCAGCGATAGCTAAAGCGGCCTTTTTAATTTATTTATTTAATAGTCTTTCATACGAATTCCTTGTCGAATATCCTACTGCCTACCCGCTTATATAATTTCTGGCAAAGCGGCTGTTAATATTCATTCTTTTACAACAATCCCGTTTATTTTATCGTTAATTTTGATCAAGTATGTTAAAAGTGCTTAACTATATGATCAAAAAAAGAAACCTGCCGATAGTAGTATTGGTATTAGTCACTGGCGTGGTGGTAGCATTCCGTACGCTTGCATTCAATGATCCGACACCTTCGAGATACGAAAAAATTCTTCGCAATGTGGGGGAGATGATTGACTATTATCATTATAGTCCGAAGAACATTGATGATAATTTTTCCCGCGAAGTTTTCAAAAAATACCTTGCAGAGGTCGACCAGGAAAAAAAAGGATTCCTTCAATCCGATATCGATGCGCTTCGTAAGTATGAAACCTCAATCGATGATGAGATTCTGGGAAGAGCTCCCGTTCAATTCGTTTCCGCAGTTACTCAGATTGCGAAGAAAAGATTGTTAGAAACCCAGGCCCTCAGTAAGGAGATTTTATCACAACCTTTTGATTTCTCCAAAGACGAAAATGTAAATCTTGATTTTGACAAAATCGATTTTCCGAAAGACGAGACAGACAGAAAAGAGCAATTGCGCAAAAGACTCAAATATCTTGCCCTGGAAAAATATTCCGATCTTCTCGATCAGCAGGAACTCAATAAAAATAAACCCGGGTTTGTTGCAAAAAGCAAAGAAGAATTAGAAAAAGAGGCCAGAGACAAAGCTTTGAAAACAATGGACCGTTATTATGAACATCTGAAAGTGAAAGAAAATGAAGATGACCTGTTCAATGTATATGTGGAAACTATTGTTCAATGCATGGATCCTCACACTGACTATTTTCCTCCGATAGAAAAAAGATCTTTTGATGAAGACATGAGCGGTCATTTCTTTGGTATTGGTGCTTCGCTTCGCGATGAAGATGGTAATATCAAAATCGCAACATTGATCACCGGGAGCCCTGCCTGGAAATCCGGACAGATTACAGTGGGAGATATTATTTTAAAAGTTGGACAGGGAGCCCAGGAACCCGTAGAGCTTACCGGTTACCTGGTAGAAGATGCAGTTAAATTAATTCGCGGATCAAAGGGAACAGAAGTAAGGTTAACGCTTAGAAAAGCGGATGGCTCTATAAAAACTGTTTCGCTGATCAGGGATGAAATAGTGCAGGATGAAAAATTTGCAAAAAGCGTTATTGTAAACACTGAAAAAGGAAAGATCGGATATATTTTCCTGCCTGAATTTTATGCTGATTTTGATAATCCCAAAGGAAGCCGTTGCGCCGTTGATGTGGCTCGTGAATTAGTCAAACTCAAAGAACAAAAAGTAGATGGAGTCGTTCTTGATCTTCGCAATAATGGCGGAGGTTCTTTATATGATGTGGTGCAAATGGTAGGTCTTTTTATTGATCAGGGACCGGTAGTACAGGTGAAAGACCGCGATGGAAAGCCACAGGTTTTAAGTGATCACGACAAGACTGTTTTATATGATGGACCATTTGCCGTTATGGTTAATGAGCTGAGTGCTTCAGCCTCAGAAATTTTTGCAGCTGCAATCCAGGATTATAAAAGAGGTGTAATTATTGGCAGCACTACAACCTATGGTAAGGGAACTGTTCAACGCAATATTGCCGTGGATAAATCAATTGGACTTTCTGATGCAAATGGCCCTCTTGGTACTATCAAGCTGACATTACAAAAATTCTATCGCATCAATGGTGGTTCAACACAGCTGCGTGGAGTATCTTCCGATATTGTATTGCCAGACTTATACGAACATTATAAAATTCGTGAAAAAGATCAACCCGATGCATTGCCCTGGGATGAAATACCCAAAGCAGATTATAGCACATGGAGATATGCATATGATGTCAACAACATTAGAAATATCAGCAACGAAAGGATAAAAAATAATACTGCATTTAATACGATTGAGAAAAATGCTATCTGGCTCGACAAACAAAATGACAAATTATATCCATTGAACCTGGAAAAATACAGGGAAGAGCAAAAGCAGATCAGGGCTACAGTCAAACAAATCGAAACTCAAAGTAAGCTGACTGTGCCGATGAATATAGAAACCCTGCCTCAGGATGCAAACAAATATGCGGGAGATAAGGACAAGTCGGATCGCTATAATCAATGGCTTGACAGCAGGAAAACAGATATATACCTGAAAGAAGCTGTGAATGTAATGAATGAAATGATCGCTGAAAAAAGTCTTGTCTACAATAAATAATTGAATCAATTTATTTTAAAAAATCCGGGTCTGAATAGATCCGGATTTTTCATTTCAATCAATTTCTATTCAAATTTATTTTTTGCAGCAATAACTGCGATGATGGAACCTAAGAGAGCAACCAGTCCGAGCGAGAGACGAAGACTTGTAGCTTGCGCTATGAAGCCAATAAAAGGGGGACCGAACAAGAATCCAAGATATCCGATGGTGGAAACAGCCGCGATTGCTACACCGGGCGAAAGTATTTTTGATTTTCCTGCTGAACTATAAACCAGAGGCACAACCGAAGATACGCCGGCACCTACCAGCAAAAAACCCAATACTGCAGTTGCAAAAAAAGGAAGACCAACGGCAATCAACAGACCAGCAGCGGTAAAAATTCCGCTTAATTGTAAGGTTATTTTTTTGCCCAGGCGCGTGGCGACCCAGTCTCCCACAAATCGGCCCGTGGCCATCGTACTCATAAAAGCTGTAAATCCCATCGTCACAAGTCCTTTCCCGGGCTGAACTACTTTTTGAAAATAAACGCCACTCCAATCAAACATCGCTCCTTCGCAAATCATGCAACAAAATGCTATCAATCCGAGATTGATGAGAGAACGGTCTGGTTTCGCAAAAATGGGTCTTTGCGCATTTTTGTTTGAATCATTTGTTAAGAGATATCTGTAAAAAGAAATTACGATGAGTATTGCAATTGTAGTGATAATAAAAAAATGCTGCCAGGGCGCCAGTCCGATTTTGATTAATAATGTTCCGATTGCCGCTCCTGAAAAACCTGCCAAACTCCAGAGACCATGATAAGATGCCATAATAGAACGACCATATACAGTTTCTGTGCCAACAGCCTGGGTATTCATGGAAATATTCAGCATATTACCGCCCATTCCAAAAACAAAAAGGCAGCTCATCAATTGAACTGTAGATTGGGCAAATCCAAGAAGAGGCAAAGTGAATGCATATAATAAAGAGGCGCAAATAGCAATTAAACGGCTACCGAATTTAGCAACCAGCCAACCGGCAATCGGGAGAGAAGTTAATAATCCTACTGGTAAACTCAGCAATACGGCTCCAAGGGCGGCATTATTCAAATGTAGTTTTAATTGGATATCGGGAATACGGGAAGCCCAACTGGAAAAACATAATCCTGCCAAAAAGAAAAAACTACTAACTGCTATCCTGGAAACTCTCTTTTCAATAACAGGTATTGTAATATCATTTGCTGCTTGCATAATTTCTATCGTGCCAAATAACTAGAGGTATCTTTCCTTTATTATTTTTATATGATGCGCCACGTGGCCCGAACAAATATATCCTAAGGCAAGCGTGTTTATTTCTTTACCACTGGCTGTTCCGTTTGAGAGAAGCTGACTTTCGTCAAATGCCTCAAACAGGGATTCAGTGCTTTTGCGGAGGGTTTTGAATTCTTTTACAAGATCATCCCATTTTCTTTTACTCGTTTGTGCATTGGCGGCCCAATAATTTTCATCAAAGCCGGGAAGGGGAGTAGAATCTTTACGGGCGAAAGTTAGAGCACGATAAACAAAGACTCTTTCTGCATCTATAATATGCTGAAGTATTTCTTTAATTGTCCATTTGTTTTCAGCATATGCGAACTCAATTTTCTTTTTAGGAATTTTTTCAATAAACTTTTTGAATTCCCTGGTGTTTTTTTTGATTGCTTTTACTACGTTATCTTCTTTTACAAGATCAAGGTAGCGTTGATAAAATTCCGCTGCGATTGCATCTTTTTTTGAGGCCATTTTTTATTGTAAATATAAAAATAATGGACCATAGATGATTCTCCATGGTCCATCGTCCATTCTCTATGGTCTATTATTAATCTTTATTATTATTTAACGTGGATTTCGGAAGCGTTTCCTTCTTTTTTGTATCGTTGTTTGCGAGTACAGAAGCAAGCTTAATTGCACCATAAGCATTAATGATGCCGCCCGTTTTACTGATATCTGATAAATTCACCAGTTCATTATCAGTGCCTGGTTTTTTTGCTTTTTTATCCGGTTGTACAGAAGATTTCTCTATGCAATATTTAACCTGCTCAGCATTCAGGCCCGGATAATATTCCAGGATTAAAGCAGCCACTCCTGTGACAACAGGTGCAGCCATGCTGGTTCCATCGAGGTTACCATATTTGTTTCCACCGGGAAGTGTAGAGTAAATCCTTGTTCCGGGAGCAAATACGTCCACTTCGTTCTTTCCAAAATTGGAAAAAGAAGCAGTGTAGCTTTTAAATTCCGGTTCTGCCAGCGGATCGCTGCTTGCACCTACAGTGATCCAGTTCTTTGCTTTAATTGTAGAATTTTTAAAATCAGGATTCGGGAAATTGCCAACTGTGTCTACATTTTCTGCATCATTACCCGCTGCATGTATCAGGAGCACATCTTTGCTTTCTGCATATTTCACAGCATCGTCTACCCATTCTTTTTCAGGAGACAGATTTTTTCCAAAGCTCATATTAATTACTTTGGCTCCATTATCAACAGCGTAACGAATCGCCAGTGCGATATCCTTGTCGTGTTCATCTCCATTCGGAACAGCTCGGATCATCATGATTTTTACATTGTCCGCAATTCCATTCATTCCTTTATTGTTGTCTCTCTCTGCACCAATGATCCCGGTAACATGCGTGCCATGCATTGGATCGCCAGCCATGATATCATTATTACCATAATATTTATCGCTGATATCATCTTCATTATCTTTTACAATATCTTTCCGGTATTCTTTCGGAGCAATTTCTTTTATTTCCAATTTCTTTTCTTCACGATCAGCCTGTTCCTTAAAATCAGTCAGGAATGTTGTATTGGTCATATCCATGATATGATTTTCTTTGAACAAATAAAGTAAAACTGATTTTGCTGTTTTGCTGTCGGGACTGGTTGCCTGAAATGTATCGAGTTCGTTTCCGGTATACTCAGCTTTACCCATTGCTAATTGAAGAATGCTGTCGCTTTTAATACATGCATTGACAACTCTTTTCAAAATCACGAGGTCGACTCCATTTTCGGGTCCATCTCCCATGATCTTCTTCTTTGCTTTTACCCACATATCGTAGTTTTCAAGATCTTCCCCGCTAAGGCTTGAACGGTTGATATTTTTGTCTTCAAACTTTTCTTTGAACTTGTAATAAACTCTTCCTTCTTCCTGTGAATCGTCTTTTACATTGCTTCCATCTTTTCCTCCGATGAAATTCCACCCGTGAATATCATCCACATAACCATTATGATCATCATCGATTCCGTTTCCCGGGATTTCTTTTGGATTCGTCCATAGAATATCTTTAAGATCTTCCTGTAAAGTATCCACTCCGGAATCAATCACAGCCACCAGCACTGTTTTGCTTTTCAAATTTTTAGACCTGATAAATTCATATGCTTTATCAAGACTAATACCATAAACTCCGTCCCTTTCTTTATCGAGCAAATGCCATCCCTTGGGAAGTTCTGTTTTTGCAGATTTGCCCTGAGCATAAATCAGAGGACAAGCCATCGTTGCTATTAATATTAGCAGCCACCATTTCGAACTACGCATCATTGTTTGTTTTTTTATGTAGATTTTTTTTGAAAACTATTTGTGGTTTGACTTGGAATAAACCCGCAATATCTGATTTTTTTTTCTTAAAAATATTTTAAACTATTGAAACTTCGAATCCACTTATCACATTAATAAGCAATAACAATGCTCCGGGACGATCCGTTCAATAACCTTAGAGGCTTATTTATTTTCCTGTTCAAGTTTGAACTCAACTCTTCTGTTAGCTGCTTTTCCCTGAATGGTTTTGTTATCGCTCACAGGCCTGTTCTGCCCATATCCTATGGCAGTTATCCGGTCCGACGGAATACCTTTTTTTATCAGGTATGATTTAACTGCATCTGCTCTTTGTTGTGATAATAGCTGATTTTGCGAAACGTTACCGGTATTGTCGGCATGACCTTCAATGGTTAAATGTAATTCAGGGTGGACCTTCAATGTATCTGCTAACGCATCCAGCGACGAATAGGAATCTTTCGTAAGTGTACTGCTTGAAGAATTGAATTTTACATTTTTTCCTTCGTATATTATTTTCCTCGGCGTTTCTTTTTTAACGGCAGGACATCCGTGATTTTCTGCAACACCAGGCTCGTTGGGACAATTATCTTCTTCATCATTAATTCCGTCTCCATCTGTATCAGGAATCGGACAACCATGATATTTTGCTAATCCGCGAACAGTTTTGCATGAATCTTCTTCGTCATTAACTCCGTCTCCGTCTGTATCGGGAATCGGACAGCCATGATATCTTTCCAGGCCAGGAATAGTTTTACATGAATCATGTTCATCATCAATGCCGTCATGGTCTGTATCCGGTACAGGACATCCGTGCCATGCAATTGTTCCGGCTTGAAGCGGACAGGCATCTTCATCATCAGGAATTCCATCTTTGTCCGAATCTTTGACTGTTTTTGCAGCCGGAGGAATTGTTTTGGTGAGCCATATTCCTAAAGTAGCTCCGAATAACTGATGATGAAAAGTTCCATCATATGGAGCTGTGTAAAAATTGCTAAGACCTCTGCTGAAATAAGCACTCAACATAAGATTTCCTAATTCGAAACCTGCTTTGGCATTGATGCCAATATCAAGGGTTTTGTATTTATCGACAGCATTTCCTGTTGCCAGGTCTGTATTGTCGTTGTTGTATTGATATTTATCAGTATTATAAATAAGTGTCTGGCTTTGCTGGTTCAAAGTTCCATTGTAAAAAAAAGCGAAATAAGGACCGGCACTGATGAAGAAATTATTTTTATGATTGGATGAAAGTGGCAATTTATAAGTGAGATACAAAGGGATTTCGATATATCCTAGTTTTAGGGATGTCTGCAGGTATACCGTATCCTTATTTGCCAAACTTGTGTCGTAGAATTTATCATATTGCCTCCCTCTCGAAGTATAGCCAATGCCTGGTTGAAAATAGAATCCTTTGCTACCAAGAGGAATTTCAGCAAGAACTCCCAGGTGAAAGCCTGTTATAGACGAATAATAGGGTTTGGTGGCCGTATCCCAGCCGGGAACACTATTTTTTTCGATCACATTGGCTGAATGAATGCCTCCATATGCCGCAAGCCTTATTTGTGCATGAAGTGATGCATAAAAGGGGAGAATCACCAATAAAAGGGACAGATACTTATAAACAAATCTTCTCATAGCATATTGGATGCTGGTATCTTTTACTAACGTTCTAAAAGGAGGATTATTTTGAGACTCGAAAGTCTGGAGTCCGTGAGCGGGAGAGATTATTTATTCAGTATACTATCCTCCGCACTTTCGGCCTTCAGACTTCGCACTTCAAACTTCAATCAGATATCAAACTTAATACCCTGCGCAAGAGGCAGGCGGGTGGAAAAATTGATCGTATTTGTCTGCCGGCGCATATAGGCTTTCCAGGCATCGCTTCCGCTTTCACGGCCGCTCCCGGTTTCTTTTTCGCCTCCAAAAGCGCCGCCGATTTCGGCTCCTGAAGTACCGATATTAACATTGGCAATCCCGCAATCGCTGCCGACAGCTGAAAGGAATTGCTCTGCTTCACGAAGATTCAATGTCATAATGGACGAAGATAATCCCTGGGGAACTCCGTTTTGAATAGAGATCGCTTCTTCGATTGTTTTATATTTTAATAAATACAAAATCGGTGCAAATGTTTCATGCTGGACTATTTTATAATGAGGCTCAGCTTCGGCAACACAGGGTTTCACATAACAACCGCTTTCATAACCATCTCCATTGAGTACACCTCCTTCAACGACAAATTTGCCGCCTTCTTTTTTGCAGGCTTCAATAGCCTTTGTATACAAATTCACAGCATCTTTATCGATCAGTGGTCCCACATGATTTTTTTCATCAAGTGGATTTCCTATTCTTAGTTGTTTATAAGCTGCTACCAGCTTTTGTTTCATTTTTTCGTATATACTATCATGTATGATTAAACGGCGTGTAGAGGTGCAGCGTTGGCCTGCAGTACCTACCGCTCCGAATAATGCTCCCACCATCGCCATATCAAGATCTGCTTCCGATGAAATTATGATTGCATTATTTCCCCCAAGCTCTAAAAGAGACTTGCCGAGCCTTGCAGCCACTGCAGTACCAACAGCTTTACCCATACGGGTTGAACCGGTCGCAGAAATCAATGGAATACGAGCATCATTGGCAAGCCACTCACCTGTTTCTCTCTCTCCAATGATCAATCCGCTGACTCCTTCCGGAACATGATTCTCCTCAAATACTTTTGAAACGATATGCTGGCAGGCGATTGCGCAAAGCGGTGTTTTTTCAGAAGGTTTCCAGATACAAACATTTCCGCATACCCAGGCGATCATGCTATTCCAGCTCCATACAGCAACCGGAAAATTAAATGCCGAAATAATACCTACGATTCCCAAAGGATGCCATTGCTCATACATGCGATGACCTGGTCTTTCACTATGCATAGTGAGCCCATATAATTGTCTTGAGAGTCCAACCGCAAAATCGCAGATGTCGATCATTTCCTGGACTTCACCCAAACCTTCCTGCAGACTTTTTCCCATTTCATAAGAAACCAGTCTGCCTAAAGGTTCTTTATTTTCTCGAAGAGCTTCACCAATTTGTCTTACAATTTCTCCCCGCTTCGGTGCGGGCCATTGTCTCCATTCGGAAAAAGCGCTGGCTGCTTTTTCAACCACCGTTTCACAACTTTCTTTATCTGATATTATAACACTCGCAATCAGTTTTCCATCGACAGGTGAAAAAGAATCCAATATTTTTCCCTTTGAGAGGATCCATTGCGAACCTGTTGAAGTACCATTGTTCTTCGTTCCGATTTTCAGTTGAGAAAGAAATTCCATATAGGCAGTTTGAACTGCAAGTTAGCGATTAAGTTAGGGAAGTGCGAAAGTCGGAAAGCCCGGATCAGAAGTCAGAAGACTTTTTATAAATACATGAAGATTCTTTCGGACCTCGGACTTTTAGTCTACTGACTTTCTCAATTCATTTTATTCTCCATCGCTGCAAAAAAGCTTTCGCTGTAACTGACACCGATGGGAATTTCCTTATCGGCAACTTTGATTTTGCTTTTGCTGACGTTCTCTATTTTACTTACCGGAACAATATAAGAACGATGCACGCGGAGGAATTCTTTGGAAGGCAATTTTTGTGTAATTGTTTTTAATGTCATCAATGTGAGTATCGATTTTTGGGGCATGTATATTTTGATATAGTCATCCAGGCCCTCAATGTATAAGATATCTTTCAGATTGATCTTGATCATTTGGTAATCGGATTTCACGAAGATATATCCGTGATTCAATTCCTGGTTGTTCAAATATTCAATATATTCTTTCGCTTTATAGACGGCTTTCAGAAAACGATCGTATTCGATTGGCTTCAACAGGTAATCGATCGCATCTACATTAAATCCTTCTACTGCATATTCACTGAATGCAGTCGTAAAAATTACGGCAATATTTTTAGAGCCGAGAGATTTTGAAAATTCAATTCCATTGATATCCGGCATCTGTATATCAAGAAACAAAATATCGATGGGTGTTGTATCCATGACTTTCCTGGCTTCATACGGATCTGTAAAAGCTCCTTTTAATTCCAGGAAATAGATTTTAGCAATGTATTTTTTTATTACTTCAAGTGCCAGCGGCTCATCGTCAATTGCAATACAGGTATACATTATAAGATGATATTTAAATTGACTGTATAGGTTGTTGTTTTGTCTTCAATGTCCAGCTTATAGCGATTTGGATATAAAAGATCCAGTCTTCGGCGTGTATTATTGATCCCAATGCCGGTATTCTCGACAGGATTGCTAAGGGAAAAATGGTGTTTGTTATTGGTAACCTTAAAATAAATATTCTTGTCATTTATTTCAAGCAGGATAGGAATGGGGGATATTTCTCTTGTACTGACTCCGTATTTAAATGCATTTTCTATAAATGGAAGAAATAATAAAGGAGATATTTGTTTCCCTGCAGGATCACCGCTAATCGTAAAACCAATGCATGTTTTAGTTGTGGTACGCATTTTCTGCAGCTCGAGATAATCGGTAATAAAATGAATCTCATTCTCGAGAGGAACCCGGTCATTTTTGACTTCTGTTAACACATAGCGCATGATGCTCGACAGTTTCATAACAGCAGATGCTGTTTGTTCAGATTTATCTGCAGCCAATGAATAAATATTATTCAGTGTATTGAATAAGAAATGGGGATTGATCTGAGCTTTCAGGAAAGAAAGTTCCGCGCTTAATTTTTCATTTTCAATCTGCTTGCTTCTTCTTTCTGATTGGAGCCATTGATTGATGACTTTTATTCCGGTACTAAAAGTAAAAACAAGTAAAAATATCAGGCTGGATCCGGGCGACAAAATCGGTGGACGGAAGGTCCGGGGCCTGTTGAGACGTACAGTAGAAGAGAATCTCTGAATTTCTCCGAAGAAATAATGATAGATCCGGGGAAATGTTCCAAAAAAAATGAACAATAGAATAATGATTACTGTGTATATCGCAATTTCGTTTTTCGCCAGCAATTTCGGGATCAGCAAATTTGTATTCAAATAAAAGAAACTGATATAAAAGAAATTGCTGAGGAAGAAAAAAAGCGTAAATGTCTGCTCAGGAATGACGGATGCGTCAATGGGCCTGGGAAAAAAGAAGATAGGCAGCATTAAAAAACAACCCCAGGCTGCAATATGAATGATGATCTGGATAATTCTTCTATTCACTCAAAAACTTTATGATGCGAAAAATTTAGTTAGGAATTCATAAAGATTCATGAGGAAAATTGAAAATTACTTTTAAATGAATTTCTATTTTCATGAAACTAAGAACCTTCTAATATGATTCCGGATCCAAAACTATTATTCTTTTGGCAAGAATAAAGTTAAAGCCTTAGATAAAGGCATTCAGATACCCATAAATAGATGAACTCTGATTTAAAATCGGTGAATATTTGGAAGCCTGAAATCCCGAGTCCCGAGCCCCGAGTCCCGAGTCTATAGTCTGTAGTTTATATTATACTATCGACTACAGACTATAGACTTTGGACTAAAAATTAAATGCCAGTTTTGTAAAAAATCTTCTTCCGTTATATCCCATCTGTACAGAATCCCAGAGGCCAAGTCAGATCCATCCCGGCAGTAGGAAGACCTGCCTGGTTTACTTTTATGACATCGACAGGGACCGGGGTTTCTGTCTTAGCCCTCCCTGCGCCTCGACTACCCACAAATACGATTTCCGTTAATTCGGAGGAGCCCGGTTCAAGATTTATCAAAAGATCGGATTGATCGGCGATAACAACTGACCGCGGATTGTAGCTAACCATCGATATCTCTAATTCATCGCCGGGAGAGACCTGGATTTTAAAAACACCGGAATTATCTGTTACAACTCCCGCTTTTCCGGATTTTAATTTGACAGAACCACCGGCGAGAGCCTGGCTGGTTTTTGCATCTTTAATTGTTCCTTTGAGGGTTTTCTGGGCATATAGAAAATAGGATGATATGCACAGGATCAGCAATAGAAGTGTTTTTCTCATAGCTTAGCTTTTTGGTTCCTGTTGTAAATTAAGAAGAAAACTTATGCATTGATTTAATTGATCTTATAACAAAAAAATTAGGCAGGATAAAAGATGAAAACATATTAATCTTTTTTTTATCATTTTTAAAAAAACCATTTAAAAGCTATGAAATATGGTTTTTTTTTGCATTCTTTACAGGCTGATATCTCCAATCCGTTGATGAACCTGTTATAGCAGGTTTTTTTATTTTCCCAACCTCGAATTAAAGTCTGGTATCGATCAAGTTCCATAGCCTTCAAAAACCGCCCTATTGTAAACTTGATTAATATCATCATCATGCGCAGTTTTATCCGTACGCCCTTACTGTTGATCTGCTTTATTTCTTTCAGCTCTCAAATTTTAGCAGGCAGTCATTCAGTAAGACCGGTATCAGTATTCCATCAAAATTTTTTCAACACGATTCAAAGACTGGACTCTTCAATTGAGAAGACGGTCCCCGTTGTTACACATTCATTATCCAGCACTAAAATCTGTTCCTGCCAGATATTGAATTTGCAATCCGCCAACTATATTCATAGAAATGTGGCTGTATTTGCGGAGAAAACAAACAATGGAAATTCTTCATTAAACTACAGAATTGCAAAACAGGTGATCGAAAAAGAAAAAAAGCACCTCAGGGAACTTTTCTACGATAAGATGGAGGTATTGAATACGGTTGCAGAGACTACCGACTGCAAAAGCCTTTATAATAAACTGAAAGGAGCCGATCAGTCACTGATTATCTACGACATTCTTGATGCAGATATAAAAAGATAAACAGTTTTTTTCGATTTCCCTTTTTGTTGATGGGATTTGAATTGAAGCGGAGTCCTAATACTGCTCCTGTTCGTTTGGAAAGTTTTTTGCTTTTACATCTTTAATATAAGTTTGAACGGCCCTGGTGATGTCCTCATGTAATTTAAGATATTGACGAAGGAATCTTGGTTTAAATTCAGTATTGATGCCGAGCATATCATGCATCACAAGCACCTGGCCATCACAATATTTTCCCGCACCAATACCAATCACAGGTATATGAAGGTTTTCAGAAACTTCTTTTGCAAGTGTGGCAGGAATTTTTTCAAGTACAATAGCAAAACAACCCGCATCCTGAAGAAGTTTTGCGTCCCTTTTTAGTTTTTCTGCTTCAGATTCTTCTATTGCCCTTACTGAATAAGTTCCAAATTTATAAATTGACTGTGGAGTCAATCCCAGATGGCCCATCACAGGAACGCCGGCTGCAATAATCCTTTTTACGGATTCCAGGACTTCCTCACCTCCTTCCAGTTTCACAGCATGAGCGCCTGTCTCTTTCATAATCCGGAAAGTTGATATGACTGCTTCCTTAGGATTAGATTGATAAGAACCGAAAGGAAGATCTACCACAACAAGGCAGCGTTTGACTCCCCGGATAACAGAAGAAGCGTGATAGATCATCTGATCTAAGGTAATTGGAAGCGTTGTTTCATGACCTGCCATCACGTTGGAGGCAGAATCTCCAACTAAAATAACATCAATACCGGCTGCATCGAATAAGCGGGCAAAGGAAAAATCATAGGCAGTGATCATGGAAATCTTTTCCTTATTTGCCTTCATCATTTGCAGTGAATGTGTAGTTATTTTTTTGAAATCTTTTTTAGCTGACATGGGTTTGTTTTTTGAAATAATGAAATTAGAACTACACCGGAGAGGATATGGCTCTGCAATTAGAATAAAACATAACCCTCATGTCTTCCTGCAGGCAGGAGTTTCGAAGAATGCTAAGGTAGGGAAATTTGATTATTTGCAGTTGATAGGAAGAGGATGATCGATGGCCGATGGCTGTTGGCCGAATTTAATGTCGCCGATCGATCAACGACCAACGGCCATCCATCACATCCCGATTCCTTTTTTCTTTAATTCCTCATAAAGATGCTGTATCAGTCCGTCAGCCAGCCCTATTTTGGGGACATAAATTTCTTCTGTATTTGCCCATCGCATAACGTTGATGTATATCTGCAATGCGGGTACAATGACATCGGCGCGGTCTTCTTTTAAATTGTAGATACGAATCCGGTCTTTTATTGAAAAACTGCTTAATTCTTTGTAGTAATCTTTTAAGAGTTCAAGCGTGAGGGGTTTGCCATCTTTTCTTTTTGAAAGCGAAAAAACTTTATTGATATTTCCGCCGGATCCGATTGCAGTCAGGTCATTGTCGTGGCCCTTGGTCTCTTTTTTAATGAAGTCCTTCATTTCATCCCATTTTTTTTCACTCACCTGGTTCTTTAATATACGGATCGTTCCGATATCGAAGGATTCTTTAAAAATAAGCTTGTTCTCTGCAAAAAAAGTAAGTTCAGTGCTTCCGCCACCCACGTCGATATACAAATAGGAATGTTCTTTATCCAGGTTTTCAGCAATATGATTTTCGTAAACAAGAGATGCTTCCTCATCGCCGCTGATGACTTCAATATCGATTCCTGTTTCCTGTTTGACCTGGTGCAAAATAGCATCTGTGTTGCTTGCATCTCTCATAGCTGAAGTAGCCGCAGCTTTGAAATGTTTAACCCCGTATGCATTCAGGAGATATTTATAAGCCTGCAATGTATTGATGATCATCATTGCCTTTTCAGGAGAAATTTCCTTTTTATCAAAAACGTCGAAACCCAGACGCAGTGGTACCCGAACGAAATTAAGTTTGTTGAACTCCGGTTTGTTATTCTGGAGAACGACTTCTGAAATAAGCAGACGTGCTGCATTGCTTCCGATGTCTATAGCTGCCAATCTCATTTAATGGTTGAGGTTTTCATACAGCAGAAACCATTTCCTTGTTCGATTCGGGTAATGGCAGGAGTATGGTTTCTGCGCTTTTAATATTTTTCTGATGAAGATAATTATATATCTCAATCTGGGATCGGATCTTTTTCTTCGAAGAATCACGTTTGTATTCATTCAATAAAAGATTATCCAACCATCTTGCTTTTACATTATCTGCCAATTGTATATCCAAAATGGTTTTTAATTCATTCCTGATATTTTCATCGAGAACTGGGCAGGTTGCTTCTACCCGATGATCCAGATTCCTTATCATCCAGTCGGCCGAAGATATATAAACTTTTTCTTCCCCCTCATTTCTGAAAATAAATACCCGTGCATGTTCCAGGTATTCATCGATGATGCTGATAGCAGTAACCGGTTTAATAAATTTTTTGTTTTCAGAAAACATGCAAAAAATGCCCCGCACGATGAGCTTAATTTCAACTCCGGCTTTGGCTGCATCATAAAGTTTATGAATCAACGCTTCGTCGGAAAGCGAATTCATCTTTAATGTGATGGAAGCAGGTTTTTTATTTTTTGCAATCTTTATTTCACGGTTAATCATTTTTTCCAACTCTCTTCTCAATAATATCGGACAGGGGAGTAGTGTTTTACATGCTTTAAGTGGGGATATCCCGTCTTTCCATTTTTCCAGATATGTAAAAAGACGGTTTACATCGGCCATAATATTTCTGTTGGAAGTAAGCAGACAATGATCTCCATATACAGTCGCTGTTTTTTCATTCAGATTGCCGGTGCTCACAAATCCATAATGTATCGTGTGTTTCTTGACTGTTTTCTTAATCAGGCAAAGCTTGCCATGCACTTTCATATTTGGAATGCTGAGAATTACTCTTACCCCTTCTTCTTCCAGCCTTTCCTTCCATTCCAGGTTTGCTTCTTCTTCAAAGCGGGCGCGTAGTTCAACCATGGCTGTTACATGCTTCCCATTCCTGACTGCATTGATCAGCGCGTTGACGATTTTAGAATTAGCCGCAAGACGATAACATGTAATCTTAATACTGGTAACATCGGGATCAATAGCTGCTTCCCGAAGCATATCAATCACATGATTAAAGGAGTGATAGGGAAAATGCAGCATGACATCCTGTTCCAAAACAACATCGGTTACACGCGGTGATTTAACAAGCAATGGATGCATGAATGGTTTTTTTCGCTGACCTTTCTTAGTGAATACATCGGGAAAATCAATAAAATGACGAAAATTATGGATCCTCCCTCCAGGGATGAGGTATCCCTTTTTGGAAAGGTTCAGTCGTTTAATAAGATACTCCAGTAATCCTTCGTCTATTTCCTTGTCATAGACAAACCGGACGGGTTTTCCCTTCCGCCTGCTTTTTACCCCTTTTTCGATCTTCTGAATCAATGTGGTGGAGATATCATTATCTATATCTATTTCGGCATCCTTAGTCACTTTAAATACCCATGACTGGTATCGGTCGTATTCGAAATAAGAAAAAATATTTCGGAGATTATATCGCACTACATCTTCAAGCAATATGATATTATGTTCATTTGGATTGGATGAAGGCAGCAGGACAAACCTGCCAAGTACCCTGCTCGGTATTTCTATCAGCGCATATTTTCTTTTCAAAGTATTATCTCTTCGGGAAAGCAGAACGGCGAGGTAAATGGATTTGTCGCGCAGGTAAGGGAATTGAGGAATGCTTTCGATCATCAATGGAATGATACTGGACCTCACTTCTTCTTCAAAATAATTCTGAACAAATCTTTGCTGATCTTTATTCAGTTGTTTTTCATTGAGCAGAAATATTTTTTCTTTCTCAAGCTCTTTTCGGATATCCTCCCAGGTTTCATTGAATTGTTCCTGCTGTTGCAACACAATGGACTGAATCTGGTCCAATATTTTTTGGGGTGCAAGCTCCATGTGCATGTTGATCTTCCTTCCGCTATACTCAATCATCCGGTTGAGAGTGGCAACCCGCACCCGGAAGAATTCATCCATATTATTGGAAAAAATGCCCAGAAACTTGATCCTTTCCCTCAAAGGGACGCCAGGATCAGCAGCTTCCTGCAACACCCTGGCATTGAATGATAGCCAGCTGATATCCCTCGGTATCGTTTTTCTTTTCATTTTAGCCATTCACCGCCACTTTGTTGCAAAGTAGGCAGGTAAAAGTCAACAGTAAATTAAGTAATTATTAAATACAGCTTGGATGGCTATATGGTTTGATTGTTTGATTGTTTTCCGGCTCATCCCAATCATCTAACAATCAAACCATCCAACCATTGGTAATCCCTAAATTCTTTCAGAAAAAACCCATTTCTTTTTGCTATTTAAAGAGATTTTACGACCTTTGCCGTCCTAAATTCCGACAGTTATGTCAAGAGTATGTCAGGTTACAGGAAAAAAGCCGGTTTCGGGACACCGAGTTTCCCATTCAAATATTAAAACCAAACGCAGATTTTTACCCAATCTGCAGAGTAAGCGCTTTTTCCTATCAGAAGAAAGTAAATGGATTACACTTAAAGTGTCTTCCGAAGGTTTGCGTACGATCAATAAAAGAGGACTTTATAATGTCGTAAAGGAGTTGAGATCAGCAGGGGTAAAAATATAAACGGAAAATGTGAATGAGTCAAGATTCACTTTCCAGAGTTATCACGTTATAAATTATTATTATGGCAAAGAAAGGCAACAGGGTTCAGGTAATATTAGAATGCACTGAACATAAAAACAGTGGTAAGCCCGGTACCAGCCGTTATATTACAACAAAGAACAAAAAAAATACTCCTGAAAGACTGGAGTTGAAAAAGTTCAACCCTATTTTAAAGAAAGTTACTGTTCATAAAGAAATAAAATAAACTGATTAATGTGAAAATATAATTTTCACAAGTTGGCTTTTTAAATCATTACATTTTAACATCATAATCATGGCAAAGCAAGCTAAAACCGCGATTAAAACGAAAGATGCCAAGGCAGCTGCCGAAGCCAAAAACTGGACCAAGGTCATTCGTCCTGTCCGCAGCTCTAAGACCGGGGCCTATACTTTCAAAGAAAGTATCGTGCATAAAGACAAGGTGAAACAATTCCTCGCCCAGAAATAAAATCGTTTTGATGAATAAAGATATAAGCTGTCTCGATCCGGGGCGGCTTTTTTTGTCATAAGAAAGAAGAATGAATTTCGGGACATGGTTTATTTTGATATAGGTTATAAATTATAGTTGATATGGGTTTTTTTGATAAAATCTTCGGAAAAAAAGAAAAAGAAAGTCTTGACCATGGCTTACAAAAAACCAAGCAGGGCTTTCTTTCCAAAATAACAAAGGCAATAGCGGGTAAGAATGCCGTTGACGAAGAAGTACTGGATAAATTAGAAGAAGCACTCGTGAGCGCTGATGTGGGCATCAGCACAACAATTCAGATCATTGAACGAATAGAAAAAAGAGTTGCAAAAGATAAATACCTCAACACTTCTGAACTTAATAAAATATTACAGGAAGAAATTGAGTCGGTCCTGGTGGATGATTCTGAAGAATCATATGTCGATTTTCAGTCATCTTTATCAGCCAAACCTTATGTGATCCTGGTGGTGGGGGTAAACGGAGTTGGTAAGACAACCACGATTGGTAAGCTGGCTTACAATTTCAAAAAAGCAGGAAAATCTGTTCTGTTAGGAGCTGCGGATACTTTTCGTGCAGCAGCCATTGATCAGTTGACTGTCTGGAGCGAAAGGGTAGGTGTTCCTCTCGTAAAGCAGGGGATGGGAGCTGATCCGGCAGCCGTTGCATTCGATACGGTGCAAAGCGGAATGGCAAAAAATACTGATATAGTCATCATTGATACGGCAGGACGTTTGCATAACAAAGCACATCTCATGGAAGAGTTGAGTAAAATAAAGAGAGTGATCAAAAAAATATATCCCGAAGCGCCTCATGAAGTATTATTGGTTCTGGATGGATCGACAGGACAAAATGCGCTGGAGCAGGCAAAACAATTTACAGCCGCTACAGACGTATCAGGACTGGCGATTACCAAACTGGATGGTACTGCAAAAGGTGGAGTGGTACTTGCGATCGCTAATCAGTTTAAAATTCCCGTTAAATTTATTGGCGTCGGAGAAAGAATGGAAGATCTTCTTGTATTCAACAAACATGAATTTGTGGATAGTCTCTTTCATTTGGAAGATAAATGATTGCTCAGGCATCACTGCTCGCTATATTTTTCCTTGCTGCTAAAAAATAATACTGCAAGACCAATCATAGCAGCAAATAAAGATGCCAGCAAAACTGAAATTTTTGAATCTTCGATCAATATAGTTTCATTTTCAAAAGCGAGATTGGTAATAAAAATCGACATTGTAAAACCAATTCCGGCGAGCACTCCTGCTCCAAATAAAATTTTCCAGTTGATGCCATGTGGCAGAGATATCCATTTCATTTTGACTGCGGTCCAACATAAGAGAAATATTCCTATTGGCTTACCCAATAAAAGACCGAGCATAATGCCAAGGCTGTTTTTATCATGCAAATGATTATACCAATCTTCAGCAAGAGGAATGCCTGTGTTCGCGAGAGCAAATATGGGAATGATTAAGTAGTTTACAGGCTTATGCAATGCATGTTGCAATTTATATGAAGGATTGACGGTATCATCTTTATTGAATGGGATAGCAAATGCAAGCAATACTCCGCTGATCGTTGCATGTACCCCCGACTTCAGCATGAAATACCACATGAATACGCCAGCAATCAAATAGATCGATAATTTATAAACCTTCATCCTGTTTAGAATAAGAAGAAAAATAAAAATTGCAAGGGCAATGCTCAGGTTAATCGCAGAAAATCCTTTGGTATAAAAAATTGCTATGATTATAACTGCACCAAGATCATCTATAATGGCCAGCGCTGTCAGGAATATTTTCAGAGCAGGGGGTACCCTGTTGCCCAAAAGGGATAGCATCCCAAGTGCAAAGGCAATATCAGTAGCCATCGGGATTCCTATTCCCGGTTGTGTATGAGTACCGTGATTAATCGTAAAGTGGATTAATGCCGGGAACAGCATTCCTCCAATGGCTGCTACAATTGATAACAAAGCATTTCGGAAATCAGAAAGTTCTCCTACATATAATTCTCTTTCTATTTCCAATCCCACCATTAAAAAGAAAATTGTCATCAACCCATCATTGATCCATTCTTCGACAGAATAATTCAGACTGACTCCGGGAAAAGAAAGATTGAGCGGGGAGTGCCAGAAATGAACATAGGATCCTCCGAGACTGCTGTTAGCAATTAAAAGAGAGAAAATTGTGCAAAAAATTAATATAAAGCCACCAGCTTTTTCGCTGTTAAAAAAATGTTTGAAAATATTGCTCAAACCCGATTGATTGTTCTTTGACATGACGGAAATCTATATTACCGAAGATAAATATTTTTAGAAACTGGTGGAGTGCAGGAGTGAAAGATTCATCGCCTATCCGGACAATCCTTTGTACCTTTGCCGCCGCATGAAAACGAAGACAATCAAGAGAGATCAGGTAAACATCATTACACTGGGGTGCAGTAAGAATATGGTCGACAGTGAAGTGCTCAGTGCACAGTTACAGGCGAATGATATCGATGTGGTTCATGAGAATAAAAGGAGTGATCATAATATTGTCGTGGTCAATACCTGCGGATTTATTGAAAAGGCGAAAGAAGAATCTGTAAATACGATCTTGCGACAGGTTGAATTGAAGAAAAAGGGAAAACTGGATAAGGTGTATGTAACCGGATGTTTGAGTCATCGTTATCGCGATGACCTGGAAAAAGAAATTCCTGAAGTGGATGCCTGGTTCGGAACCATGGAACTGCCTTTGATCTTAAAACAATTTAATGCGGATTATAAATCGGAATTGATTGGAGAACGGTTGCTGGCGACACCTAAACATTATGCCTACCTGAAAATTGCCGAAGGCTGCAACCGTACCTGCGCTTTTTGTGCGATCCCGTTGATGCGCGGCGCTCATACAAGTCGATCCATTGAAGATTTGGTAAAAGAAGCAGAAGGACTGGTTAAAAAAGGTGTGAAAGAAATTATGCTGATCGCGCAGGAACTGACTTATTATGGATTGGATCTTTACAAAAAAAGAATGCTGCCTGACCTGCTACACCGGCTTGCCGATGTAAAAGGACTGGAATGGATAAGATTGCATTATGCGTATCCTTCTAAATTTCCATTGGAGATCGTCGATGTGATGCGCGAAAGAGAAAATATCTGCAATTACCTGGATATGCCATTGCAACATGCGAGTGACAATATGCTGAAAGCTATGCGCAGGCAAATTACCCGTGCGGAAATGACGGAATTGATTGATAAGATCCGCGAAAAAATCCCCGGAATTTGTCTGCGTACCACATTAATTGCAGGGTTCCCGGGAGAAAAGCAGGATGATGTGGATGAATTAAAAGAATTTCTGCAACAACATCGTTTTGACAGGGTAGGGATTTTTACCTATTCCCATGAAGAAGGAACCAGTGCATATGCGCTCGAAGATGATGTGCCTGCCGACGTAAAAGAAAAAAGAGCGCAGGAGATCATGGAGGTCCAGCAGGAAATTTCCTATGATAAGAATATTGAAAAACTGGGTAAGGTTTTCAAAACTCTGATTGATAAAAAAGAAGCAGGAAGATATCTTGGCCGCACAGAATTCGATTCGGTTGAAGTAGATAATGAAGTCATTATTCATTCGGATAAAAAACTGCCGATTGGAGAATTTGTAAATGTGAAGATCACAAAAGCTTACGATTATGACCTGGAAGGTGAAGTGATATAATTAGTTCCTGTTAATTTTTATTTGTTTATTAATCATCTCACCTCTCGATGTAAATCCTGTCAATGTTACCGTATAAGTAGTAGAGGGATCAGAAGTAAAGAAACCGATATTTGCTTTACCGTTATTATCTGTCAGGACTTCTCCATTCCAATAAATGGTTGATCGTTCATCGAGGGAAATTGATTTTTTGATTTCTTTTTTGTCATAATCCGGAGATACAAAACTGGTTGATTTAAAATATCCTTTAGGATAGATATTTACAAGGCCGATCTTGGCATATTTATTATCCACTCTCATTTTTGCACCTGTATTTACAAGAATGACGCCATAGGCGCCCCTGGTACCGTAAATAGCGGCTTCCGCCCCCGTCAATACTTCTATAAAATCGACGATCCCCGTGGGAATCTGTTGATCCAGGAAATTTAAAACAGGGCTTTTTGAAATGCCTACTGCTAACGGCATGGTATCAGCGCTTAAATTCATCGGCACTCCATCAACTACGAGTAAAGGTTCACCTTCACGAAAGCCACTTCCCCCGGTTACAGCCAGTCTTCCGTTTTTTAAATGAACACCGGGAGTCATAAGGAGGGCGTTTGAAATCGCGTTCATTCCACCTTGATTAATCATGTCATTGGTGATGACTCTCGAAAACTGGCTGACTCTTTTACTTTCATCATAATCAACTTCTTTTTTCTTATATCCCTTCACTGTTACCGCATTCAACCATTCTTTTCCCGTTCCTATTAATGCAGTATCCAGTTGATGTGTCTTAAAATCATGGATCACTTTTGTTTCATGTGCAGAAAATCTTTTTTTCAATTGAACTGGTGTATGAAAATGGGGAAATGAAAAACTGTCAATTACAATTTCCTCATCCTGTTTGACTCCGTTTTTATTGGCTACCTGTACTATAAATTGTGTGCTGTCTTCATAGGCCGGTAAAGGGAAATAAAAGTCACCGGTTGCATCAGTGGTATCGTTTTCGAAAACGGTCAGGTTTTTTTCATTCGAGACCAGGGTGATGATGCGGTTGGGAATCCGTTCATTTTTTTTATTTTCTATATGACCATGGATCGCGGTAAAATAATCTTCCTGGATCATTTTTCGATTATCCGTCACCGGTATATTTATTCCGGGTTTCCACCCCAGGTATTGATCCTTTTGCGTTAGCATCATGAGATCCCATTCTTCTCCTGAATAATTTTTCTGTTCCTGCGTCATTTCAAGATTCACGAACGAAGGAAGAAGGGTGTCATTTTGAATAAATCCGGATTTAACCAGATTATCGTCAGTAACAGCGATTGACATCAGGGATATTTCTGGCTGGTGTGCATGATCTGTGATGGAAATATTTAAGTTTACTTTTTCCCTGGGCCCATATTTCTCTTTATCCGGTTCAACGCTGATGAGGCTATTGCTTTTGTCATTATAAATATTTCTCTCGCTAACTATTTTCTGCTGATCATCGAATAAAATCAATGTTGCTTTTCCAGGCGGAAATTTTTCTTTGGGAATATATACCTGGTACATATCCGTGCCCACACTGGCAAAGCATAAACTATCTCCGCTGATACCTAAGAGATAGGTTGATTTATTTTTCTGATACAACGAATCACCCAGTGATATCTGAACCTGGAACACACTGCTTGTTTGTGCTATCACGGAAATCTGACTGGCATAAGGATCGATGGAAGGCAATGAATGAACTGTTTTAGAACTGTCGGGCCATTTGACATGAACAATATATTTTCTTGCTTTCCATGCATCAAAATTGAATTTTCCGAACCCGGGTATAACCGTTTTGAAATTTGTGACTACTGAATCAAAACTATCTGTAACATATCCCGAAATATTAACTGGTTTCCCATTTGCATCCAGTGCGCGGAAAGCAACTACGGCATTTGTTCCTGAAACTATGGAACCACCTTCAGGATAAAATACCAATTGCGGTTTGCCTGCAGTTGAAGAATCATTTTTTATGCCCGCAGTTTTTTCAGTCAGTTGTTTATTATTTGGCGATTGCGGGTTCAATACGTAAATCGGTTGAACGAAAATGCGATTACTGTCTTCATGAAGGATTTTTCGCGTATAAGCCCTGATCCAGTAATATCCTTCAGGCAGGGAATGTGATAAAGCAAATCTTCCGTGTAATCCCTGCTCTTTGAGATTTAATAATATCTGGTCAATGGTATTATCATATTGGTCCACCAAATCGACAAACAAAGTATTACTTTGGTGAATAGGCTTTTTTGATAGTGCATTTACACAAAAAGCATTGAACCATGCAGTTTCTCCTGCCACATAAAACCATTTGTCGGTGTGCAGATAAATTTTTTCGATGGGGTTTTTTCGAATGCTTTTTATGAAATTACCTGCAAGCGTATCGAGTGATACAGGTGTTTGCTGATTATACCCTTTCATACTCAAAAGTAAAAGCAAACAATAGAGTAGGTTTTTGCGAAGTCTTTTTCTAAAACCCCCGGCAATCGTAACGAGGATATTCTTTGGTGAATTTTGATTTTTCCCCTCAAAAATTTGAATTCTTGGAGAAAAGCAAAACAGGATTTTCTTCATATGAGATGTTTGATCGATTAAACTTGCAATCGATTGATTAGTTCCGGATACTAATTTACCTAAATCGTTTTAGGTTTTTAGCTTTCATATGGTTTTTATCGCCCTGTTTTTCATCTATGATTACCTGATACAGGACAAAGTATTATGCATATTTGCTGCTTAGTTATGCTATGTACGCCAGCCTTTTTTTCGCACATTTATCAACAGTACAGCAATTTGTCTTTAAAAGATAATACAGGAAATTTCTGTTCATACATGTAATTTGCGGAAAAAAAAATATGTCTTTTCAATGGGAAGGGATCTTTCCGGCGCTCATCACTCCTTTTTCAGCCAGCGACGAACTCGATCTGAAAATGTTTGAGCATATGCTCCGCGCACAGACGGATGCAGGAATCGATGGCATTATTCTTGGAGGCTCTCTCGGAGAAGCAAGTGTGCTCACTGTCGCAGAGAAAGAAAAGCTGGTGAAGTTTGCAGTCGAAAAATCGCAGCACAAAATACCGGTCATACTAAACATAGCGGAAGGATCTACCCGAGAAGCCATACAACAGGCGGAAAATGCCGGGCGATGGGGGGCCGAAGGATTAATGTTATTGCCACCGATGCGATATAAAGCAGATAACCGTGAAACTGTAACCTATTTCCGGCAGATTGCTTCAGCAACTGACCTGCCAATTATGCTGTATAACAATCCGGTGGATTATAAAATTGAAATCACACCCGACATGTTCGAAGAATTGACCGTTTGCAACAATATCCAGGCAGTAAAAGAATCTACGAGGGACATATCCAATGTAACGAGGATGATTAAACGCTTTGGAAGCAGGTTCAAAATTTTGTGCGGTGTGGATACCATTGCAATGGAAGAATTGCTGATGGGAGCCGTGGGATGGGTGGCCGGACTTGTAAATGCATTCCCGCGTGAAACTGTAGCCATCTATCGCCTGGTAAAAGCAGGAAAAATAAAAGAGGCCACTGAAATCTATCGCTGGTTCATGCCATTGCTGGAATTGGACCTGCATCCGAAACTCGTTCAATACATAAAACTGGCTGCATCGATGACAGGACTGGGCAGCGAAGAATTGCGTGCCCCGAGGCTCAAAATCGCCGGTGAAGAAAGAGAAAAAATAGAGAAAATCATCCGGGATGGAATTGCGTCGAGGCCGGTCTTGCCTGATTATCTTAACTTGTAGATTAATCACCCTTTGTACGGACTCCGGCATAATTATAGTTTTTTTCAATAATAAAATCTTATACGATGTATACAGATGCCACCGCAGCGGAAATAGATGCCGTAGTGAAAAAATCATGGGAAGCATTCCATCAATACCGCAAATTTCCTTTGAAACGTCGCGCCGATTTTATGCGTGCCATTGCTGTGGAAATGGAATCGCTGGGAGATGAATTATTAAAAATAGTATCATCAGAAACGAATTTGCCTTTGTTGCGTTTGCAGAATGAGAGGGCCAGGACAATTTTCCAGTTGAACAGCTATGCAGATGCCTGTGAAAGGGGAGAGTGGATGGAGATAAGAATAGATACAGAAATTCCTGACAGAAACCCCCCAAAGCCCGATCTTCGGAAAATGATGGTTCC
Source organism: Puia sp. (assembly GCA_035499855.1). Lineage (GTDB taxonomy): Bacteria > Bacteroidota > Bacteroidia > Chitinophagales > Chitinophagaceae > Puia. The sequence continues at coordinate 126,926 of DATJXY010000056.1, read as the reverse complement.
TTTGGGCCCGGTCGTTGTTTTTGGAGCCAGTAATTTTCCATTCGCATATTCGACAGCGGGGGGTGATACGGCCTGTGCATTTGCTGCCGGATGCCCGGTTATTGTAAAAGCGCATCCTGCTCATGCAGAGACATCTGAGCAGGTTGCGGGTGCAATTTTAAAAGCTGCAAAGAAAATGAATATGCCTGAAGGAATCTTTGCGCATATCCATGGTGCTGGTTTTGAAGTTGGGAGATCTTTGGTCACACATCCATTGACAAAAGCTGTTGGCTTTACAGGTTCCTTCAGCGGAGGCAAGGCCCTTTTTGATCTTTCCAGCCAGCGCAGGGAGCCGATTCCCGTTTTTGCAGAAATGAGTAGCGTCAATCCTGTTTTTTTATTACCTGAGAAATTAAAACAGTCTCCAGAGGAAATAGCGCGTTTATATGGAGGCTCCATAACATTGGGTGTTGGCCAGTTTTGCACCAATCCGGGACTGATTTTTGGAATCGATAGTGAGAACCTGGATCAGTTCATATCCATACTCGGTACCGAAATCAAAAAAACCATACCGGGTACCATGTTGCATCCGGGAATTGCAAAAGCGTATACTGATAAACGTAAGACTGCGATATCGCAGGAAAGTGTTGAGACCATTGCAGTCAGTGAAGTGGCTCCGAAGGAGAATCAGGCTATTGCCACAATTGCATCTGCTTCAGGTCAGGCATTTTTGAATAATCCGGTCCTGCACCAGGAAATTTTCGGGCCTTATTCCCTTGTTATCAGGTGCAGGGATATGAATGAAATGATTTCGGTTGCGAAACATATAGAAGGTCAGCTGACTTCCACGCTCATGGCAACGGAAACGGATATGCGAAATAATGAAGCTTTCGTAGAAGAAGTTAAAAATATTTGCGGACGTTTTATTCTGAATGGAGTGCCAACCGGAGTTGAAGTTTGCCTGAGCATGCAGCATGGAGGTCCATTTCCGGCTACGACAGATAGCCGGTTTACTTCTGTCGGCGCGGATGGCATCAAAAGGTTTGCAAGGCCATTATGTTTTCAAAACTGGACAAATGCTTTACTACCGGATGAGTTAAAAAATGAAAATCCGCTCGCATTATGGCGCACTGTAAATGACCGCTTAACAAAAGACGCTGTTTTCTGAAATCTTTATTTGAAATCATCATGTGGACCTGCCCGGTTTGTAAAAGAAAATTCCGGAATAAGAATCAACAACACGCGCACAAGTTGGTTGGAAAGGATGGGCTCTTTGAAAAACGCCCCAAACATCTGGAAGATATTTATAAAAAAATTGTTTCGATTGTAAAACAATTGGGCGAGTCCAGGCAGGAAACAGTAAAAGGGGGTGTAATTTATTTCAAAACCGCATCCACCTTCCTTGCCCTCAAAGTAAAAAAGGATCATCTCGAATTAGAATTTTTTCTGGATCATTTGGAGAATATGGCTCCGGTTTCGAAATATCTGCATACCTCTGCAAATCGATATGTGCACATAGTTCCTGTAAATGATCCGGCTGATATCGACCGACAATTAATCGACTGGATAAAACATTCATATCATCTCATTCTTTCCAAAAAACAGAAAAAAGCCTGATATTATCTCATGAGGAAATTACCAACCTTGAAAGATGAATTATTGAAAGAGCATTTGAGTGGAGCAGTCTTTACCTGTATTGATGCACATACATGCGGCAATCCGGTACGCCTGGTGGCAAGGGGCGGCCCGGAGCTGAAAGGGAAAAATATGAGTGAAAAACGCCAGCATTTTATAGCAGATTATGATTGGATAAGAAAGGGGCTAATGTTCGAACCGAGAGGACATGACATGATGAGCGGAAGTATTCTCTATCCTCCTCACGATCCCAAAAACGATGTGGCAGTTTTATTTATTGAAACCAGTGGTTGCCTGCCCATGTGCGGTCATGGCACCATTGGTACGATTACTATTGGAATTGAAGAAGGATTGATTCAGCCGAAGACTCAGGGCATTGTTCGGATGGAAGCGCCTGCTGGGCTTATATTGGTCGAATACAAAACAGAAAACTCTTCGGAAAATAGAATAAAAGTAAAAAGTGTAAAACTCACGAATGTTCCATCGTTCCTGGCAGCCGAAAATATTGAGATCGATTGTCCGGGACTTGGATCTTTAAGGGTTGATATTGCTTATGGCGGAAATTTTTATGCAATTGTCGATCAGCAAAAAAATTTTAAAGGGTTAGAAGAATACTCCGCTGATCAGTTGATTGCATGGGGCCGCATAATGCGAAAATTAATTAATGAAAAGCACGAATTTGTTCATCCGATTGATCCAACCATACGTGAGTGCTCACATGTTTTGTGGACTGGAAAAGTTTTGAATAAGCATTCCACTGCCAGAAATGCAGTTTTTTATGGCGATAAAGCGATCGACCGTTCACCATGTGGAACCGGCACTTCTGCGAGAATGGCGCAGTGGTATGCAAAAGGAAAACTAAAGGAAGGTGATTTATTTATTCATGAAAGTATTATCGGTTCAACATTTACCGGCAAAGTAGAAAGGGCAACTACTCTTGCGGGTTTGTCCGCCATTATTCCAAGTATTGAAGGATGGGCAAAAATATACGGGCGGAATACAATCAGCATTGATCCAAACGATGATCCATATGCGTATGGATTCCAGGTGGTTTAAGTCAGCCAAAATTGCTCATAGATTTTCTTTGTCTTATTCTTTAATTTTATACTGTTTTTAAACAACTGAAGCTGTTCATTGTTATCTGAATCAAAATTTATACTTATGAGAAAAAAAATTTCAGGAATTGGTTTACTCATTTTTCTTTTACTGTTGAGCTATAATAATTCGAGAGCACAGGGTCATCAGTTGGTAAAAAAATGGCAGACAGACACAGTTCTCAGAGTTCCTGAATCTGTTCTTTATGATGGCACAAATAAAGTTTTATATACTTCCAATATCGGGGGAGCGCCGGATGGAAAGAATGGCAAGGGCTCTATCGGCAAAGTTGGATTGGATGGCAAGATTATCAAAGTAGATTGGGTGAAAGGATTGAATGGTCCAAAGGGACTTGGACAATTCAAGAACGCATTGTTTGCAGCAGATATCGATGAAGTTGTTGTGATAGATATCAAATCTGGAAAAATCAATCATCATATTCCTGTTCCAGGCGCGCAGTTCCTGAATGATATTTCGGTCGATACCAAAGGAATCGTATATGTTTCAGATACAAAAACAGGCAAGGTACACCGTATTGAAAATGGAACAGTCACTACATATGCAGAAAATATTGAAGGAGCTAATGGAGTGCTGGCAGTGGGCGATGATCTGTATGTACTTGGAAATGGAAACTTATGGAAAATTTCAAAAGATCATCAAAGGACAAAGATTGCTGATGGGATGGATGCAAGTACAGACGGTATTGAGCGAGTGACTGGAAATGAGTTCATCGTTTCCTGCTGGAGTGGGGTGATCTATTATATTCATGGAGACGGAAGCAAGCAGCAAATGCTGGATACAAGAGATCAAAAGATCAACTCCGCTGATATAGGTTACGACAGGAATGGGCGGATCGTATATGTTCCAACATTCTTTAAAAACTCAATTGTTGCATACGAATTGAAATAGGCAATATTGTTAAATTATTTGATTGGTCGGCTTTAATATCACCGAGTTGTTATTTTTATTGAGCTTATGAATTGTACTGTCACTCATTTACCTTACCAGGATACCGGATATTTTTCTAAAATAATTACAGATTACCTGGAGCAGGAAAATTTTCTGAGGCCTTTTTATCAACATCCGGTTTCCATTGAAGGAATAAAATCGGCTATACATGCCCGCCAGCAGTTTAAGACTGACCGAAAAATGCTGGTAGACGAACTAAAAAAACAATATGCAATAACCGGGATGAATCCTGCTGTTTCGAACAATCTTCGATGTCTTTTGGAAGATAATTGTTTCACTATAACCACAGCTCATCAACCGGCAATATTCACCGGCCCGATTTATTTTATATATAAAATCCTGCATGCGATCAAGCTTGCAGACTATCTCAACAAAGAATTGTCTGACTACCGGTTTGTACCGGTATTTTTTATGGGTAGTGAGGATGCTGATCTGGAAGAGTTGGGTCAAATTTACCTGAATCATCAAAAGCTGGTCTGGGATACCAATCAAAAAGGTGCAGTGGGTCGAATGAATCCGGATGGACTGGAACAAATGATAGACCGCATTGCAGGAGAATATTCAATTCAACCTTTTGGAGCAGAACTCATCCGGCTGATGAAAGATTGTTATGTAAACAGTGATAATATCCAGTCAGCTACTTTCAAATTGCTCAATGCAATTTTTGCTGAAAACGGACTGATTATCGTGATACCCGACAATGTGAATTTTAAAAAGCAGATGGTCCCGGTGTTTAAAGATGATTTGTTCAATCATACTCCATCAATTCTTGCTAAAAAAGCAATTGAAGGATTATCCTCCCAATACGAAATACAGGCGAATCCGCGTGATATCAATTTATTTTATCTGAAAGATGATATCAGGGAAAGGATAATACAACATGATGAGATGTATAAGGTAATTGGCACAAACTTAGAATTTACCAGGGATCAGTTGAATGCTGAACTCGAAACACACCCGGAACGTTTTAGCCCCAATGTGATCCTACGGGGATTATTCCAGGAAACAATTCTTCCCAATCTCGCATTTGTTGGAGGAGGAGGGGAGACTGCTTACTGGCTGGAGCTGAAAGGAATTTTTGATCATTATAAAGTTCCTTTTCCCATATTGATTTTGAGAAATTCTTTTTTGATTGTTGAAAAAAAATGGAAGGAGAAATTTAAGAGAACAGGATTCGGCATCAAGGATATTTTTAAACAGGAGGATGAATTGGTGAATGATTTGGTAAGAAAGGAATCGAGGAATCAGCTGAATCTCGATAAGGAGATAGAGGATGCAAATAATTATTATGAGAAGTTGAAATTAATTTCCAACCCCGTCGATCCAACCCTGACTCAATATGTGGAAGCGCTGAAGTCAAAAGCGGTGAAACCCATTATGGACCTGGAAAAGAAATTATTGAAAGCTGAAAAAAGAAAATTCGAAGATCAGCGCATGCATATTCATAGTATCAAATCTTCTCTATTCCCGATGGACGGGCTACAGGAAAGGATCGAAAACTTCATGCCTTATTATGCAGCATGGGGAAAAAAATTCCTGGATATGTTATACAAACATTCTCCGGCACTCGATCAGAAGTTTACTGTGCTGGAAGAAAACTGACTCATTTTTCTTTTTTAGAATTTACCACTGATGAAAGCTTTGTCCAATGAATTGCAGTGCATCAGTAATTCCTGTACGCCAGTAAGTCCAGTTATGAGCGCCATCTCTCATGCGAAATTCATGCGGCACTTTTTTTTCAGTCAGTGCGATATGCAGCAGGCAATTTCCTTTAGTCAAAAAATCATCATCTCCGCAATCGATCCAATAGCGGACTTTTTTTAAATCTTCATCCGTTTTGGTATCAACAATTTTCAACACGGAATTTTTATACCAATATTGATTGAGCCGGTCATTGCCTTTTAGATTATGACCAAACAATTGACCGAATATTCTTTCATAATTTTTATCCGGCATGGCAAGTATTTCATCATCTGCGAAAACAGCGCCACTCAATGCAGCTGCCGCCGCAAACATATCCGGATATTTCAGGGTATAGATCATCGATCCATATCCGCCCATGGAAAGACCTGCGATTCCCCGGAATCTTTTTTCTCCCTTGATGCGATATGTTTTTTCGATGGATGGGATAAACTCCTTAATAAAGAAATCTTCATAATTTTCTTTTCCATCGAATGAATTGATATACCAGCTCGAATCCGCATTGGGCATCACGATGATCATGGGAGGAATCGTGCCTTCAACAATTGCCTTATCTGCGTAGCGGTTGATTTCACCAAACTGCAGCCACCCCGTATTGTCATCCGTATATCCATGGAGAAGATAAACTACGGGATAAGATCTTTCTGAACGATCATAATCGGAAGGGAGATAGATCGTGTAGCTCACCTCTTTCCCCAGGATCGAACTTTTTATTTTCTTTTCTTCAATGACCCTGCCCGCCATTTGTGCAAATGAAAAAGAAAAAAGAATGAGAAGGGAAAACAAAAAGGTGATTTTTTTATTAGCATGACTCATGTGAAATAATTTTGGGGAATAAATGTAGTGAAAAGTCCGAAACCTGAAGTCCGGAGGAAATTTCGTTTTGAATTAAATTCACTTCGCCTTTCGCACCACTCACTTCAGACTTCGGACTTTCCTCCTTAGAGCCAAACAAATGGGTCACCAGATGCGATATGCGAGATTTTTACTTCCGGAACTTTTGGCTGTAGCCAATCGACAAGCCATTCCATGCCGGGATCTTCGCTCGCAGCATGGCCAAGCACTATGAGTGAGGTTTTCCTGCCAAGCAATTGTCCATCCCTGATGTATTCGACTGTTTCCCATTCTCTGGTTTCACCGATCACAAGCACATCCGGTTTCTCTTTTTCAACAAGCGATACCTGCATTTCACTGCCTGCTGCGCCAGGTATTAATCCGATTTTTGAACATTGCTGATCCAGGTCGCCGATTACTCTCAGGTGATTGATGCCTAATGATGATTTAAGATGTGCAACAATATCTTTTAATGAAACGGATGGGATTTGAACCATCGCCGGATTATCGGGTTGGTAATATTGAAGCCATCCTAATTTTTTCAAAACGCCATTCCGGATCCCATCGGGCCGATATCGGTGCCAGTGGTCATGAAATCTCCACACGGCAATCTTTTTTTCTTCGAGCAAAGCCTGTTTACTTTTTTGAACCCCATTATTTTTTACCCAGTCGGGATCGTCGTTATGATTATAATAAGTAGGTTCATGCGCAATAATGAAATTTGCATTGATCTTTGCTGCTTCTTCAATCACTTTTACTGTCGCAAACATTGTTGTGACGATGCCCGTCACCTGTTGATCTCCGCTGCCGCTTTTCAAAGTATCAACTGTGTTTGCAATCGGGCTGCCAGGTATCTCTTTTAGAATCATATTGATAATATCCTGCACCGAATAAGTGCGAACGGGCCTTCTACTAACGGATAAGCCTATCCCGGGAATGCCCATCAGTGCAGATGCCCCTGCAATTTTAGCGAGTGTCGAAATAAATTCTCTCCGTTCAAAAAGATTTGAACGGGCGGGATCGATAAAATGATCTTCCATCATACTATTTTAGTTTGTCGATTTCGTTTTGATATTCATTGAGGAGACCCGGGGCCCTGTCGACTGCCCAGGCATGATATCCATCACGGATAAGGATAAGCGTTTCTCGGATGCAGCAAGGGTTACATTTTTTCCATTCAATTTTTCCTTTATGCTATTAATCAAACTTATTCTCCCATCCATCTTTTTTCAACTGATCAATTTTTTTGATCACATCTGATTCCAGGTTTTTTTTATATGCTTCCACTTCTATTCCTATTACTTCATCAAAAGCTCCGATGATTGTTGCAGCAAGAATACCGGCATTTTTTGAAGCGTTTAGTGCAACAGTGGCTACAGGTATTCCATTGGGCATTTGCAGGATGGAAAGAACAGAATCCCAACCGTCGATTGAATTGGATGATTTTATTGGAACACCAATTACAGGTAAAGAAGTGATAGAAGCCACCATCCCTGGTAAATGTGCCGCGCCGCCTGCTCCTGCTATGATTACTTTCAATCCTCTCTCGCGAGCTTTGGAAGCATATTCAATCATGCGCATCGGCGTGCGATGAGCAGAAACAACAGTCAGCTCAAATTCTATTCCGAACTCTTTTAATATATCAGCGGCAGCCTGCATAACCGGTAAATCACTGTCGCTACCCATGATGATTCCAACCTGGATCATTTAAGTTTCGAGTTTTAGGTTCTATTTTCACGCAAAGTACGCAAAGAAAGAAATTAAGGCGCTAAGAATGAGATAAAAATCTTTGAGTCATTACACTCTTTTCGAGAAATAAAAAAAAACAAATAAATTATGAACTGATCACTTTAAATGTGTGTTTAATTCTATGCGCTTTATGTACCAGGTCTGCTTTTTCTTTACTGAGTATGGTTGAATGTCCCATTTTCCGACCAGGTTTCGTTTGTTTTTTGCCATAAATATGCACGAACACATTATCCATTTGCAGTACTTCATTCAATCCTTCATATTTCGCCTCTCCGGTATGTCCTTCGGCGCCGATCAGGTTTACAATCGCAGCAGGGAGAATAGGATCTGTGTTTCCCAAAGGGTAACCCAGCATAATTCGCCAAAGCATGTCGAACTGTGAACTGTAATTGGCTTCGATCGTATGATGCCCACTGTTATGAACACGGGGAGCCGTTTCGTTGACATACACTTCGGATTGCTTATCGACAAATAATTCAATTGCAAAAATACCCGGACTCTTCAGGTCTCTTGCCACTTTGAGAGAAATCGCTTCAATTTTCCATAGCACCGATTCAGGTAATTCTGCAGGACTGATCTGGTAATCGAGTAAATTCAGATCCGGATCAAAAACCATGTCCACCGGAGGAAATAAACCAGCCTCGCCCTTATCATTTATTACAACGATCTGTGCAATTTCTTTATGGATCTCAACCATTTTTTCCAATACGGCCGGTGCATCAAAACCTTTATCGAGATCGGCTTTGGTTTTAATCACCTGTACGCCTCTTCCGTCATAACCTCCCATTCCGATTTTGTGTACAGCCGGCAGAAAATGATCTTTGGTCTTCAGATCGGCAAGATTTTCTGTAATCACAAAAGAAGGGGTGGGGATATCGGATCTTTTATAAAATTCTTTCTGGCTGATTTTATTTTTTATGATTCTCAACGCTGATGGTTTCGGATAAATTTTCACGCCTTCATTTTCCAGTTTCTCCAATGCATCCTCATTCACGGATTCGATTTCAATAGTGATTGCATCCAATCCTTTTCCGAATTTATATACATCATCAAAGTTTTTTATATCGCCTTTGGTGAAATGATGACATAAATGAGCGGCCGGACATTCATTATCATTTTCCATCAGATATGTTTCGACGGGATAATTGGCGGCTGCCTGTAATAGCATCCTCCCAAGTTGGCCACCACCGAGAATTCCTATTTTAAGCATGCTGGTTGATTTGCCGTGAAGATAGGGAATAGGCCATAGACTAAAGATAATGGGCCATGGATAGTTAGAAGTTATTAACAAAATCCTATTAACTATGGTTGATGGCCCATAGTCTATTATCCTATCTTTGTATCGGCAATGCGTCCTGATTATCCTCATAAAATTTTTGACGACAAGCGTATGTATTACTGCCTTCTCATGGAAGCGCTTGCAATGGACGAGGCATTGTAGACGTTATTCATTCGAACAACGATTATCTGAATTTCCGGAGATAGATCCGGGAATGTTTTAATAACCCGATCCATATTAAAAACAATTCTAACGATATGTCCACGATGTTATTTGCCAATGCAAGGCAACAGAAACAAATAGATTTTCTCCCATTGCTGGGAACTGATTATATCGAATTCTACGTTGGGAATGCGAAACAGGCAGCGCACTATTATAAATCTGCTTTTGGTTTCAAATCTGTCGCATATGCAGGACCCGAGACAGGAATGAAGGGAAAGACCAGTTATGTTTTGCGTCAGAATAAAATAACTTTTGTATTTACAACTGCTTTGCGAACAGGAAATGCAATCGCAGATCATGTGTATTTGCATGGGGATGGCATTAAAATACTTGCACTTCTCGTAGAAGATGCAGAAAACGCCTGGAAAGAGACGACAAGAAGAGGCGGAAGAAATTACCTGGAACCTGTGAGGCTTGAGGATGAAAATGGTCATGTGGTCCTGAGTGGAATTTATACTTTCGGTGAAACGGTTCACCTTTTTGTCGAAAGAAAAAATTATAGCGGCCCATTTATGCCCGGGTATAAAAAATGGGAAACTGATTATAATCCCTCCTCAACTGGATTACAATATGTAGACCATTGTGTGGGAAATGTCGGATGGAACCAGATGGAACCCTGGGTGAGATTTTATGAAGAAGTAATGGGATTCCGGAATATCCTCTCCTTTGACGACAACGATATCTCCACAGAATATTCTGCACTCATGAGCAAGGTTATGAGTAACGGGAATGGATATGTGAAATTTCCCATCAATGAACCTGCAGAAGGAAAAAAGAAATCACAGGTGGAAGAATACCTGGAATTTTATAATGGGGAAGGCGTGCAGCATGTAGCAATGGCTACCAATAATATTGTAGAAACTGTTAAGGATTTGCGCAACCGGGGACTGGAATTTCTAAGAGTACCATCCTCCTATTATGATGAACTGTTCAGCAGGGTAGGAGATATTGATGAGGAAATCGGTTCATTGAAAGAGCTCGGAATCCTGGTCGATCGTGATGAAGAAGGATATTTATTACAAATATTCAGCAAGCCTGTAGAAGACAGACCCACTTTATTTTTTGAAATCATCCAGCGTAAAGGTGCAAAAAGTTTTGGCAAGGGCAATTTCAAAGCATTGTTCGAAGCCATTGAGAGAGAGCAGGCGGCGAGAGGGAATCTGTAGATGGTCCGAAGTCCGGGGTCTGGAGTCCGGAAGAAATTTTATTTTAATACAAGATAGCCCAGACTCCATCCTTCCCCCTCCGCTCCCCGCAGTTTCGAACTCTCCAATTATCGGCATGTTTATATAATAAACTGGCAGGTTTTTTGTTTTTATAATAAATTTGTGCACATTATGATCCATATAATCTATCCCTTTGCATGACTAAAATCTGCTTTATTAAAAAATCCGGTTTACTGGCCTTTGTCTTATTATTGCCCATAGCGGCTCTGTTTGCACAGGCATCTTCCTATTCAGTCAATTTCCTGGATTACCAGCGTTCCATTCCCAAGATCGGTGACGTGATGAAAAGAAAGGAAGACACTCTCATAAAGCAATTTCAGGCGAAAGGATTGACATGGCCCGCAAAATTTGTTTATATCCGCTCATTTAAATATGACTGTGAGCTGGAGTTATGGGTGAAGAATAAATCAACCGATAAATACAAGCTTTTTAAAACCTATAAAATCTGCGCATTAGCGGGATCGTTAGGGCCAAAAAGGATGGCAGGCGATTACCAGGTTCCGGAAGGATTTTATTATATCAATGAGTTTAATCCCAGAAGCCTGTATCATTTGTCACTTGGATTGAATTATCCGAACGAATCTGATAGACTTCTCAGCGATATTTCACAACCCGGTGGTGATATTTATATTCATGGAAGTTGCGTAACAACCGGATGCATTCCCATTACAGATGAACAAATCGAAGAGCTGTATATATTAGCAGCCCATGCCAAAGACCTGGGACAGGATTTTATTCCCGTTCATATTTTCCCCGTTGATTTCAGAAGCCCGAGAAGCGTGACCTACCTGAACAGGTATCTTCAGACATTTGCTGAAAATGGGTCTTTTGAGAGAAGCATGAAAAATGCTTTTTATTATTTTGAGAAGAATCACCAGGTACCACTCGTGATCGTAAATGGCAGAGGTGAGTATGTCACCGAAGATGCCGGTCCGGTAGTGGATATTCCCAAAAAACCTGAATCGAAGCCTGTTAAGAAAAATACACATGCTGTTCAGCCTATCCCCGAGGAAGAACTGGCAAAAGTGGTCGACCGTCAGCCTATCTTCCCCGGAGGAAATGAAGCTTTTAAAAATTTCATTGACAGTTTAGGAAAGGATATGATAAATGATCTGGAACCCGGACAAAGAAAAACATATGTGATGGTTGAATATATCATCGATAAAACAGGTAAGCCTGTCTATGCAAATGTGATCAGTGGTGGGAATGATAAAATGAATGAAGATATCGAACAAACCTTTCTTAAAATGCCCGGCTGGCTCCCCGCCATGCGCTCAGGTATGAACGTGCCGATCAAATTAAAACAGACGATTATAGTGGAATCGGGGGAATGATGAGAAGAGAAACGTCAGACATGGAATGTGAATTGTCCATAGTGAATGGCTGAAGTATATCTACGGAGATTTATTTATGAATTTATTTTCTGGTTTGATATCAAACTACTCACATCAGATTTTTCAAGTCTCACGATTCACCTTTCACCTTTCACGTCTGACGTTTCATCATTCCCCATTCACTTCATCAACACCTGCACTGTTTCGGGGGATTGTTGTTTTAAAACAATGGATTTTCCCTTGGTAAGTTCATCCAGTTTTGTGCTATTGTAATGGCGGATAGTCAATAGCGTTAGCCCCTTTTCAATTTGAACATCGAAAATACCTGAGGCCTTTAATGCCAGTTTTTCAATTTTATCAGGTTTATCGTCCAGACATACCTGTAAGGTAACGGCTCCACTTTGCATCAGGTTGGGCTTGACCTTTATCTCCGAAAATAAATGATATAATTCGGCGGTAGGTTTTTCACCCACAAAAGAAAAATCCTTTGAATGGAGGTGTACAAGGACCTGGTTTTGTTTGACGACAATAATAGGCGGTAGTTTTTTTATGTTTTGGGCATGGATGACTGTACCTGCCAGGTTTTTATCAAGAAAACATTTTACATAGAGAGGGATATCTTTATTCTGCAAGGGTTTAATGGTTTTGGGATGGATAACCTGCGCTCCATAGTAAGCCATTTCAATCACTTCGTCGTAATTAAGTTCGCTGATCAGTTGTGCATCCGGAAATTCTTTCGGATCGGCATTCATTACGCCTTCCACATCTTTCCAGATGGTCTGACTTTCAGCATCCATCATATTCGCAAAAACAGCTGCGGAATAATCGCTGCCTTCCCTCCCTAGAGTTGTACTTTCATTTTCATCCGTGGAACCGATAAAACCCTGTGTTAATACCTTATCATATTTCTCAAACAGCGGAATTATTTCCTGTTTTATTTTTCCTTTTGTAAAATCCCAGTCGATATTAGCATCCCTGAAATTATCATCCGTTCGGAAAATATCGCGCACATCGATCCATTTATTGATGATCCCTTCTTCATTCAGGTAAGCGCTGATGATTGCAGTGGAAAGTAATTCGCCGATACATACAACCTGGTCGTAGTAATAATCAAATTCGCGTTTGGGTGTATCATGCAGGAGCCATTCTATTTCTGTGAAAAAATCCTTCAACTGTAGTTCTGTATCCGAATAACTTTTTTTCAGGAGTTCTCTGGCAATTGACTGATGGGTTTCCTTTACTACATCAAAAAGTTTCAGCGCCTCGTCTTTTTTCTTTGCGTAAAATGCTTCTACCACTTTTTCGAGAGCATTCGTCGTCTTTCCCATCGCTGATATTACGATGAGAATTTTTTGGCCTTCATAGCTGCGAAGAATATCGGCTAGATTTTTTATTCTTTCCGTGCTGTTTACACTGGCCCCGCCGAATTTAAATACTTTCATGAACTGTATGATTTAAGAAATAGGAGCAAAATATAAATGATGCCAAAGATAAGGCCAGCCTCTGAATAGATATTCCAGGCTATACGAAATATGATTTTAAAAACGTTTCATTGACAGGGCTCTCTATGCTGTAAAAAACGGGATTATTGTTTTAAGTTTTTTTTGAAGAATATTGATATGGTATATGATAAAATAAGAACAAATAAACAGGGTATGCCTAATCACAAGTGGATTAGATTTTCATTCTATATCGTTTCTGTTTCCTTTTTTCTTACTGTTATGACTTCTTTTGTTCCGGTTCCGGCGGGCACTATTGAGGAGGATATTTTATATTATGTAAATATTGACAGGAAATCAAAGGGCTTAAAACCTCTTAAAATAAATGAAGTTGAATCTGCCATCGCTGCGCAACATAGCAGGGATATGGCTTCCGGCAGGACTCCTTTTGGTCACGAAGGCCTGGAGGCAAGAGCTAAAAAAATCAGAAAACAGTTAGGCTCTATCACTATGGTCGGAGAGAATGTAGCTTCCGGACCGATGACTGCTAAAGAAGCTGTTGAAGGATGGCTTCAAAGCCCCGGGCACAAAAGAAATATCGAGGGGGATTTTACACTAACCGGGATCGGATGGGCAAAAGGGAAAAAAGGAATGATTTATTTCACACAGATTTTTACAAAATAGGCCGATCTAGGTACTGCATAGCCTGACACCTGCTCATAAGCCGAAATTCGAAAGACTCCATTGCAAGTTCAGGTTTGGTCACTGTGATTTTTCTTTCAGAAATGAATTTAATTGATCAGGTTCAATATTTTTTGAAATTATCTTCCAGGAATTATCAACCAGGAAATTCGTTGGGAACTGATCAATAGACAAACTTGCAGATAATTTTCCATCCATATCGAGATAGTGAATCCAGTTCATATTCTTTTCGCGGATCACATTTTTCCATGCCGGAATATTTTTTTTATTGTCAATAGAAATTGCGATGATCTCAAATCCTTTCTGGCTATATTGCTGATATATTTCCTTATATTTTGGAACTTGCTGCAAACATGGCATGCAATGGCTGAACCAAAAATCAACTAATATATATTTGGATGAATTCTTTCCAGGAATAATTACATTCCTGTTATTCGTATCCAATAACTCTAATCTTGGAAAAATTAACCCAATTTGAAGAACTCTTGCAGCGTATAATTTTCCTGATAATGCTTTTCCGGTTATAGACTTCTTGATTTCAAGACTTAATTCCATAAATGCAGAATCGAGAAGGGGGTCATAGCCACTATGTAGTTGACGCACGATTTCCCAGAGCGCTACATAAGAATATGGTCTTTTCTTTGCATAATGAAACAGCATTGCTTTCAGTTCATCATTCAAAGTTTCATAAACATCAAATTTTTGTTTTATTGCAGCAACGGCGGGTAAGTAGTTAGTACGATATTCGGTCATCGTATGATTAATAATTTGAGGAGTTTCCCGGATAGAATCAGCATTGCAAACAATTTTTTGCCTGCCTGGTTCTAAATAGAAATAATTTGAGATGTAGTTACCGCTGCTCCTTAATATCAGTCGAAGCCCATAAGGATATAAGATAGTTCCGGCGAATGCAAAATGGCCATTTTTTATTCTTGCTGTCAGTTGTTTAATACCACTAGGATAGTATGAAATATCGCCTTCTGGTAACAACTCAATCCGGCCTGTATCGACATTTATTGTACCGGCGAGTTCAAATGAAGATGATATTTGTTGGGAATTCAATTTGCCCTCAATGCAGGTAAGAAATATAAATGACAGAAAAATGAATTTCATTGAATATGCAATCAATAAATTTATGGATTTCATAGCAATCATGCATCTTTGGTTTTTGAAATTAGCTTAATTTATTAAGCATAGTTGACTTTTAACAGATAAGGATGCGAATAACAACCCTGTTTATTATTTTTCTCACCCTCTCGATAAAGAATTGCAATTGCCAGAAGACTTCGCAAAGCCAAAGATTTAACCTGACTGGTGAGATTATCGGGAAGGATACCGGTTCTATCGTTTTAATGTATAATGAAGTAAATAATTTACTAAACTACGATACCGTTAGATTAAACAAAGGCAGGTTTTCGTTTTCGGGAACGGTTAGCATCGCTTGTGAAGCAATCTTGTGGACTGATATTAAGAACAAGAATTTTGATGATTCAAGTGTAGTGAGATTTTTATTGGAGCCCAAAAGCATGTTTCTCTCTTATAAAATCGATGATCCGTTTCACTACGTCATAACCGGATCCGGGTCAGAAGCTGAAAAAGAAACCTGGGACAAGAAAAAATCTTTGGAACTAACATATAAGGAGGAGTATTACAATAAGCTTAGGTCATTGAATCGGCTTTCAAGCATCAATTCCAGCCCTGCACTTGAAGAGCAGTTGAGCCAGTATGGTAAGAGATACGATTCCATTAGTCAAAAGATAAGAACATTGGATATCGGATATATTAAAGGACATCCGGATTCATATTTAAGCGCATATCTTTTATGGTGGCATAGGCGCAGATTGTCTGTTGATACCATTGAAATGCTTTTTACTGCTTTAGGAGATGAGGTAAAAAAAAGTTCATTGGGTCATGATATTTTGTTGTATGTGTATCCTCTGACTGATGACAATGAATTCAGAAAAGCCAACCCGCTGGTTGACCAGGAATTTGATCAACGTTTAAGTAACATAAAATCCGTATATGATCTTAGTTCGAAAGATAGTTCCGGGAATATTATTGAATTCAGCTCGTATAAAGGCAAATATTTAGTGATTGATTTTTGGGCCAGCTGGTGTAAACCATGCATAGAAAATATTCCCGCTTTAAAAAAAATGATTGAGCGATATCAATCAGATTCAATTCAGTTTATTTCAGTTTCATTAGACAGGTATATCAATGACTGGAAACAATCCATGATAAAACATCAGTTTGGAGGGATACAGGTTTCAGATCTAGCAGGCTACACCAGTTTGCCAGCCGTTTATTGCAAGGTTTTGTGGGTTCCTAAATATGTTATCGCAGATAAAAATGGGCGAATCATTAACTATGATGCTCCCCAGCCCAGTGAACCAGGATTTAAAAAATTATTGGATCTTGTAACAGAGGGAAATATTTCAATAGCTTCCTCAATTCACAGTAAATAAAATAGTGTAATACTGCTGTGAAAACCCCTGTGCGGGGAAATAAGATTATCATGAGTCGACCACTCCGGCCCCGGAGTGGTCGACTCATGTTTGCCCGGCTACGGCTCCTGTCTTCAAATTAAAACCGAATGACGTAAATTGCCTCTCTATGATTCAACAGGCAATTATTTCCGTTCGTAATCTTGTCAAAAAATATGGCGATTTTGAAGCAGTAAAAGGCATCAGCTTCGATGTCTACAATGGAGAGATATTCGGGCTACTTGGTCCAAACGGCGCTGGAAAATCCACTACACTGGAGATCATTGAAACACTTCGTGAAAAAACAAGCGGCTCCGTAACAGTTGACGAATTCGATCTGGATAAAAAACCCGATGAAATAAAAAAAATCATCGGCGTACAATTGCAAACCTCCGGCTATTACCCCAATCTGAATCTGGTAGAGCTGATTGAATTGTTTGGCGGCCTTTATAATCAGCAGGTGAAGCCACGTGAATTGCTCGACATGGTCAATCTCCGGGATAAGTCAAAGGCAAAATATAAAGAGCTTAGCGGCGGACAAAAACAACGATTCTCCATTGCCACCACATTGATCAATCAACCCAGGATTATTTTTCTGGATGAACCGACAACAGGTTTGGATCCGCAGGCAAGAAGAAATTTATGGGATCTGGTGAAAGATATCCGTTCCCGGGGAACAACGGTGATCATCACCACTCATTATATGGACGAGGCGGAGATACTGTGCGATCGGGTGGCAATTATCGATTCCGGAAAAATCATTGCGATGGATACGCCTGATAAATTAATAGATAAACTCGTGGCCACAGGATTTGAACGTCCCAAGGAAGTCAAGCAGGCCAACCTGGAAGATGTATTCATTCATCTTACCGGCCATGCTTTGAGAGGAGAATAAAATCTGTTGAATCACTAATTACTTTATATGACAATGGATCTTCGCTATCCTATCGGCAAATACGAACCGCAGCCTTTTTCTACAAAACAAAAAGAAGCCTGGTTGCACGATATTAAATTTCTTCCACAAGGAGTGGAAAATGCAATTTTGAACCTGGATAAAGCACAAATACATACTCCTTATCGTGAAGGTGGCTGGACAATACAACAGGTAATACATCATATTGCAGACAGTCATATTAATGCTTATTGCAGATTTAAACTGGGAGTAACCGAAAACAATCCTTCGATACGTCCATATGAAGAAAAACTCTGGGCTGAACTGGAAGATGTAAAAGAAATCCCGGTAAATATTTCAATAACCCTCCTTTACGCATTGCATACCCGCTGGCATGCGCTTCTGAAAAATTTTCCTGATTTGTTTTGGGAACGTACTGTTATACATCCTGAGCACAATAAAACTTTTACATTGTGGTACCTGCTGGGTATGTATGCCTGGCATGGCAAGCATCATGTGGCACATATCACTACCCTTCGTGAGCGAAATAATTGGTAAATATGAAAGACCTGAGCTGGAAAACAATATCATCCCAATATCTTTTTAAGGACAGTTGGTTTACGATACGAAAAGATGTTTGCGAAACGAAGGAAGGAAAGATCGTCGACCCATATTACGTATATGAATTCCCAACCTGGGTTACCGCTGTTGCTTTGACGGAGGACGGAAAAATCATTATGGAAAGGCAATATCGTCATGCACTTGGACTCACTAATTACGAAATCCCCGGAGGTTGTGTAGACGATACTGATGCTTCGCTGGAAGCAGCAATTGCCAGGGAATTGCTGGAAGAAACGGGTTACCGTTTCAAAAAATATGAATATCTCGGCAAAACTTCATCCAACCCTTCTACAAATAATAACTGGATGCACATGTTTCTTGCTACCGGGGGGTATTATGTGCAAAATCAGGAATTGGATCACAATGAAGAAATTGAAGTACATCTATTTACTCTAGAGGAAGTAAAACAATTATTAAAAAATAATGGCATCATTCAAAGCATGCATGCAACTGCGCTTTTTTATGCTTTGGAAAGATTGGGAGAATTAAAATATTGAAACAAATCAGAACGCTATTGCGCTCATATCTATTTCGCCAACAACAAATACACTGCCGCAAACAACAATCAGATCTTTTTTATTAGCATGACTGACTGCAGCCTGTAATGCGATTTGCACATGAGAATAGTGATTCCCGTTTAGCCCCGAATCTTTTGCTTTTTTCGCCAGCTCTTCTTCCGACAATGCCCTTGGAATCTGGGCTTTCGTGAAATAATAATGACCTTGTTTGGGAAGCAAGGATAATATTTTTTCTGTTTCCTTATCTTTTACCATTCCTAATACAAGATGCAATTCCTCATGATCTGTGATCTCGATTTGCCTGACAATTTCGCGTACGCCATCTTCATTATGTCCAACGTCCAGCACGATCCTTGGTTGTTCATGAACAAGTTCCCATCGACCATGAAAGCCTGTTAATCTTTTTACATGCTTCAATCCTCTATGAACCTGTGCTTCTGATATATTAAAATTTAATTGTTGCAATATATTTATCGCTTCAATCACTGTAATTAAATTTTTTACCTGGTAAATGCCATTCAGATCCAGGTAATAATAATGCTTATCATTGGAATGTACTGAAGTGACTTCTGCGACCAGTTCCTGTTTTTCAAATCTCCAATCGGCAACAAATCGCTTTTTGTCGGCAAAACTCAATGGAGCATTTTCTTCACGGGCTTTATTTACAAAAACAGAATGTGTTTCCGGATGATCTTCTCCAACCACAACTGGTATATTTTTTTTAATGATGCCGGCTTTTTCATAAGCGATTTTATCCAGAGTATTACCCAGCATATTCATATGGTCATATCCGATATTGGTGATTACTGATAATTCGGGTGTGATGATATTTGTACTGTCGAGCCTGCCTCCAAGCCCTACTTCGATTATTGCAATATCGACCTGGTGCAACGCAAAATATTCGAAAGCCATGGCCACTGTGATTTCAAAAAATGAAGGTTCTATCGATTCGATCAGGGGTTTAATTCTATCTACGAAATCGACGACAAAATTTTCGGCCACAATTTCCCCGTTGATCCTGATCCGTTCCCTGAAATCCTTCAAATGTGGTGAAGTATATAACCCGGTTTTATATCCTGCCGTTTGAAAAACAGATGCCAGCATATGACTTGTCGAACCCTTTCCATTGGTTCCTCCGATATGAATCGACTTAAATTTCGTATGCGGGTTACCGAGAAACTCGCACAAGGACCGGGTATTGGTCAGATCTTTTTTGAAGGCAGCAGTTCCTATCCTGCTGAACATTGGCAGGCGGGTGAATAAATAATCAATTGTTTGGAAATAATTCATACCCTGGTAAGGAGGGCAAATCTACGTTGGGGAAAATAAATTGAATCAGGATTTCTAATTATTATTCTTGAAATCCCCTCGTTTCCAGGCCTGAATAAAATCGGCCCAGGCCAATGGATTAAAGATATTTTGTGGAGGAGCCTGTCCCTGGTAATAATAACTTTTTGCACTTTGTTTCAGGTAATAATTTGCAGCTTCTGTGGCATCTGCAGGAAGGGATCTGGACAGTAATTTTCGCTTAAGTGCATCGGTATTTTGACGGGCTATTTCAATATCGTCGTCGGCCACCTTCGTATTCACGAAATCCCTTTCAAATTGTTCCCGTGTAGGCCTCGGTTTGATAATGGTTACAGGAAGATACTGTGCATCTGTTACCATTAATTTAATCATGCTATACTGATTGCCCTCGAGATTACGCGGGATGTCTATGAGTTCTGGTTTATAACCGATACTGGAGAATTCAAGTTTATCCCCTTTCATAACAACAATGGAAAATACACCCTGGTCATTTGAAATTGTACCACGATTCTGGCCTTTGACCATGATACTTACGGCCGGAATTCCTCTCAGGCTGTCGGAAGTCATGACGATACCATAAAACTGAACTACAGAATCTTTCAGTTTATCGAACTGGGCATGCACAGCAAAAGGTGCGGAGAGTAATAAGAAATATAGTACAATTTTTTTCATCAGGCCTGCTTTTGGTTCAGTTTATTCCTTGCTCACTGTTTTTTTCTGTAGCTGTTTGGCCCTGACAAGCTGTTTATGATCAGCATCATGGCTCTTAAAAAGGGTCGATAATATTTACAAATATATGAACCCAACCAGCTTTAAAGAGCAATGACCGATTTGCAATTACAAAGGTAAACTTTATTAACGTAAATCGTAAACAAAGTAAGGATAGCATTGATTAATTTTGCTTGAAAATTAAGTTTTAACAAAAAATTTCGCATGACCAGGGAAAAAATTTTAGAGGCTTTAGGAGATGTTCAGGAACCGGATCTTGGTAAAGATATCGTCACATTGAATATGGTAAAAGATATCTTAATAGAAGGGAATTATGTTTCGTTTACAGTAGTGCTCACAACTCCTGCTTGCCCGTTGAAAGATTTGATCAGAAATGAATGCATTCGTTCTATTCAGACATTGGTAAATAAGGATGCGAAAGTAAATGTAAAATTTACTGCTCATACAAATTCCATTCGGGCAGATGCTCAGGCCATATTGCCGAAAGTAAAAAATATTATTGCAGTCGTCAGCGGAAAGGGGGGTGTGGGAAAAAGTACCGTCGCTTCAAATTTTGCATTAGCTCTGGCGCAGGATGGAGCAAAACTGGGTTTGCTCGATGCAGATATCTACGGACCGAGTGTGCCCATCATGTTCGGTGTGCGTGGCGAACGGCCGATGATGAAGAATGTTGGAGAAAAAGGAATGATCGTTCCTTTGGAAAAATATGGTATCAAACTGATGAGTATCGGACTTTTGGTAGATGAAAAAAATGCGGTAGTATGGAGGGGGCCAATGGCAAGCAGTGCAATCAAGCAGTTTGTAACTGATGTAGATTGGGATGAATTGGATTATCTCGTAATTGATATGCCTCCCGGCACAGGAGATATTCATCTCACTTTGATGCAAACTGTCCCGGTCACCGGAATCGTTGTGGTCACAACTCCTCAGGATGTAGCATTGGCAGACGCAAAAAAAGCCATTGCCATGTTTGGACAGGCACAATTGAAAGTACCAATCGTGGGCTTGGTAGAAAACATGAGTTATTTTGTAGCCGAAGAATTGCCTGCTCACAAATACTACATTTTTGGAAAAGAAGGTGGGAAGAAACTGGCAGAAGAATATGATATTCCATTCCTGGGCCAGATTCCACTCGTTCAAAATATTCGGGAAGGCGGTGATAGCGGCGTTCCAATTATGATGGGTGATGATTCGATTTCCAGAAAAGCTTTTTCAGAATTTGCAGGGAATGCTGTCAGGAGTATTTCCATGATCAATGCAAATATTAAAGTTGAAAAAGTAGCCGAAATAGTTGCATAATAAAAAAAACGGCTATCAGTTTTTACATTTTACATTCACGATGTACGATATCCCATATTTCAAAGCGTCCGATCAGAAAGAGGTTATTGCATTCATGCATGATCATCCTTTTATTATTTTATGTGGGGCTGATAAAAATGGCCAGCCCGTAGCAACACATATCCCGGTATTATTTAAGGAGAAAGAAGATAAATTATTTTTGCTTGCGCATACAATGAAAAAACAGGGGCATACCAATGCTTTTTCAGAAAATCAACGGGTATTGGCCATTTTTTACGGACCTCATACTTATGTGAGTGCAAGCTGGTACGAAAACAAACAGACCGCAAGTACCTGGAATTACCAGGCAGTTCATGCAAAAGGCATTCTAAGATTTTTAGATGAAGAATCTTTATTGAAAATATTGACCGGGTTAACGGAAAAATTTGAAAACAATCTGCATTCACCAGCCCTTGTGCAAAAAATGGATGAAGAATATGTGAAAAAAATGATGCAGGCGATCATCGCATTCGAAATTGAAATTATTTCCGTTGAGCATGTATTCAAACTAAGTCAGAACAGGGATGAAAGATCTTACCAGAATATCATTGGCGAATTAGGTAAACAGGATGCCGATGCCCGGGCAATTGCTGAAGAAATGAAAAAAAGGGTCTGCTGATGATTGATAAGTCTTTTTCAAAGTCTGCTCTTTTTCTTTTCTTTGCGTGAAATTATTTGAATGAACAGAAAGCAACTGGTTGAACAGATCCGCCTGAAAAAATCATATCTCTGTGTGGGGCTGGATACTGATCTTGCCAGGATCCCCAAACACCTGCTTTCTCACCCTGATCCTGTTTATGAATTCAACAGACAAATCATTGATGCCACAAGGGAGCATTGCATTGCCTATAAAATCAATACAGCATTCTATGAAGCATTGGGCCTGAAAGGATGGGAGGCTATGCAAAAAACGGTTGATTATATTCCTGACACTCATTTTAAAATTGCAGATGCCAAAAGGGGAGATATCGGCAATACATCTTCTCAATATGCCAGGGCCTTTTTTGAAACGCTCCGTTTTGATGCGATCACACTTGCTCCTTATATGGGTGAAGACAGTATACGTCCCTTCCTGGAGTATCAAGACAAATGGGCCATCATATTGGGACTAACATCCAATTCAGGTGCTAAAGACTTTGAATTGCTTGAAACCGGGAAAGGATATTTGTATGAAGAGGTTTTAAGAAAAACTTCACGGTGGGGGACAACCGAAAATACAATGTTTGTCATTGGCGCAACCCGGCCTGAATATTTTGAAAAAATCAGGCAGCTGACGCCTGATCATTTCTACCTGGTTCCTGGTATTGGAACACAGGGTGGAAGCCTGGCAACCATTTCTCAAAAAGCAATGAATAAAGACATTGGATTATTGGTGAATGTGAGCCGGGATATTATTTATGATTCAGAAAAAGAAGACTTCGCACAAAAAGCAAAAGCATCTGCAATCGCATATCACCGCGAACTAAGTGGATACCTGTAGTTTTTCTTTTGATCGATATCAAGTTTTGCAATTTCTTCTCTATTTTTTTTATAATTATTGGATACTCCCTATTTTTATTTTTTTATCCCTAAATGATCTGACATATGAAAATTTTAATTTGTTCCCTTTCAGCAATCCTTTTTTTTATTTCAGGAATTGCCCAGAAAAAGTTCACTCCCGGATACATTACAAAAAACAATCAGGATACGGTTCATGGTTATTTGCAGGAAGAAATCAAAAAAGACCTGGTAGATCAGGTAGCTTTTAAAAATGATCAGTCATCTTCGACTGTTAATCATTTCAGGTCCGGCGAGATATCGGGTTTTGGTTATGATAATGGGAATGTATATAAATCGATTTCTTTTAAGAAGACAAATGGTGATTCTTCCATCCTCAAAACCTGTTTTGCGAAGCAGTTGATCAAAGGTTATTATGACTTGTATGTTTATTTAGAAGGCGAGGAATCTTTTTATGTTATTTTGAGACATGACAGCTCCCAGTTTTTATTCAATACAATATATACAGCTAATGGTGAAATAAAGCAGCAAGGGAATTACCTGGAAAAAATGCGGCTATTGTCGGCTTCATGCCCGGAATTATACAATAGTTCAAACAGTCTGATTTATGCCGAGAAAGAGATGGGGAAATTTATGACCGATGTGGATCATTGCGTGTCGCCGGGCAGTTCCGTAACCAGTTATTATCACAAGACAAAATTCAAAACTGATTTATTTGTTTATGCAGGTGGCATGCCATTAGGGAAGCAGAGCCAAATCACAGGGGATATTTCATTAAGATTTTCTTCTCCACAAATCAATAAAAATGCATATTTAAACATTGGGGTTCACTATTCAAATACGCTATCAGTACGTTCAGAGCTGGGTCCCACAAATCATCCTTATGATATTTCTACAAGACACTTGGTTTATAGTATTCCATTTACTTTTCAATACAATTTTACGAGCGGAATAATACAGCCGTATTTGTATTTTGGTTTTGGGTATGCATTTCTCGATGAAATAGAATATCCGACTATATGGACTACGGATGAGACAGAAACTAAATCTTCAGGGATATCGCTTATTGCAGGGGTCGGCGTAGAAGCTCATATTACTCCTAAGTTTTTTGTGAATGCGGAATGGAGATATGAATTATTGTTGCAATTTCCTTCGATCGGACTTGCCTATAAGTTTTAATCGAAAGTTTTTGTGATCTCATAAAATCTATATACATCTTCAAAAGAATTATACAGGGGCGCAGGAGCTATCCGGATCACACCAGGTTCGCGATAATCCAAAATAATTCCTGCATCAATCATTCTTTGATGAATTTCATTTCCTTTTTCTTTGAAAAAAAGAGATATTTGAGCGCCTCTCTGATTGGGGTTTTCAGGAGTGATGACTTCAAACTGAATATTTTTCAGTTGACTTAGCAGAAATAATAAGTAAGCAGTGAGCTCGCAGCTTTTTTCACGGAGTTTTGTCATACCTGCAGTTTCGAATAATTCGAGGGAAGCTTTTAAGGAAACCATATTGAAGACCTGTGCTGTACTCTGGTTCCATCCGCTAGCATCATTTTTTGGAATAAATCCTTTTTCCATTTTGAATCTTGTTTTTTCATCATTTCCCCACCAGCCACCCAAACGTGTATGCGTTTTATCTTTTGCATATTTCTCGTGAATGTAAACTCCACCAACCGATCCGGGCCCTCCATTTAAATATTTATATGAACACCATACTGCAAAATCTACATTCCAGTCATGCAGCTTCAATGGAACATTCCCGATAACATGAGCAAGGTCAAAACCTGCAAGCAGACCGGCTACGTGTGCAGCCTCAGTTATTTTTTTGATATCAAACAATTGTCCGCTGTAATAATTAATCCCTCCGAATAAAAGAAGTGCTGCTGAATCTTTATGCCGATCAATGGCCGAGAGAATGTCTTCTTCCTCAATAATTTTTTTCCCGGCTCTTGGTTGAATTTCTATGATCGATGTTGCAGGATCAAGGCCATGGAAGAGAACCTGGGTTTCCATGGCATATTGATCAGATGGGAAGGCTCCTGCTTCCATAATGATCTTATATTTTTCTTTGGTAGGGCGATAGAAGGATAACATCATCAGGTGCAGGTTCACGGTGAGGCTATTCATCACCGTTACCTCCTGTTCAAGGCACCCGGCGATAGAAGACATTGGCTTACAAAAATTTTGCTGGTAAAATAACCATGGATTTTTTGCATCACGGTAGCCACTTACCCCCAGGTTTTGCCAGTCTTTCAATTCCTGTTTGATCGCAGGTTCTACATTTTTTGGCTGAAGGCCAAGCGAATTCCCGCAGAAATAAATAGCATCTCTGTTTTTGTGCCGGGGAAAATAAAATTCGGATCTGAAGGATTGTAAAGAATCATCTCTGTCTTTTTGCTGCGCAAAGGACAGGCTTGCTTCATAATTGGAATTCATAAGCTAAGTTAAGGACAAGGTTCAAAGGCCGAAGGTCAAAGTTATAGTTAAAGATGAAGTTCACTTTGTGGCTTGCCCTTTGACCTTTGACCTTTGCACTTTTCCCCAAAAGTTAAGGCCGAAGGTCAAAGGCCGAAGGTCGAAGGTCAAAGTTATAGTAAAAGATGAAGTTCACTTTGTGGCTTGCCCTTTGACCTTTGCACTTTTTCCCAAATTATTCTTGGCGGATTTTTCTATGGATGTAAGAATGGCTGTTATCTCGGTCGCTTCTTTTAAAAGTAAAGATGCCTTTTTACTGCTTAGTAATCCAGATTCAATTGCTAACTCCATCCAAAAAACTGTTTCATCTGCTTCTTCTTCGGCTATGCCAATTTTTGCTATAAATTCTTTTCTACTTCTTGCACGTTGTGCAGCTCTGTAATTCGATGCTATTGATGACCCCGACCTACCTATCTGATTACCGATAATATGAGCAATTTTTGTATTAGGAAATGATTCAACCATTTTTAGGATTCGTACTGCAAGCCTAAATGTTCTGTCGATCAGATCATTTTGCATAAGACAAGGTTTAGTAGGCAAATATGTTTCTATTCAAGTTCTTAATAACAAGTACGAGGGTCAAAGGCCAAAGGTCAAAGTTATAATTAGTGATGAAGTTCACTTTGTGGCTTGCCCTTTGACCTTTGCATTTTCCCCAAAAGTTAAGGTCAAAGGCCGAAGGTCAAAGGCCGAAGGCCGAAGGCCGAAGGTCGAAGGTCAAAGTTATAGTTAAAGATGAAGTTCACTTTGTACCTTGCCCTTTGACCTCTGCACTTTTCCCAAAAGTTAAGGCCAAAGGTCAAAGTTATAATTAGTGATGAAGTTCACTTTGTACCTTGCCCTTTGCCCTTTGACCTTTGCACTTTTCCCCAAAAGTTAAGGCCGAAGGTCAAAGTTATAGTTAAAGATGAAGTTCACTTTGTGGCTTGCCCTTTGACCTTTGCACTTTATTTAAACACACAATTCTTCATTGTCCACCAGGGATGGATATCATAGACCAATCTGCCAGCGGCAACTGCCGGATCAGTTTTTAAAAGACCTTCAACTTCGTCTTTTGTTGGGCAATCAAAAATAAAAATCCCTGCCCAGTTTGTATTGTCCCCAAATGGCCCCGCGACCAGCAGTTTGCCGAGCCCGGCAAGTCGCCTGATATTGGCGAGATGCCCTTCCTGGATTTTTGCGGCAGTGACGGAATCCTGGTTACGCGCATTGCCTTTGCTCAACATGACAAAAAAATATTGTTTCAATCCCATACTTTGAGCGATCGAATCCATTTTTGATTGCTGGGCCAGAAGAGAAATGCCGGCATAAAAAAAGCACATAACAAACAGGCTTATTATTTTAATTTTCATGTTCGTGTTTTTTGTTTAAATAAAAATGGATAACAATGTAGAATTGTTATCCATGATATCCAAATACGTCCGGACGAAGTCAGTATTTTAACGGATAAGGTTTGAAATTGAAAGTATAATATGTGCCCTGATTAGACACTTACTTTTTCCTTTTTGGAATGATGTTTTTCATCTTTATCGTCATCATCGTCATTACTGCTGGTTTTGTTACTTCCGTCAGATAAACGAACTTTTCCGAAACTGCTCTTGATTTTTATTTTTGCCTTTCCATCACCCGCTTTTCCGGAATAGTCCCTGTCGAAGCGAGGCCCGTAATTATTATCATCATCTTCATTTTCTTCTTTTATATTAAAGCCGGTGTTATTATGGAAGGATCCAAAACTGGTATGTACATCAAAACTGGCTGAAAGGTTTTTAGTGACCATCATTTTAACCGTGGAATAAGATTCATAAACACCGAGCTCCTGTATATTATTATCTACATCAAACTGTACATCACCCGAAAATTCAGTTTTGATTTTTACTGTACCGCTAACGTTGGCAATATGTGATTTGCTGTTGAATTTAAAGGTAACCTCACCATTACGTATAGGGCCAATTTCTGCTTTGCCGAATTCCACATCTATTTCATCTACATTAGCAAGTTTGCCGGTGGTCAGGCCCCCAAATTTGCTTGTCAGGTTTACCTGGCCGTTGAGATCAGGAACAGTTATTTTGCCAAAACTGTTCTCGATGTCCAGCGGATTACCGGCAGGCATGGATATTTTATAGTCGATATAGAATTTCCTGTCATTCTCATCATCATCCCAATCATTATCTCTGTGCTTGTTTTTATTTTTGTCGCCTTTATCACCTTTGATATTGTCGACATCGGTCTTGAAATAAACGGTATTGCCATCTTTCTTATCGGTCACTTCGATTTTATCAATAATATCCTGGGCTTTCTGGTCTGTGCTCGCTTTAGCATAGATTTCAATATCTACTTTGAATTCATTTTTATCCCAGGTGGTGACAACAACATTTCCAAATGAATTCTCGATAGATAATTTATCCGTAGATGTAACGGTATATGATTTACTAATTGTTTTTTTCTTTTCCGCTTCACCTCCGTCACCTGCAAAAACGGATGCAGGTAGTAAGGTAAGGGCAAGGATCAGGGCCTTAAACAGATTTGTACGCTTTTTCATATTCTGATTTTTTTGAATGATTGATTTGTTTGATAATGTCTAACTGATGATTCAATAATCCGATTTGCAATTGTAAATTCTGGATCATGGCTTCCAGCAACTGTTCACGGTTTGGATTTTTGGGCAATTGTTTTTGAAGTGAATGATATACACTATCCAGCTTGTAGACATCACCCGCAAATTTTTTATAGAGCAGGGGTTCATCTTTTTCAATTTTCTTCAGCTCATTGTGTTTGATTTCAATCAGCTTGGTATAGTGATACATTTCTTCGTTATAACTGTTCAGTTCGTCAGTATTTGCCGGCTCATTCCCGGTCAGGTTTTTTTGATTTTCCGGGTTGGTGATCACCAGCTGTGAAGAGGAGGAATCGACAGGTATATTCACAGATGGCTTAGTAGAATCGTTGGTTACCGGTTTTGTATTTACTGCCACCGGCTGAAGGGTAGTGGTATTGGTATTATGTATAAAATACCAGGCACCAGTTCCGGCCAATATCAAAATTGCAGCTGCTACGCTCCAGCGAAGGATATTAAATCTTACGACGGTAGTTTCCTGATTTTTATCAGGATCCATCTGCCTGCTAATATTCTCCCACACTTTTTTCGAAGGTTCATCTCCGTCAAATTCTTCGCGGTGATCCTGAATAAATTGTTCTAAACGGCTGCTCATGATAAGCCTCCTTGTTTTATTAAGCTTATTAATTTTTGTTTGGCACGCATATATTGGGTACGAACGGTGGCGTGCGAAACCCTCAATATCTCTGCTATCTCTTCCTGATCATAACCTTCAAATAAATACAAACTCAAAACAGTACGGTAACCATTGGGTAATGCCTTCACGGCTTTTTTTACTTCTTCTACTTTCAGTTGTAATTCTTTTTCATCTAATGATTCTTCTTCCGGCAAATGGTGCACATTGGTTTTTTCCATATCAACAAAATCCATTTTTCTTTTGCGGAGATAATTGATCGATTTATTGATCACAATTTTTTTAAGCCATGCTCCGAAAGTGGATTTATATTGAAATGTTGCAATCGAACCAAAGGCATCCGTAAACGATTCCTGCAAAACATCTTCAGCATCGCCGGTATTATTGACGATACGAAGGCTGGTATTATACATCGCCTTAGAATATTTCTGGTACAATTCCGCATAACTCCGCTTATCGCCTTGTTTGCATCTTTCCACCAGCTCATCGTGTAGTATTGGTGCCGTTAATTCCAAACCGTTGTTTTGAAAGTTCTGTTATAAATACACAGGTATTTCCCCGATGTTGCATCCAAGGTAGAAAAGTTTTTAATAGGCTCATTTCTTGTTAGTTGACAGATCACAGATGACGGTTGACAGATAGAGGCGATGATTGTCATCCGCCAACTGTCAACTGTCAACTTTTCCTTATTTTAGCTACTCATAAAAACTCTCATGGCAGCTAAAACTGATGTTTTCCAAAGTCCTGATTACTTTCAGCTCGATGAGTTATTATCAGACGAGCATAAACTGATTCGGGAGTCGGTCAGGACCTATGTGAAGAAAGAAATTTCTCCGATTATTGAGGACTATGCCCAGAGAGCTGAATTCCCTGTTCAGATCGTCAAACAGTTAGGAGATTTGGGCTGCTTTGGTCCTACCATTCCCCAAGAATACGGCGGCGGGGGTCTGGATTATATCAGTTATGGATTGATGATGCAGGAATTGGAAAGGGGGGACAGCGGAGTTCGTTCTACTGCTTCAGTGCAGGGATCCCTGGTGATGTTCCCGATTTATGAATATGGCAGTGAAGCCCAGCGAAAAAAATATCTTCCCAAACTGGCCAGCGGTGAATGGCTGGGTTGTTTCGGTCTTACCGAACCCAATCATGGTTCAGATCCTTCCAGTATGCTGACCAATTTTAAAGATGCAGGAGATCATGTGATTTTGAATGGAAGTAAAATGTGGATCAGTAATGCTCCCTATGCCCAGGTGGCTGTGGTATGGGCAAAAAATGAGCAGGGAGATGTTCATGGCCTCATTGTGGAACGGGGGATGGAGGGGTTCAGCACACCCACTACTCATGGCAAATGGAGCTTACGGGCATCTGCAACCGGAGAATTGGTTTTTGATCATGTAAAAGTTCCGAAGGAAAATATTTTACCGGATATAAAAGGATTGAAAGGCCCACTCAGTTGTCTGACCAAGGCCCGATACGGAATAGCCTGGGGAGCAATCGGGGCAGCGATGGATTGTTATGATACCGCTCTCCGTTATGGCAAGGAAAGAATTCAATTCGAGCGACCGATTGCCGGTTTTCAATTACAACAAAAAAAACTGGCGGAGATGATCACTGAAATTACCAAGGCACAATTACTGAATTGGAGATTGGGTGTTTTGGCCAATGAGAAAAAAGTAACTCCTGCGCAGGTTTCCATGGCCAAGCGCAATGCATGCGAAGTGGCAGCTAATATTGCAAGAGATGCAAGACAGGTATTGGGCGGAATGGGAATCACAGGAGAATATTCCATTATGCGACATATGATGAATATGGAAAGTGTGATCACTTATGAAGGGACTCATGACGTGCACTTGTTGATTACAGGGATGGATATAACGGGCTTGAATGCTTTTAAATGAAACCCCGCCCCCAAAGGGGAGTAAGGGGCCGGATTTTATACAATAAAATTTTACTAACTAATTCAAAACTCCCTTCAGGGTCGGGGTATGAAAATCTTTCTCATCGGCTTTATGGGTTCGGGTAAAACACACTGGGGCAAATTGCTTGCAGAAAAATTGCATTTGACTTTTTTCGATCTCGATACAGTGATCACTGAAAAGGAAAATAAAACCATTTCAGAAATCTTTGCCGAAAAAGGAGAAGAGTTTTTCAGGTACCTTGAAAAAGATGTGTTGGAAGAACTGGTGAATGAAAACAACGATTTTATTATTTCTTCAGGTGGCGGAACTCCATGCTTTTTTAATAATATCGAGTTCATGAAGAAGAATGGGAAAGTAGTCTGGCTGAATACATCGATAGATACTTTGAAACAAAGACTGCTAAAGGAAAGAACCAGCCGGCCGCTTATAAGAAATATCGGGGAGCAGGAATTGAAAGTCTATATCATCCGCAAACTGGGCGAAAGAAAACTTTACTATGAACAGGCCGATCTGATCGTCAATGAAGAAACCATTTCCTTACAACCATTTATTGAATTATTATTGAAAGATGAATAGAAATTTTTTGGCAATCGCTTCATTGCTGGGCGCTTTATCGGTTGCTTTGGGGGCATTTGCGGCACATAAGCTCAGGGAGATTTTTCCAGCCGATGCAGTAACGATATTTGAAACCGGAGTGCGTTACCAGTTTTATCATGTGTTTGCATTATTTGTCGTCGCAATTGTCAGTGAGAAATTTAAAAACAGGTCGGTAAGCTGGTCTGGCTATTGTTTCATTATAGGAATATTGTTGTTTTCAGGTTCATTGTATGCTCTGGCAGTTTTAAGAGCGAAGGATATGTCTGCAATTACTGCTGTCGGCGTTATGACTCCAATCGGAGGTTTGTTCTTTATTGCAGGATGGTTGTTATTGTTCTGGAGCGTTTTAAAAAAATTATAAGTTCCATGCTCAACTCTCTTATAATTCCAATTCAAAAATAGTCCTGGTTCCCTGGTGGTTTTCTATTCTCAGTTCACCGGCGATGGAGGTAATTCTCTTTCTCATGTTCTGCAGTCCATTTCCGAATTTTCTTATTTTATCCAGATCGATCCCGACGCCATTATCAGAAATTTCGATAATTAATTTCTGATCAATCGCAAAACTTATGGTGACTGTTGTTGCATGCGAATGTTTCAATGCATTGTTCAATGCTTCTTTAACTGATAAAAATATATTCCTTCTTTTTTCTCCGCTCAGGTCAAAAGATGAAATGGTGGAAGGAATATTGAAATGGCATTCAATGGGTGTATTTTCAAAAAACTCTACGGCATAAGCGCGGATATAGGCAATAAGGCTTTCAAGGGTATCATTCGAACTCACCATCGTCCAGATAATGGTATTCATTTTATTGATGAGTTCATTGGCAGAATGAGAAATTTTTTCAATTTCCGGCAATGTATTTTCTTTCATTTTGGTTTTGACGATTTCACTCATCAGGCGGATGGCTGTCACACCCGAGCCTAATTCATCATGCATATCTGCTGAAATACGGTTCCTTTCCTGCTGCTTGGCTTCCAGTATGGCCACCTGTTTTTCAAATTCCTTTCTTTCATTCTCCAATTTTAATCTTTCCCTTTCCTTAATCCTTTCAATCAGGTCTCTTTTGTTTTTATATGATAAGCCTGCCATAAAGAAAATCAATTCAAATACCAGTCCTGTCTGGTAGTATACTAAGGAATCATTCAGCAGACTATTTGGAGTAGCAGATATGCGGAGAGGAGTTATTAACAATAAAAAAGAGACGATTGAGAATACTGTCAACAAAAGCTGACCTGTGACCAGGTAATTCATCAAAGGATCCTTCCTCCATAATCCATAAAAAATGAAAATCAGACTCACAACAAGTAAAAGTTGTTTGGTAATATTCTCGATCAGGTTGATAATGCTGAATTCTCCTGTGCCAAAATACGTAACTGAGAAAAGGAGGATGGATATGATGATTATCCATCCGCAGGCTGTAAAAACTTTTTCCAGGAAGGGATGGTCCACTTTGGTATTCAGAAATTTTCTGAAAAAAAGAAGATAAAAATAATAGCCCGTCATCTGAACAATAAAATCAAAAAAACCTTCGAAGAAATAATTAAAGTTCGTCGTTGATCCAAACAGGTAGGATTTTAAAAAAAGTAAAACTGCAATACAGGAAGCATATACGGAATAATAAATAAATTCCGGAGTGCGACTCTGAATATAAACAGCCAGCGAATAAAAAATCATCATCAGCATGATACCAGCAGTAATATAATTCAGCAGGTTTACCGTAGTCTTATCACTCACAAGCCCGTTTCTGAAATAGGATATGAAATCTTTTTTTACAATGGTAGGTGACAGATTATTCACCGTGGTTAAAATAAATCCCAGTCTTGCATAGAACAATGTTTTTTCTTTCGGTTTCAGTGTGAGAAGAATAAAACCATCAGTATAATTGCCAACTGGCACGAGCGACTTCTGTGGTTCATCCACCGGTCTTTCAAATAATTCCAGGGTTCTGCAATATTTGCCGGGAAAAAAATAAACTTGAATTGATGTATCGGCGCTATTAAAAAGGGGAAATTTTAGATAAATATTCTGGCTGGTAGTAGTTAGCGGGAGCCTGTGCACGAGTTCTTGCGGAATTTTTTCTGAGATATCAAGCTTCGAAATTTCGTTATCGGGAACTGCATTCTTTTTATAGGTTGTATAGAAAATCGATTGATCGATACTTTGCGCAGTTGCAATTTTTGAAATGTCCAAAATTGATGTGTCGGAAATCTGGCGGCCTGATATCGTTCCTGAAAGGAATATACCAATCCATACGATCCGTAATTTTCGGAGAAATTTTTTGAGCGGAGTATTTTCCGTTGACCGGAATTTTTTTATTATATCGGATACAAGATTTCTCATAGTCCGCATCGCTGGTTGTACAATTATAAGGTTCTGTTTGCTTAATTAAATTACAATTAATTGGGAATCTTATCAAATTCAGTTCGGGAATGGATATCAGAATTTGTATTGATCAGGTTATATATTAACTCGACAATATGATATTTGTCAATACGAATTGTAAATGGATATTCTCCCTTATAAACTTGTCATAGTTATGCGGGGTTGCTTATCTTTGTTCTCATGGCAAAACGCCCGAAATCAAAGAAAAACCAATCCTCCGGCCCGTCAAAGCTAAAACCTGAAAAGGAAGAAAGGGTATCGGTTAAGGAGGTTATAAAAGATGAACGCACCCGCAAAATTATGGGGGCGATTCTTTTGCT
The DNA here is from genome assembly GCA_035499855.1 of Puia sp. GTDB lineage: Bacteria > Bacteroidota > Bacteroidia > Chitinophagales > Chitinophagaceae > Puia. The sequence continues at coordinate 92,429 of DATJXY010000056.1, read as the reverse complement.
TATTTCCATTTTTTTGTTCATAGCTTTCACTTCTTATCTCTTCACGTGGAAGGAAGACCAGGACAAGGTGATGCAGGGCATATCTATATTATTCCCCTCATCGGATGCTAAGACCACAAATCTTCTGGGAAATTTAGGAGCCTGGGTTTCGCATCAATTTTTTTATAAAGGGTTCGGACTTGCATCTTTTTTTATCTGTTCCTTCTTTTTTACTGTGGGAGCCAACAGGCTTTTTGCAAAAAAATTATTTTCCATAAGCCGTAATCTCAGGTATGTTATTGTAAGCACCCTGTTTTTCTCTGTTGCATTTTCTTTTTTCGCAAAGGGAAGCGGTTTTTCCTGGGGCGGAGCAGTGGGCGACATGATCAGTGAATGGATGACCAGATTCCTTGGCAAGATAGGAACCGGTGCGGTTCTGTTGGTCGGAGCCCTGGCTTATTTTATCTGGCGATTCAATCCTGTTTTTAAAGTACCACAACTTCCTAAAAAAGAAAAAGGATTACCAATACCTGATCCCGGCCTGGACGAAGGTGGCGCCAGATTATTTGTAGAAGGATCAGTTGCGAATACAAAGGGAAATATTTTGAAGAATGAAGGAGGTGTTGTCGTGATTTCTCCTCAACCTGAATTTGATGCTGAGAAATTAAGTCTTTCACTGATTGAAAAAGATTTACCTGAGGATGAGCCAGCAGATGAAGAAGCAGAGCCTGTCAACGTTCCTGTTGAAAAAGAACCCGTTTCAAGAGAAAAAGAAAATACAAAAAAGCAGCCTGTATCGCCACTCGAATTAGAAATAAAAACTTCATCTCACCAAATCGAAGAAAAGACAGAAGGCAGTTTCCCGGCTGAGAAGCCTCAGCCATTGCCGGATTATGAGCCAACCCTGGATCTGAGCGGTTACAAATATCCTTCTCTCAGTTTGCTGGAGTCGCATGGAAGTGAAAAAATAGTTCAGGATGCCGATGAACTGGAAGCGAATAAAAATCAGATCATCAGTACGCTTAAGAATTACGATATCGAAATACAAAAAATAAGTGCGACCGTCGGGCCTACAGTTACTCTTTATGAGATTGTGCCTTCTGCGGGAATCCGGATATCAAGAATTAAAAACCTTGAAGATGATATTGCGCTCAGCCTTGCAGCATTGGGAATAAGAATCATCGCTCCGATCCCAGGCAAGGGAACGATTGGAATTGAGGTTCCGAATGTGAAGAAAACGGTCGTGAGTATGCGCACTTTGCTCGCTTCTGATAAATTTCAGCATAATAATTTCAATCTTCCCATTGCAATCGGGAAAAAAATCGACAATGAAAATTTTATCGTCGACCTGACGACGATGCCCCATCTTCTGATGGCAGGAGCTACCGGCCAGGGAAAATCAGTGGGCATCAATTCAATCCTGGTTTCATTGCTATATAAAAAACATCCTTCTCAGCTCAAGCTCGTACTTGTAGATCCGAAAAAAGTCGAATTGAGCCTCTACCGGACAATTGAAAAGCATTTTCTGGCAAAATTGCCCGGCGAGGATGAGCCGATTATTACCGATACCAAAAAAGTAATACACACATTGAATGCGCTCTGTATCGAAATGGACAATCGTTACGATTTGCTGAAAGAAGCCGGTGCAAGAAATATCAGGGAATACAATGATAAATTTATTAAACGCAAATTGAATCCCCAGAAAGGGCATCAATATCTTCCTTTCATCGTGCTTGTGATAGATGAATTTGCCGATTTGATTATGACTGCCGGAAAGGAAATTGAAATGCCCCTGGCCCGGCTTGCGCAGTTGGCGCGTGCAGTGGGAATCCATCTTATTATCGCCACACAAAGGCCTTCTGTAAATATTATCACCGGCACTATCAAGGCAAATTTCCCTGCCCGAATTGCTTTCAAAGTTTCCTCTAAAATCGATTCGAGAACTATTTTGGATACCGGCGGCGCTGAACAGCTGATAGGCAAGGGGGATATGCTTGTTTCTTATAATGGGGAGATTACCCGCCTGCAATGTGCTTTTGTAGATACTCCTGAAGTGGAAGAGATCGCTGAATTTATTGGCGACCAGCAGGGTTATCCTCAGGCATTCCTTTTGCCGGAGTATGTAGATGAGAAGGAATTGGAAGGTAAGGATTTTGACCTGAGTGACCGTGATCCTTTGTTTGAAGATGCGGCAAGATTGATAGTGCAAAACCAAATAGGCTCGACTTCTTTACTCCAACGAAAGATGAAACTTGGTTATAATCGTGCAGGTCGCCTGATGGATCAACTGGAAGCCGCAGGGGTCGTAGGTCCCAGCCAGGGAAGCAAGGCCAGGGATGTGCTTATAAAAACCGAAATGGAATTGGACCATTACCTGGGCGGACGCATTGATTAAACCAATATATCCCACCTTAGTCAAATCTCTTTGTCCGGCAACGCTATTGCATGTTTTTTAAATATATTTGCGCCTGATTGTTAAATCAAATTGACCAATGAAAAAAATATTGAGTATTTTTTTTGTCGCAGGATTTTGTATGATAGCCCGTGCCCAGAATAATAGTATTGGTGCCAGCGACCCGGATGCAAAGAAGATATTGGACCAGGTCAGTAATAAAATTAAATCTTATAAAGCCGTACAGGCAACGTTTACGCTGAGTATCGAAGATGCAAAAGGAAATCCTGAAGGAACAAAAAAAGGAACCTTGTATTCGAAAGGAAACAAATATAGAGTGACTATCACAGGTCAGGAAGTTTTTTGCGACGGAAAAAATGTATGGACTTACGATAAATCGTCCAATGAAGTAACGATTACAAAATATGATCCATCGGTAAATACTGGTCCCCAGAAATTTCTGACAAATTTTTATGATAAGGATTATCTCTATAAATTAAATGGGGAGCAGAAGATTGGTAATAAACTCGTGCAGGAAATTGAAATGACTCCGGTTGATAAGACTAAGAATTTTTATAAGATATATGTTTATATAGACAAAGCTGCTCATACTGTTTATTCCGGCAAACTGCTCGATAAAAATGGTAACAGATACCTGTATACAATAACAAGTCTCAATGGGAAAGCTAATGTAAGCGATGCCTTTTTTGTTTTTGATAAATCAAAATATCCCGGTGTAGAAGTTGTAGATCTGAATGAATGATATTTAATAAGAAAGAATGGGATATTATAAGGAATATTCAATATTCAGCACTCAATAATCAATTTTCAATGAATGGTTTTATACTTGCATTCTCGGTTGAACGCAGCGTTGAGTATTTAGAGAGCAGATAGTCAATAGCACAACATCAGCTATAGAACTGTCAGCTCCAAAACTCTAAACTCTTTCTTATTTTCCCCATCTGAAAGTATTAATATTCAATTTTACCAAATCCAATACACGGTCCACGACGGTAGCTGCAACTTCTTCTATTGTTTTTGGCATGCTGTAAAAAGACGGGGTTGCCGGGCAAATTATTCCTCCGGCAAGTGTAATAGTTTCCATATTGCGGATATGGATTAAATTGTAAGGCGTATCCCGCACTACACAAATTAATTTTCTTCTTTCTTTCAAAATGACATCTGCAGCCCTCGTAATCAGATCAGACGAAACACCCGTTGCAATCCTTCCCAGGGTTCCCATCGAGCAGGGAATGATGATCATCGTATCATACTGGCCGGAACCTGATGCAAAAGGGGCGGTAAAATCCTGTTGTTGAAAAAATCTTGCCTTATAATTTTTATATGATTCACTGTTCAATTCCGTTTCCCAGACTTTTTTTGCGTTTTCCGTTATGACGACCGACAATTCATTCCACTGTTCTTTGACAAGCATCAGTTTATCCAAAAGAAGTCGGGCATAAATCGAACCGCTGGCTCCTGTAATGGCGACAACTATTTTATGCATAGTATTTGTTTAATTTTGCTGAACCGATATCCAATCCCCCGAAGATTGGAAAATGAAGGTTCAATATCAAAAGTACTATGCAAAAATTTAAGCTGTTTTTTTTGTCTCTCTGGATACTGGTGTTTTCCTGCGGAGAAAAGCCAACGCCATTGTCATCATCGGATCATCTTCATTGGTTAAATCTCAATGAAGCTACTGCGAGTCTGCAAAAAGAAAAAAGACCTGTTTTAATTGATTTGTACACTGACTGGTGCGGATGGTGCAAGGTAATGGACAAGAAAACATATTCAAACAGGAATGTAATTGGATATGTCCAGGATAAATTTTACCCTGTAAGAGTAAATGCTGAGTCCCGGGAAAATATTCTATGGAATGGGCAAACTTATGGATATAATGCTGGTTACCGGTGTAATGATTTTGCTGTATATGTAACACAGGGGCGACTTGAATTTCCTACCACAGTAATTATTCCTGCCGATGGAAGCCAACCCCAGGCTATTCCAGGCTATCTGGAGCCAAAAGACTTTGAGTTGATTGTAAAATATTTTGGAGAGGGACGATATGGAAAAACCCCTTTTGATGAATACCAAAAAAATTTTAAATCCACCTGGTAAAAAGGCATATTCACCGATGGCCGGATATCTGAATCCTATTCGGTTTAACCGAATATTCTTCAGATTATTATCGTTGTAACACTGGTTAACTGCAAAAGATTCTTTTATACTTTCTGAAGATTAATTGTCTAAAATACACTTGATTTTAATCAATTTTCTACTTTTTCTGTGAAAAAAAGGTGCGAAATGCAACTATTATTTTAAAATGAACATGCTATATTTGACTTTTCATAGGATAAGGTTTAATGGTTAATGGTATTTGATTAGTGCGGCCTCCTTTTTAAGGAGGCTTTTTTTTGCTTTGAAATGAAGTTTAAAGTTATATCTGGAATTATCATTTATTATGATAATTTTTAATTCCAGTTCAATAAAATATAAAGGAGAATTTATTTAGGTAGTTTATACCTTGTTACCATCAGATTGCTGAGATCAATTTTTTCTTCAGGTATGTAAGCGAGGCCGGGTGTAAAAAGGGCCGGTTCACGGAGTTTTATGGAAACAATATTTTCTTTGTTTTCTTTTGCGTTGATGATCCTGTCAAAATTCTCACCGATAAATAAACCAAGACAAACAATATTCACATAATATTTGCCTTTAGGAATTGTCAGCCTGATCATATTATCTGTCGGATAAAATTTTTGTTTTACAATCCCGGCGCCACTGTGGTCAAATTTATCGAACACAAGATAGATTGAATCGATGGCTGCATTATGATCGAGAATATCAATTCTGTTTAATTGGATGATGACAGTTGTTGAATCGTGTGAAGGTTTTTTGTTTGTAGCAAAACAAACTGTAAATGAAAACACCAACAGGGTCGATATGATACACTTCTGTAACAAGGTTTTCGGTTTAGGGACAAATTATTCTGGATATTTTCTGATCAAGACTCTTTAATAGATATCCATTCCATTAAAAAGTTTAATAATTACCTGTCAAATAAGTGTTATCATACTATCTATAACCTATAAACGAAAAACTCCTGGTTTTATTAAAACCAGGAGTAGTTTTTTTATTATTTTATAATTCCCAGAACGGGATTTTTTATGCTTCTGCCATATGAGGAATGGCTTCAACTTTATATTCACCTGCATCCAGTTTTTTCTTTGTTTCCTCGAATGCTTTTAGTGTATTCTGAATATCGGAATCAGTATGGACCGCAGTAGGAATAAGCCTGTAAATAATAATTCCTTTTGGAATAACAGGATAAACTACAATCGAACAGAATATGCCATAATTTTCACGTAAATCCATGACCATGGCTGTTGCTTCGGGAACATCACCTTTCATATAAACCGGGGTTACCACTGAATTGGTATTTCCAATATCAAACCCTTTTTCTTTCAAACCATTTTGCAATTTCAAAGCATTTTCCCACAATTTTTCTTTTAATTCAGGTTTGGTGCGCAATAATTCGAGTCTCTTCAGATTTCCCAATACAAATGGCATTGGAAGACTTTTAGCAAATATCTGACTCCGGATATTATATCGTATATAATCGATGATCGTCTTCTCACCCGAAACGAATGCTCCGATAGATGCCATTGATTTTGCGAAAGTGGAGAAATAAAGATCGATCTGATCCTGAACTCCCTGTTCTTCTCCAGCTCCCGCTCCTGTTTTACCAAGGGTACCAAATCCATGCGCATCATCCACCAAAAAACGGAATTGATATTTACTTTTCAGGGCTGCAATTTCTTTCAGCCTTCCCTGGTCTCCCGCCATTCCAAAAACCCCTTCGCTTACAACCAGGATGCCTCCGGTTTTTTGCTTTTCAACAAGTGCTGTTGCGCGCTGCAATTGTTTTTCAAAATCATCGATATCATTGTGTTTAAATACATACCTGTGACCAGGATGCAAACGCAGACCATCAATAATGCAGGCATGACATTCAGCGTCGTACACAACCACATCATGTCGTCCGCAAAGAACATCAATAATACTAACCATGCCCTGATAGCCGTAATTCAGCAATACAGTATCTTCTTTCATAACAAAATCTGCGAGCTCTTTTTCAAGTTGCTCGTGGTAATTTGTATTGCCACTCATCATTCTTGCACCCATGGGGGTAGCAAGACCGAATTTAGCGGCGCTATCCGCATCCGTTTTACGTATTTCAGGATGATTGGCCAATCCCAGATAGTTGTTGAGGCTCCATACAATCATCTCTTTTCCGCGGAACTTCATTTTACTTCCTATTTCTCCTTCAAGCTTAGGGAATGCGAAGTACCCATGTGCCCTGTCACGATGCTGGCCGATCGGACCATAATGTTTAATTAATCTTTCAAAAAGGTCTGCCATTATACTACTGAATTTTAGGTCAAAAAATTGACGCAAAACTAATGAATTTGGACGAAAAGGCAAGCTGAAATCCACCGGTATCTCATAGAAATTACCGATGGATGAATTTCAGTTTATCGGTTGGGGTTAGTACGCTAATTTTACTGAATAGGATTTTCATTTTTTTATATCGAAATCATCTGATTCAAATAAATTTGTCTAAAATCATTTATGTTTAGGAAAAGCCTCTTTGTTGTTTTTTTTATTCTGCAGACGATATATGCTCTCAGTCAGGCACAATCTGCTACCGTTTTATCGAATCGTCCCAAATTGGTTGTAGGCATTGTTGTTGATCAGATGCGTTGGGATTATTTATATCGTTATTATGATCGTTATGGAACTGGCGGATTCAAGCGCCTGCTCAATGATGGCTTTTCCTGTGAAAATACACTGATCAATTATCTCCCTTCCTTTACTGCAGTCGGCCATACTTGCATTTTTACGGGCTCGGTTCCTTCCATATCAGGCATCGCGGGAAATGACTGGGTAGAGCAGCTAACGGGAAAGCACATGTACTGTACGGAAGACACCAGTGTTCAAAGTATCGGAGCATCCAATGCCGAAGATGGAAAAATGTCACCAAGGAATCTATTGGTAACAACAGTTACAGATGAATTACGGATAGCTACGAATTACCAATCCAAAGTAGTGGGTGTTTCCTTGAAGGACAGGGCTGCGATTCTGCCTGCAGGACATGCAGCGAATGCAGCTTTCTGGTTTGATGATGGGAGCGGCCGTTTTATTTCCAGTACTTATTATATGAAACAACTTCCGGATTGGGTCAATCAGTTCAATAATTCAAAGAGGATTGAACAATTGATTAAGGATGACTGGAATACTTTATATCCCATCAATACATACAAACAAAGTGATGATGATAACATGCCTTATGAAGGGAAATTAGGTGGAGAAGGAAGTTTTCCCCATCATATCCGTGATCTATATGCGAAAAACAAAGGAGTGGTCCGTGTGACTCCTTTTGGCAACACGATCACTCTCGAAATGGCGGAAGCAGCAGTAGATGGATATCAACTTGGCAGGGGCACCGCTACTGATTTTCTGACGATCAATTGCGCCTCCACAGACTATGTGGGCCATACCTTCGGCCCAAACTCAATTGAAGTGGAAGATGTCTATCTGCGCCTTGACCAGGACCTTGCCCAATTTTTTTCCTTCCTGGATAATAAAATAGGTAAGGATCAGTATACCGTTTTCCTGACTGCTGACCATGGCGTTGCCCACGCCATCGGCTACATGCAGCAAAACAAATTACCCGCTGATTTTTATTACGCACAAAGTATCGTTGATAATGTTAACAGGCTTCTCGAAAGTAAATTCAAAGTTGAAAAACTGGTGCTTTCGGGCGGAAATTATCAGATCAATTTTGATCTCAAAAAAATCAATGATAATCAACTTGATTTAGCTGCTATCAAAAAAACAACCGTTGATTATTTGCAACAATTACCTTCGGTAAATTATGCAGTCGACATGGAAAAAATCGGTGAGGCTCCCATACCGGAACCGATCAAGACAATGATCATTAACGGATATAATTTCAAGCGCAGCGGACAGGTAGAAGTCGTTTTCAATCCTGGCTGGCTGGAATCATGGGCAAAGACCGGCAGCACCCATGGCGCCTGGAATCCTTATGATACCCATATTCCACTTGTGTTCATGGGATGGGGAATACACCATGGAAGTTCAAATGCTACCGTTCACATGACGGATATTGCTCCAACTGTTGCTGCCCTCCTGCATATTCAGATGCCCAACGGCTGTATCGGAACTCCTATTATTGATTTAATCAAATAAACTCAGTCCTTGTTTATCATGGCCACGAATATTCAGAGACGATTCGTGTACATTCGTATAATTGCTGATCTAAATCTTTTCATATGCAAAAACTAAAAGCTTTACATTTTTTTTGCCTGTTATTGTTCACCTTTATTTTATTTTTTCCTAAAATAACTTTTTCACAGTTTAAGCTGAACGACCCATTGCCTGTTGATCCGGCAGTGAAAGTTGGAAAATTATCAAACGGCCTTACTTATTATATCCGCAAAAATCCGAAGCCGGAAAATAAAGTACAACTCCGGTTAGTTGTAAATGCAGGTTCAGTTTTAGAAGATAAGGATCAGCAGGGCTTGGCGCATATGATGGAACATATGAATTTTAATGGCTCTACTCATTTTCCCAAAAATGATCTGGTTAGCTATCTTCAATCCATCGGAGTGCAATTCGGCGCCGATTTGAATGCTTATACAAGTTTTGACGAGACTGTTTACATATTGCCAATTCCTTCCGATGATTCAGTGAAAGTGGATAAAGGATTTACCATATTGGAGGACTGGGCGGGCAATGCTTTATTGGACCCCACAGAGATTAATAAAGAGAGGGGAGTAGTGCTCGAAGAATCCAGGTTGGGAAAAGGCGCCAATGAAAGGGAAGGGAAAAAATATTTTCCTAAATTATTCAATGGATCGAAGTATTCCGTACGGATTCCTATTGGAAAGGATTCTATTATTCGGAATTTTAAGCCTGAAACTTTAAAACGTTTTTATAAAACATGGTATCGACCAAATCTCATGGCAGTTATTGTTGTGGGCGATATTGATCCTGCAAAAGCCGAAAAAGAAATTATTAAACATTTCAGCAAATTTAAAAACCCCGCCCCTGAACAGCTAAGACCCTCCATTATTCCCATTCCTGCCAGGACAGTTAATGAAAGCCTGGTGCTCACTGATAAAGAAGAAACTTATAAACTGCTGAGGATTTTTAATTATGTAGAAAAAGCCAAACCACTAAAGACCTGGGGCGACTATCGTCAATCAATAATCGAAGATTTATTTTCTGCAATGATCAACCAACGATTGAGTGAACTGACTCAGCAGGCAGATCCTCCCTTTGTTTTTGCCAACACCGGTATGAACCAGTTTATCAGGGGATATCGCGCTTTTATTTCGATTGCTCTTTTAAGCGATAAGCCTGCACAGGCAGCTATTGATTCGTTGGTTGCAACTTCAGAAAGTGTAAAAAAATTTGGATTCCTGCAAACCGAATTGGAACGGGCCAAAAGTAATTTACTGAATGAAATGCACAATGCATATGAAAACAAGGATAAAACTGAATCCATCAATCTCGTTGATGAATATAAAAATAATTACTTATCAGCTGAGCCTATCCCGGGAATTGCTAAAGAATACGCTTTTTTGCAACAGGTTTTGCCCACAATTACATTACAGGAAGTCAATGCCCTGACTTCAAAAATGGAAAATACGCAGGGCAAATTTGTTTTGCTGACAGCTCCTGAAAAAGATGCAGCTCAATTGCCATCCAATCAGCAATTGCTTGCTATGCTGACTGCAGCCCATCAATTACCCGTTACCGCTTATCATGAGAAGACGATCGCTAAATCGTTGATGGATAAACTGCCCACGGCAGGAAAGATTGTAGGTGAAACAAGCAATTCGGTTTTAGGAACCACTGATCTTACTTTGAGCAATGGACTAACGGTAACGCTCAAGCCAACAGAATTTAAAAATGATGAGATAAAAATGGATTCATGGCGGTGGGGTGGATCCAGAAATTATAAAATTGAGGATAAACAAAACGCAGAGAACGCTGCTCAATTGGTAGGAGCGATGGGAATAAAAGATATGTCGCCGGTTGATCTGCAGAAGTTTCTGGCGGGCAAGACTGTCAATGCAACACCGTATATTAATCCGTATGATGAAGGAATTGAGGGATCCAGCAGTGCGACAGATATAGAAACATTATTACAATTGGTGCATCTTTATTTTACGCAGCCCAGAAAGGATGAGAAACTTTTCCATTCTTTTATTGCGTCTCAAAAAGCCTTTTTGCAAAACATCCGGTCTAACCCATTTGCCTATTTCGCAGATACAGTAACCAAATTAGAATTTAATAATAATCCATGGGCGCCGGTAATACCGACGGCCAGTGATTATGATAAGATCAATTTGGACCGGTCATTTGCTATTTATCGGGAGATATTCAGCAATCCATTCGGTATTCATTTTACATTCGTCGGCAATATTGATATCATCAAAATAAAACCTTTATTGGAAACATACCTGGCCAGTTTGCCTACGGTACAGAAGGAAAATAAATTTACCGATGAAGGATTGAGACCAGTGAAGGGAGTTGTAGAAACCACGGTATACAAAGGAGCAGATAAAAAAAGCCTGGTAAACCTGATTTTTACAGGGGAAGTTCCTTATGACCGTGATGAAGAATTAAAACTAAAAGCATTATTAGATGTGCTGAATATTAAAATGATTGAAAAGCTCCGCGAGGAAATGAGTGGTATTTATGGTGGCGGATCGAGAGGAGGTTTTGAAAAAAGGCCATACAATCATTATTCTATTACCACGAGCTTTCCCTGCGGACCCGAAAATGTCGACAAACTGATTGCTGCATTGCAGGAGATTATTAAAAATGCAAAGGAAAAAGGGATCGAGCAGAAGGATCTTGACAAAGTAAAAGAAACCCGGAAAAAACAAAATGATGACAGGTTAAAACAAAATGAATACTGGCTGGAATCTTTAAGTGGTTCATGGATTGAACAGGAAGACCCTGCCTGGATTTTAGAATATGCTAAAAAAGTGGATGCATTAACTACGAAAGATTTACAGGAAGCTGCTGTAAAATATTTCAATACCGAAAATTATATTAAGGCAGTATTGAGGCCGGAGAAATAAATAAACCTGCAGGTGTGGGAAATGTGGAAATATGAAAATGTGGGAATAAGAATTATCACTTAAATCAGTAACAATTATTTATGCACACATTTCCGCATTTTCATATTTCCACATTAAAATATTACTGTTTCGGATTCAGCGCCTGCTTAATTCTCTCCAATACATCCTGCAAATGATATTTACTCAATTTGTCTGTGGTTGCCGGAATAGCAGCTGTTATTTCGGTTTTCAAAATGTTTAGATGAGCACGTGCGACAGAAGGCACATCGGTATTTTTAATATCACCTCCAAACAAAATTGAAAAATTCCTGGGTAAACCGGGCGGCAATATCACCTGCGGCGGACTCAGCAGATTGATCAAAGCTTCCACATATGTTTTTTGAAGATTCCTCCGGAAAATATCAATCGGTTTTCTGGAACTTAACTCGCCCCATACTCCTTTTTTGACATCGGTGATTAATTCATCTACCCCATATGTATTGCTTGCACCAAAACGGGCAGCACTGGTCGTCATTCTGAATAATCGCGCTGATGAAAGCAAACTGTTCAGGACGTTTGCCTGGGTAGTGCTTATTGATTCTGTTGTTCCCGGATTACTGAACTTATTCAGGATGTCTTTATTCAATAACCATTGTGGTGTTTCAAAAAGCTGGCTGTTCAAGAATGCCACAGCTTCTTTCTGAATTGCTTTTGGAGTAGGTTCATATACATCTCCTGGTTGTTCAATACTTTTAAAGGTCTCATAGATTCCTCCCACATTTTTTGTAACATGACCCATGTATCGGCTGAACTGGATAATAAGTTCTCCATAGATGTCATCGAGATTTTCATATCTGTCTGCTTCTTCTTTTGTCCAGTTCGGTAATTCAGGAAGGATTCGTTTTAAATTTTTTATTCCGTATTCACTTGCTTTCATGCTATTATCACCAAGGTCCTCTGTCTGTGCGCGAGGATCAAAATTCTGACCTTCCCCACCGAACCATAAGCGAGGATTGGAGGCGAGACTGTCAATGATCCATTGGTTCAAAACTTTTTTATCATCTTCTTCATTTTTAGTATTCATGATTGGTCTGTATCCCCACTGGATTGCCCACTTATCATAATCTCCGATCCTTGGATAAAGGCCTGCAGGGCCGATATTATCTTCGGGTTGGGCTACATAATTGAAACGAGCATAATCCATAATGGATGCTGTATGACCATTGGCTTCAACCCAGGCTTTGTCTCTCAGTTTTTCAACGGGAGTTTTGCTGCTGCTGCCCATATTGTGACGCAGGCCCAGCGTATGACCCACCTCGTGAGAAGATACAAAACGGACGAGGGTTGCCATGAGGCTATCATCGAATTTCATTTTTCTTGCTCTCGGATCAACAGCTGCAGTTTGAATCATGTACCAGTCATGTAACAGTTTCATCACATTGTGGTACCATCCGATATGGCTTTCAAGAATTTCACCACTGCGGGGATCTGCTTCGTTGGGACCATATGCATTTTCAATGTCAGAAGCAAAATAGCGGATTACTGAAAAGCGTGCATCTTCCAAACTCATGGTAGTGTCGTTCTCGGGCCATTCTTTTCCGACAATGGCATTTTTGAATCCCGCTTTTTCAAAAGCTTTCTGCCAGTCATTGATGCCAGCAATCAGGTAAGGCCTCCATTTTTTGGGAGTGGCCGGGTCTATGTAATAAACGATTTGCTTTTTGGGTTCAACGAGTTCGCCACGTTTCCATTTATCTACATCTTCATCTTTCGGTTCGAGCCGCCAGTGATGTATAAAAGTTTCAGTTTCCACTTTTTGCTGATCGTCTGTATAAACCGTATAGCTGCTTGCAAAATATCCAACTCTTGGATCGAACAAACGTTTACGCATAGGTGTTTTTGGAAGAAGAATAAAAGAATTATTGAGTTCCATGGTTACAGCTCCAGATGCTTCTGCCGCCGGCAAACTCACAGTAGGGAATGGAGAAAGAGTAATACCGCCCGGTGACGGAGCTGAAGAAAATGTTTTTACTGTTTTAACTTCCGTATTGATCGGATAGGTATGAATACTCTGTATATAGGAACGATCGCTTAAAAGACCTCCGAAATTAAACCTTCTTTTTATCGCCGGGCTCAGGCTCACAGGCTGGTTATCGCCTTTAAAAAAATCCGTAACATCAATCACCACGCTCGCAGAATCCTTGCCAAAAGCCTTAATATCGAATGCTGCTGCAATGGGATCGAGGGTTGAATTGCGAACAGCCTGGGCAATTGGCTGAGTGGAATCACCGGCGATACTAACGACAGTAACTACCCGAAGAAAGACATTATTTGAAGGACCTTTTTCCCATCTTATGGTCTGTTCATTGACTCTTTCTCCTCCATAATTATTGCCTCCTGCAGGAGTCTTACTGTAACGGGTAACCGCTAAAATTTCCCGGTTCATAATGGAATCATAGATTTCAAAATACCATTTGTCTTCTACCTTATGAACTGTAAACAAACCTTTTTTGCTGACTGCTTTGTCAGTAATGATTTCCTTATAAGGTTTGGGTCCGGTTTTGGGTAGAGCAGGTGTGGTAGCCGTTGCACCTCCAGCCGGGGTTGTAGCGGGTCTTTGTTGGGACATGACAGGCAGGCCCACTGCCACAAAAAGCAGTTGAAACAGAAGTTTTTTCATACAGTTTTAATGATTATAAATTAATCGTTGAAATTAAAAAAGAACAACTATTAGGACGGTTTAATTATATAAGCGGAAAATATTTGATCCGGTTCATTGCTGAACCGGTCAATTCATGATACTGCCGTATAAAGATGGACCGGTTTATGCATTCCTGTTTATACAGTTGAGATCCACGAATGCAATTTCGAGTCTTTGGATAAAACTTTCTTCCCCTTTACGCAGCCATGCACGTGGGTCATAGAATTTTTTGTTGGGTTTGTCAGGTCCTTCAGGATTGCCTAACTGACCCTGCAGATAAGATTCGTTTTTTAAATAGTATTTGTGTACGCCTTCCCAGAAAGCCCACTGGAGATCTGTATCAATATTCATTTTTATAGCTCCATATCCAATGGCTTCCCTGATCTGATGCTGGGGCGAACCGCTACCGCCATGGAATACGAAGTAAACGGGTTTGGTCATGGTGTGTAATTCTTTTTCAATATAATCCTGGCTATTTTTCAGGATGACAGGCCTTAATTCAACATTTCCCGGACTGTATACTCCATGCACATTGCCGAAAGCAGCCGCAATACTAAAAAGCCTTCCTACTTTGCTTAGCTCTTTATAAGCATAAGCGACATGTTGGGGTTGCGTGTACAATTTTTCGTTTTCAACATCACTGTTATCGAGACCATCTTCCTCTCCGCCTGTTACTCCCAATTCAATTTCGATGGCCATACCTAGAGGTTCCATACGTTTAAAAAAGCTGACCGAAGTATGTACATTTTCTTCAATGGGTTCTTCGGATAGATCGAGCATATGTGAACTGAAAAGTGGTTGTTTTTTTTCTTTGAAAAAAACTTCGCCTGCATCAATCAATCCACTCACCCAGGGCAACCATTTTTTGGCAGCATGGTCCGTATGCAACACCACAGGAACACCATAATTTTTTGCAACCTGGTGTACATGCATGGCTCCGGAAATTCCTCCGGTAATATTAGCCTGCATTTTATCGTTTGGCATGCCTTTACCGGCAATAAATTGCGCACCGCCGTTTGAGAATTGAATGATGACGGGGGAATTTACCCTCGCTGCTGTTTCCAGGGTTGCATTGATAGTGTCGGTTCCGGTTACATTGACGGCAGGTAAAGCAAATTCGTTTTGTTTTGCATCCTTGTATAAAGCTTCGAGTTCTTCACCAAATAAAACTCCGGGTTTGTACTTGCCCATGTTTGAGATAGTTTTAGTTTGTAGTTATTGAAAAGAGCCGCGAAGATACGATTTTTTACAATGAGGGGATATGTCGGACAGAGCTAACAGAGAAAAAGAGAATCTTCCTTTTCTCTGTTAGTTCTGTGCGAAAAAATTGCATAAAATTAATCTTCAAACTTTCCAAGGTTTTTTTGAATCAGCATTAAATTCCTTTGCAGTGTTTGCTTTAATTGTCTCTTTACAAGCTGGCCCATTGATTTGGATTTATTAAAAATGGGCGCCTGGAAATGATTAGCCAGTCCGGTCTTGAGTTCATTTAGTTTTTCAGCATTGGAGATTTTATCCTTTGCCATGATATTGAGCAATTCCATTAACCGAAAACGTGAAGAAGCAACACGAAAAGCCATCAATGTCCTTTCTTCGGTCTGATATTGTTCAATGGAATCTTTGTTAAGATATTTGGTGCACAGTTCTACAAACGGAAGATTTTCTTTAAAAAACTGGGGAAGATAAAGATTCTTTCTTCCTTCATAGGATTGCTGGTCGAAATCAATTGCGCGAATACGATACTGGAAATCTTCGATATCTGGCGTGATGTCGACAACGAAATTATATGCTCGCATATCGCCCAGCAATCGTACAAAGCATCGTTCATTGAATTTTACAAACTCTTTGGCGAATCTGATTTTATTCGTCATAGGATCATCCAGATAATTTTTTATAAAAACATCTCCCGGAATTCCGGGAATATGTTCTTCAACCAATGTATTATTATGCGTCAGGTAAGTAATGCGGTTGGGGGATAGAAGATGCTCCAGTTCCAATCCGTAAATTCTTGAAGCGTCTGCCAGTTTGATATAATAGTGATCGTAATTATCGTTAAATTTATTCACAATGCGTATTCGAAAAGGATTTGAATTGGCAAAACTGCAATAATCAATCCTTGCAACATCGAGATGCTTGGTGAATGTCAGGTCTCCCTCTGTTTTAAGGATCGCATACATTTTTACGAGGCCATCCCTGATAAAATCCCAATGTTTCATATCATATGAAACTGTCTCCCACAATGTATCTTTTCCGTTTTTATCTTTAAGGGGAACAGAATAGGAAACAAGTAACAAATCATTATAAGATACCGGTTGTTTTACCTCCCTTCCATGATGCTTTAAATAATTTCTCAGCAAATCATTGACAGGAAAAATGGGTTTCTTCCGCGATGGTTTATCCGGCTCATTTGTTTCGGCGGCATTTTTGAAAAGATGAAAGCTCATGGACAACTAAATCTGGTGGTAAGTTAACTTTTTTGGAGTCATGTTCAGTGGAGGAAAAAAATTCCATCAGACTCAGCCAATGAATGATTGTCAGATTTGTTTTTGGAAAAATGTGATTTGGAATAAACAAGATCGGGAGTCATCATCGTCATCCTCCCGCTAAATAAGACTTAATCAGAGCATTTATTTAGCAGGAGGGCACCGGAGTTAAAGCAGTTGGGTATTTCCATGATATTGGATGCTGCTCAACTGGTTTTTAGGATCGACGATGGATTTTAATGAATACGGCTTTCTTCAGGATATTGATTTTGGTTTTTCAAGGATAAGGTGGTCTTACAAGGATAGTGGACAACGGGACTTATAAAAATCAAAAAAATTGAAGTTGACTGATATCGGATTTACACCTGGAATTTCTTTGATATTGGATTAGGATTCGGTTTCGGTTTGGATATTGGGTGATTGATTGAATCAATCAACTTCTATATCAAAAATAGGTTTCTGTATTGTTACACACAATAGATGTTTTGCCTTAGTTTTATTATGCGTGATTTACTGAAGCATTCGTAAAGTTCCCTTTAGAAAATTCGTATTATTCCTAATCCCAAAAAAAGAAGGCTGCAGAGTTAAGAAAATCAGTTGATTATAAAGGGCTTTTTTTGTAGAATAAGGTTTTTGCTTCAGCATATTTTTAATTTCGCAGTGATTGAATTACGTCATATTTGGTGACAATATGATAATTGCCGCTATCATCCTTCGAAAGCACTGCACCGTTTTCTTTATTGATGAGTGAACTGATTCTTTCAACAGGAGTATCAAATGCAACAATCGGATAAGCCGGTTCAAGTACCTCACTGATTTTTTTCTGTTTTATATCCAATCCGTTTCCAATCATTTTACTGAACAATCCACTCTCACTGACAGCGCCGATTACATTTCCTTCTTTCAGTACGGGAATATTTTCAATATTGTATTGTTTCATCAATTCTACAGCATCTCCAACTGTCAGATCCGGATCAGCAGTGACCAGCTTTTTTGTACCACGTCCGCTGACAATATCCCTGAAAGTTTTTACATCAAGAAAACCTCTTTCCATCATCCATTGATCATTATAAATTTTTGCCACATACCTGCTGCCATGATCATGAAGGATACAAACCACCAGGTCATCTTTTTTTAATTTATTTTTCAATTGCATCAAACCCTGTAGACAACTTCCGGCGCTGTACCCACAAAATAAGCCTTCTTCTTTCGCAAGTCTCCTTGCCATCACTGCTCCATCCTTATCTGTCACCTGCTCAAAATAATCGATCACATGCATATCATAATTCTGCGGAACGAAATCCTCGCCAAAACCTTCCGATACATATGGATGCACTTCCTTCATATCCTCTTCGCCTGTACGAAAATATTTCGTGAGCAATGAACCATATACATCGATCGCCCAGATTTGAATATTTGGATTTTTTTCTTTCAGGAACATTGCTGTGCCGGTTATAGTACCGCCTGTACCTGCAGTGCAAACCAGATGTGTTATTTTTCCATCAGTCTGTTTCCATATTTCCGGGCCGGTGGTTTCATAATGTGCTAAGCGGTTCGCAAGATTATCATACTGGTTGCAATGAAATGAATTTGGGATTTCTTTTGCCAGCCTCGCTGCAACAGAATAATAGCTGCGTGGATCTTCGGGCTCAACATTGGTAGGGCATACGATCACTTCTGCACCGACTGCCTTGAGAATATCCATTTTTTCCTTCGACTGTTTATCGGTAGTGGTAAAGATGCATTTATATCCTTTGACACATGCGGCCAGAGCGAGTCCCATGCCTGTATTACCACTCGTGCATTCGATAATTGTTCCGCCTGGTTTTAATTTTCCTTCTTTTTCTGCAACTTCAATCATCTTTAACGCCATTCTGTCTTTAACAGAATTGCCCGGATTAAAATATTCCACTTTGGCCAACACTGTACAAGGCAAATCTCTTGTAATTTTATTCAGACGGATGAGCGGTGTATTTCCAATGGTTTCGAGAATATTATTTTTAATATCCATAACAACATTATTGGCGACAAATTTACATTTTTGTATTGAGAGAGACAGATAAGATTACTGACCTTATTCGCAGCATCAATTTAAGATTATGAAAGTGTACTTTATAAGCGGATTGGGGGCTGATAAAAGAGTATTTAAACATATTTCACTGCCCGATCGGTTTGAAGTGATATATCTCGAATGGATGGCTCCTGAAATAAATGAATCGATTGAAGGATATGCAGTCAGACTTTCTGAAAAGATTAATACCAATGTTCCATTTTCATTGGTAGGATTGTCAATGGGAGGAATGATTGCCTCTGAAATATCAAAACGATATAAACCAAGGCTCACGATATTAATTTCCAGTGTTCCTTTATCATCTGATTTGCCCCCTTACTACAAGTGGATTGCTTCTATAAATCTGGGCCGTCTTATCCCTGTTCGTCTGATGAAATCAGCTTTTATTGTCAGAAGATTATTCGCTACTGAAACGAATGACGATAAATCAACCTTGATTCAAATGATCAGGGACACTGATATGAAATTTACCAAATGGGCGATGAGCGCGATTCCCAAATGGAAAAATAAAGAATTGCCGCTGCCCTATATTCATATTCACGGAACCTCGGATAAAGTATTACCTGTTCGTTACACAAAGCCAACCCATGTCATTGAGAAAGGCGGACATTTAATCGTCATGAACAGGGCGAATGAAATAAACAGGATTTTAGAAAAAGCTTTTAGTCACATAAAATAAAACCCCTCCGGTCATTTAAGATGGAGAGGTTTTCCGGACCAGATGATTAGAAATCATCAAGCTTCTTTATGTCTTGCCCGTTCTTTTTTCCTATGCAGGTACATATCCAGTAATATCAATCCCAGCACAACATTGATCATCATAAAAATATTGGTGTAGGTATTATTAAAGAATTTCCCCCAGTTTAATTTATCGAGGTTGATTCCAGACAAAGGATCACTTGAACCGCTGCTGATTGTCCAATTGATCTGTGAAAAACTATAGATGAGAAATCCCAGAATCATGGTCAGGAAAAAACCCCCGATACCCCAAATGATTTTTTTATTGATATAAGATCTTGTAGCAGGAGCCACATGATATTTTGCTATTTCTTCCATCACATTTTTAGTGAAGCGAAGAGAGGGCTCATCCAGCTCTGTACTGTTCATCAACTGATGGGCATGAAGTAATTCATGGTAAGTTCGTTGCCATTCCAGATTCGTTTCTATCAATTTTTCAATGGCAGATTTTTCTTCCGGATTACTCAATCCATCAATATAATCCCATAAACGACCATCCATATTTTGTTGTGTATCCATACTATTTTCGATTGATTGATGAGGCACATAAAGTTCCGACCAATTCTCAACATCATCTGTTAATTTTTTAGTCACTCTGTATTTCCCGTACTTCATGTGTAAAATATTTTTCCATTTTTTCTTTTAGTCTTTGTCTTGCACGGTGCAGTTTTACTTTGACAGTATTCGGATCCGCTCCAATGATATTTCCTATTTCCTCTAAAGACTGTTCGGCCTTATAAAATAAAGTGATGATCTGCGCATCATCCGGGCTCAATAGTTTGATCGCTTCATTTACCATTGCCTGTCTTGACTTTTGCTCTATCATATTCGCTTTAAATCCCGACTCCCGGTTTTCCAGCTGGATAAAGGTCTTTTCATTGTCGATCGATGTTGTTTCCAGTTTCTTTTTTCTTAAAAATGTAATACAACTGGTACGCACAATCGTATATAGCCAGGTGCTGAATTTGGATTCCCCCCTGAAATCAGCCAGCGAACGGTAGGCTTTCACGAAAATATCCTGTGATAATTCTTCCGCATCTTCCCGATTATCTATAAAACGTAAAACCAGGGTAAAAACATAATTCTGGTAATGTTCTACCAATCCTGCAAAGAGCTGTTGTTCTCCTTTCAGAACCCTGCTAATGATTTCTGTATCTGTCAGTCCGGCGTGCATGACCTGATATAAGACAATGTTTTAAGAAGTAGGTTACAGTAAAACCAGGTTTATTTTAAAGGGGTGGGACTTATTGGTTATTGAATATCTAAGCTGATTGCTAAGATACATCTATAATAATAGGAGTGATGCTTCAGCTTTATTTGAAGAATTTTTTGGAAAGACTGTAACCAGATGTTTCCACCTGCAGTCTTAGGTTCTGTAAAAGCGCTGAAGTGGTCGGGAGTAAATAAAAAATGTAACCCTAAACCCGGTTCAGTAGTCTGATACAGAAACAAATAAATCATTTTAACTAAAAAAAGATAGTTTATGAACGCCACAGAGATGTTAGTAGCCGTTTTAGTTCCCCTGGGTGGGATGGCTATGATATTCGGAATTGTTTATTTAGTCAAAAGAGAGAACCTCGCCATGATTGAAAAGGGAATGAACCCTAAAATTGATCGTCCGGTCCCTTATAAAAACCTGAAATGGGGTCTCTTGCTGGTAGGAGCCGGTCTCGGTTTATTCTTTGCCTATATGCTTGACCGTTATGTGATGAAAGATTTCGATAATCCCGCTATTTATTTTGCCTTGATCGCTATCGGTGGTGGTTTGGGTCTGATTGGTTCTTATCGTGTAGAAAAAAAGGAGCTATTAGATAGAAATAATGGGCAATAAGCAATTGAAATGATTATCAAAAGCATTCGTCTTCGGCGGATGCTCTTTCAACAGACCATGGACAATTTTCCATGGTCTATTGTAATTTCGGCATTGCAATTTTATTATCCATCAGTTCCATTGCCTTTTTAACAACAGGATCGGAAGCATTGCTGATTTCATAATACCCTTCTGTGCGCCAAATCAATCTGGCAAATAATGCCTTCATCCGATCTTGCAGAATTGTCTTATCGGCAGGAGATATATGATGGATATTGATGGAATCTTTTGCAGCATAACTGACGAGATTATTCCATATCTTCTCATCTTCATGGAAACCTGCTGCAAACGAAGCAGGATCTTTAAACTGTTTAAAGCCTGCCATATGTTGAACATAATAATCGTAAGTAAACTTGCTCAAAGTGCCATTGATATATAATCCGGTGACTGTTTTGGCCAGATCATTGGTGTCCAGACCCACAAAAATGTCTGGTGTGATTCCCCCGCCTCCATAAACAATCCTTCCTCCCTTTGTTTTGAATACAGGCCCTGCATGTGTGCTTGATGTATCGCCATGTATCACTTCTCCATCATGAAATCTTTCGAATACTTCTTCATTATAAATATCATGTCCTTTGTTATACGGTTTTTGAATACTGCGACCGATCGGCGTATAATATCTCGCAACTGTTAGCCTGAGTTCGCTGCCATCACTCAATTGGAAAGGCTCCTGTACGAGACCTTTTCCGAAAGTTCGTCTGCCAATGATCGTTGCTCTGTCCCAGTCCTGCAATGCACCTGTTAAAATTTCACTGGCTGAAGCAGTTCCTTCATCCACGAGAAGAACCAGTTTCCCATTTTCAAATAAGCCTGGTTTTTGAGCCCTGTATTCTCTGCGTGGACTTTTTCTTCCTTCAGTATATACAATCAATTTATCATTGTCCAGGAATTCATCGGCAATATCCACTGCTTCATCTACAATACCGCCGCCGTTTCCCCGGATATCCAATACCAGTTTCTGTAATCCTTTTTGTTGCAGTTTTTCCATCGCCTCCATGAATTCTCCATAAGTGGTTCTTGAAAATTTGTTGAGACGGATATATCCGGTTTCTTTATCGAGCATATAGGCTGCATCTACGGATAATAATGGAATTGTACCGCGTGTTACTTCAACTGGCAGGAGTTTGGCTTCGCGTAATAAAGTAATCGTTACTTTACTTGCACCCGGTCCGCGCAAAAATTTCTTGATCCGGTCCGTCGTAATTCCATTTCCTGCTACCAGTGAATCATTCACCTTAATAAATTTATCACCAACCTGCAGGCCTGCTTTATCACTGGGTCCATTCGACATGACATAAGTGATATTCACAGTATCATTAATGATCTGGAATTCCACGCCAATGCCTTCAAAATTTCCCTGGAGGTCTTCATTCATTTCTTCGCGGTCATCAGCAGGTATGAAATAAGAATGGGGGTCGAGATGAGACAAAACCCCATTGATCGCCTCCTCGCTCAATGAATCAGTATTGACCTGATCAACATATTTCATATTCACAAGATCCACCACTTCCTGGACACGATCTATTTTACGGGTTTTAAAAAAGCCATTTGTATTTGTGTTTTCATAAAGGCGGTAACCAATCAGCATACCAACGATCATTACCAAAGCGAAAAGCAATGGTATCCATACTTTGAGTTTTTTCATTTGTTGTAATTTTTCATAATAATACGTGCATGCAAATTACGCAAATGAACTGAACCGGGGGAAGGTCTGGTCGACTTTGAAGGGTCGGAGTTCTGACAGCAAAACAGGATGCAGGTTTTTAGTTGGAACAATATTTTAATAATTAATTTCAACCACTTTCTTATTCTGTAATTTCTGCATTGGTTTTGGGACTATATTTAAGATTTCTTCTTTCAGGATTTTTATTAGTTTGGTTTTAATATGATCCCGATGTGTTACTAAACTAACTTCTCTTGCCGGGCTTGGGTGCTTCAGACTTTTTACAAGTTTGCGATCCGATTTATTAAACTCCATTACTGCCAATTCAGGTAAAACGGTAATTCCACCACTTTTATCCACCATACGTTTCAAAATTTCAATATTACTGGTTTCATACCTGAAGTGCAGGTCGGTGCTTCTTCTTAATTCACATAAATTTAATATCTGCGATCGAAAACAATGTCCTTCTTCGAGCAACCAGAGTTGGTTTGGATCGATCTCTTTGGCCAGCACATATTTTTTATCAGACAGGGCATTTTTTTTTGAGACATACACAAAAAGTTCTTCATAAAAAAGCGCATCTTCCTTTATGGATGGATCATTCAGAGGGGTAACGACAATACCGCAATCCAGTCGATTGTGCTTGAGATGATTGATCACTTCCTCCGTAATAAATTCTTTAATGATCAGATTCAGTTTAGGATACTTTGCGCTCATATATTTATAAAGAGAGGGTAACAGGTAAGGAGCCAGTGTAGGGATAATGCCAATCCGCAAATCGCCTGCAAGCGTATTTTTTTGATCATCGATGATCTCTTTGATCATTTGGGTTTCAAGCAGGACTTTTTGTGCCTGAGATATGATCTTTGCCCCGATTTCCGTGGGGATAACAGGCTGTTTAGTCCGGTCAAAAATTTTTACACCCAATTCTTCCTCCAGCTTCTGGAGTTGCATGCTGAGTGTGGGCTGGGTAACAAAAGATTTTTCTGCTGCCAATCCAAAGTGACGATAAGTGTCTAGTGCAACAATGTATTCCAGCTGGACTAAAGTCATAGACAAAAATTATATGATCATAAAAATAATCAATTAGATTTATTAAAGCTACTCCCTTAGTTTTGGAATCAGAAATAAATTTCCTCGCTTGAATCTATTATGGCTATCATCCAATAAATTTTAAAATATGGAAACTATCCAAATGCAAAATATCTCTACGAATGGTAATACTGAAGCCAAATGTCCTTTTACCAATGGTGCTCATAAGCTGGGAGCAGGCGGTGGTACAAGAAACCGCGACTGGTGGCCCAATCAATTAAAATTAAACATCCTTCGTCAGCATTCATCGCTCTCAAATCCGATGGGTGAGAAATTCGACTATGCAAAAGAGTTCAATAGTCTTGACTTTGATGCTGTGAAAAAAGATATCTTCAAGTTGATGACTACCTCTCAGGATTGGTGGCCGGCTGATTATGGACATTATGGTCCTTTTTTTATTCGCATGGCCTGGCATAGCGCCGGTACCTATCGCATTCATGACGGCCGTGGTGGAGCTGGCCACGGCACACAAAGATTTTCTCCGTTAAATAGCTGGCCCGACAATGCGAACCTTGACAAAGCCCGTTTACTCTTGTGGCCGATCAAAAAGAAATATGGCGCGAAAATTTCATGGGCAGACCTAATGATTCTTGCCGGCAATTGTGCTTTGGAATCAATGGGCTTAAAAACCTTCGGTTTTGGCGGCGGACGTGAAGATGTTTGGGAACCGGATGAAGATGTTTATTGGGGTTCTGAAAAAACATGGTTAGGAGATAATCGTTACAGTGGCGACCGTCAGTTGGAAAATCCTCTTGCTGCTGTTCAGATGGGTTTGATTTATGTAAATCCGCAAGGCCCCAACGGAAATCCTGATCCCTTTGCAGCTGCCCGTGATATCCGGGAAACTTTTGGTCGTATGGCGATGAACGATTATGAAACGGTTGCATTAATTGCAGGCGGACATACATTTGGTAAAACTCATGGTGCTGCTGATGCCGATAAATACGTGGGAAAAGAACCGGCAGCTGCGAGCATAGAAGAGCAGGGACTCGGCTGGAAGAACACATTCGGAACCGGCACCGGAGATAATACCATTACCAGTGGTTTGGAAGGAGCATGGACCACCACACCAACGAAGTGGAGCAATAATTTTTTCGAAAATCTTTTTGGTTACGATTGGGAATTGAGTAAGAGTCCTGCGGGCGCACATCAATGGAAACCAAAAAATAATGCAGGCGCTGGTTTAGTGCCCGATGCACATAACGCTTCAAAGCGTCATGCACCATTTATGCTGACTACGGATCTCGCACTTCGATTTGATCCTGATTACGAAAAAATATCAAGACATTTTTATGCGCATCCGGATGAATTTGCCGATGCTTTTGCACGCGCATGGTTCAAATTGACTCATCGGGATATGGGTCCGATTGTCCGTTATCTTGGCCCCGAAGTTCCTGCAGAGGAATTGATCTGGCAGGATCCGCTTCCAAAAATTGCGCATAAACTGATTGATGAAAATGATATCGTTGCTTTGAAGAATAAGATTCTTGCTTCGGGATTAACGGTTTCAGAAATGGTATCCACTGCATGGGCTGCTGCATCCACATTTCGCGGTTCCGATAAAAGAGGGGGCGCCAATGGAGCACGCATTCGTTTAGCCCCACAAAAGGATTGGGAAGTCAATAATCCCGCTCAATTATCGAAAGTGCTAAATGTATTGGAAGGCATTCAAAAAGAATTCGATAATGCTCAATCAGGAGGAAAAAAACTTTCACTGGCTGATTTGATTATACTGGCGGGATCTGCAGGTATAGAGAAGGCAGCAAAGAATGCCGGTTATGACATTACTGTTCCATTTACTCCGGGACGAGCAGATGCATCGCAGGAACAAACAGATGTGGAATCATTTGCAGTATTGGAACCAGTTGCTGATGGATTCCGTAATTATTTAAGCCGCCGTTCTACTGCATCCTCTGAAGAAATGCTGGTGGATAAAGCGCAACTGCTTACTTTAACTGCACCTGAGTTGACGGTGCTGGTTGGTGGCATGCGTGTGCTGAATACTAATTTCGATCATTCGCCGCACGGTGTATTCACTCAAACTCCGGAAGCGCTCACGAATGATTTCTTCATAAACCTGCTCGATATAAGTACGGTTTGGAAGGCTGCCGATCCGGTACAGCAGGGATTTATTGGGACCGACCGTACAACAGGCAAAATGAAGTGGACAGCTACACGAGCTGATCTTATTTTTGGTTCCAATTCAGAATTGCGTGCGATTGCTGAAGTATATGCATGTGAAGATTCAAAAGAAAAATTTATAAATGATTTTGTAGCTGTATGGAACAAAGTAATGAATTTGGACCGTTTTGATCTCGCCTGATATAAGATTAATGTTATCTAAATAATGAGATGGCCTGGAAACATGCCATCTTTTTTATTTCCATGAAAAGGGATGACCTGGTTTATCACGACAATCCTTAAATCACCAAGGTAGACAGGCAGGTTCTTATATTTGTAAATTGGATATGAAAAAAATACTTTATAGTTTTCGGTTGATCATCAGACAAGAAAAAATTAAGTAATGAACATTTTAATTGCTGATTCCGGTTCTACCAAATGTGAATGGTGTTTATTGCATGGCAAGAGGAAGACAATCGTAGAAACACAGGGGATAAGTCCATATTTTCTGAACAGGCAGCAGATAGAACATTTATTGGAAAAAGAATTGCTTCCGGGTATAAAAAAAATATTGCCGGATGAGATCCATTATTATGGTACCGGTTGCGCGAGCGCGGAAAACCGAAAAATGATTCATCAGGCAATCAGAAAAATTTTTCCACACGCAAATGTTCATGTTGATCATGACCTGATGGGTGCAGCACGTGCATTGTGTGGCAAAACCAGGGGGATAGTATGTAATCTCGGGACAGGAAGTTTTGCATGTTATTTTGATGGAAAAAAAATTGTGAAGAGTCGGCCGGGTCTGGGATATGTTCTTGGCGACGAAGGAAGCGGGGCCTATCTTGGAAGAAAGGTTCTCCAATATTATTTATATGACACATTTGATGAAGAGCTGAGATACCGGTTCGACGCCAGCTACGTAACTACACGAACAGAGATTCTTGATCATGTTTATAAGCAACCGATGCCCAATCGTTATCTCGCGTCGTTCACCATGTTTCTTGCACAGAACCGCGGCCATTATATGATTGAAAATATTATTGAAGACGGGTTGAATGATTTTTTCTTCTATCATATCAATAAATTCAGCGAAAGTTGGAGATTGCCCGTTCATTTCATTGGAAGCATTGCGTTTGTATTTAAAGATGTTGTGAAGGATTTATGTGCTTCTTATGAACTGGAACTGGGACATATCCTTCAAAAACCCATGGATGGATTAATTGCATATCATAAAATAAAATAGTCATGGCATTCGAAAAGATCACTGAAGAGGAAGGTAATTACCGGCATCTTGAAAAAATGAGCATTCATGAAATCCTTACATTGATCAACCAGGAAGATAAAAATGTTCCGGATGCTGTTGCTAAAGCAATTCCGCAAATTGAAAAATTGACTGATGTTATTACCGAAAAAATGCTCGATGGCGGCCGGCTTTTTTACCTTGGCGCTGGTACCAGCGGTAGACTGGGAATACTGGATGCAAGCGAAATTCCTCCGACTTATGGGATGCCTTATGGATTAATTATCGGGTTAATCGCCGGAGGGGAAGAAGCTATTCAACGTCCAATAGAGAACGCTGAAGATAATTTGGAACAGGGTTGGGCCGATTTGAAAGAGCATGATGTTGATCACAATGATGTGGTGATCGGAATTGCAGCCAGCGGAACAACACCTTACGTGATTGGAGCGCTCAAAAAATGCAGGGAGAATGAAATTATAACAGGATGCCTCACCTGTAATCCGGGAACACCTTTGGCAGCAATTGCAGATTACCCAATAGAAGTAATTGTGGGCCCCGAGTTTGTAACCGGAAGTACAAGAATGAAAAGTGGTACTGCACAGAAACTGGTTCTGAATATGATCTCTACAACCGTTATGATCAAGATCGGAAGAGTAGAAGATAATAAAATGGTCAATATGCAACTTACGAACAGCAAGCTGGTTGACCGTGGTACAAGGATGGTGATGAGCGAAACAGGTATTAAGGATTATCAAAAAGCAAAGGAATTGCTATTAAAATATGGCAGTGTTAAAAAAGCGATTGATGCCAGTTTTTTAAAATAAATTTTTGGATACCCCTTTTCCGGATACGTATCTTGTATTTGGAATAATCAGATAGGAGAATCAAGAATTTTCTCATCTGAATAAACAGATATAACCGGGATGAACCATGCATGATATCGAACCTTTTTATAACTGGCGCCACTTGTATGTGAGTGAAGATGATGAGCGGTCACCTTTCTATGGAAGGGTATATTCGGAATTTGAATTCTCCCAAACAATCTACAACTATTATATTCACCCGCAGTGGGATGAATTCGGTTCAAGGACTCTTTACCTGAAAGTATTGCTGGCCGATTATGACGAACGCTATGTGGTCATTGAACTGATTGGCGAATGGAATGATGCCATCGAAAATGATATTATGAACCTGAAACGGGAAGTGGCTGATAAATTTTTCAGCTATGGGATCAATAAATTTATTTTGATTGCAGAAAACGTTTTGAATTTTCATAGCGGCGATAAGGATTATTATGAGGAATGGTACGAAGAAGTAAGCAGCGAAGGAGGGTGGATTGTTTGCCTTGACATGCCCGAACAAACACAATATGATTTCAGGAAAGCAAAATTAGACCGTTATATAGAATTGATTGAATTAGACAACTGGCGTACTTATAAACCCTTTCATCTGTTTAAAAAGATAGACCAGCAGGTGATGAACAGGCTGCAGTGAAGACCATGGACTATCGACGGATGACCATCTTTAAAAATAAATTTTCTAGTTCCAAATAAGTCTTTATTTTTGATATCCATTATGATTAAGACAAAAGCATACCGTTATTTTTACTTTTATTTTTATTTCTACTTTACAAGTAGACCGGGATTGCTTTTGTTAAGAAGTAAATGAGAATAAAATAATCTAACATAAGTATCCCGGTCTAAGACCGGGATTTTTTTTTCGTTTTGTTGAAAGTTGTTTGTTGATTATTGACAATTCACGATTGAGAGAATATTCAATTGAAAGTAAATATGGAATCAGAAAAAAACAACGATGGCCAAAATCAAACTCTAACAGGTAAAGGAGTCGCTATTCAGGGTTATGAAGGCAGTTTTCACCAGGTGGCTGCCGGGCAATTTTTTGGTAAAAATGTCAATATCATTCCCTGCGCAACTTTTTATGATGTGATAAAAATTGCATCCGACAAAAAAGAAAGCGACGGGGGCGTGATGGCGATCGAGAATTCCATTGCAGGGAGCATATTGCCAAACTATAATCTTCTTCAGAAAAGTAATCTCAGGATTGTTGGCGAAATCTATTTACAGATCAGGCAAAACCTGATGGTCAATCCGGGAGTAACACTCGATGATATACGCGAAGTGCATTCACATCCAATGGCCATCCAGCAATGCCTGGATTATCTTCATCAATACAATTGGAAATTAATTGAAACAGAGGATACGGCTCTAAGCGCAAAACATATTCATCAGCACCATAGCAAACATATCGCAGCTATTGCAAGTAAACTGGCAGCTGAATTATTCGATCTGCATGTGATAGCTCACAATATTCACACGATGAAAAATAATTATACGCGTTTTCTCATTATACAGAGGGAGGAGTCTGCAGCAAAAGTCGATAACGCAGATAAGGCTTCTGTGAATTTTCATACAGACCATTCAAGAGGAAGCCTGGCAAGGGTATTAACTGCTATTGCCGATGGAGGAATTAATCTCAGTAAGCTGCAATCATTCCCGATTCCGGGCAGCAACTGGCAATATTCTTTTCATGCAGATATGGAATTCGATACAATAGAACAATTCAGCACAGTAATCGAAAAGATCCGCCCGATTACTGCAGGATTGAGAATTTATGGGGTTTATAAAAAAGGAAAAACAGTATAGTCGATGACCCATGGTCTATGGACCATAGATTGATCAATTTTGAATTATATACAAAATATGCGAACATCAAAAAGACTCGAAGGCATCGGTGAATATTATTTCTCTCAAAAGCTGAGAGAAATCGATGATTTGAACAAGCAGGGAAAGAATATTATTAACCTGGGTATTGGCAGTCCTGATTTGCCACCACATCCGGATGTGATCAGGGTGCTCCAGGAAGAAAGTGCAAAACCTAACGTGCATGCCTACCAGAGTTATAAAGGATCGCCTATTTTGCGGAACGCAATCGCGGAATGGTATAAACGATGGTATGGAGTAGAGTTGAATTCCGATACAGAAATACTGCCTTTGATCGGATCAAAAGAAGGGATTATGCATGTGTGTATGACTTATCTGGAAGATGGCGTTCAGGTTTTAGTGCCGAATCCCGGATATCCTACGTATCGAAGCGCTGCAAAACTGGCTGGCGGAAATATTATTGAATATAATCTGAAAGAAGGGAACAACTGGTTCCCCGATTTTAATGAATTGGAGAAAATAATTTCAGATTCTAATTCCCCCTCCGGAGGGGGCGGGGGGGAGGTCTTAATGTTCGTCAACTATCCCCATATGCCAACCGGACAGTTGCCGACAAAAGATTTTTTTGAACAATTGGTCGCATTCGCAAAAAAGAACAATGTGCTTATTGTGCATGATAATCCCTATAGTTTTATTCTGAATCAATCGCCCATGAGCTTATTGAGTGTGAAGGGTGCGAAAGAGGTTGTGATTGAATTGAATTCACTCAGTAAATCCCAGAATATGGCAGGATGGCGGGTAGGCATGCTCGTTGGTGCAAAAGAAAGAGTGGATGAAGTACTTCGGTTTAAGAGCAATATGGACAGTGGCATGTTTTTACCGGTGCAATTGGCGGCAGCCAAAGCATTGGCATTACCGGGACAGTGGTATGACAGTGTAAATGCTGTCTATAAAAAAAGAAGGGAGATTGTTTTTGAATTGCTGCAGGAACTGAATTGTGTGTTCGACAAATGCCAGGCAGGAATGTTTGTATGGGCGAAAACTCCGGGTAAATACAAAAATGGCTTTGAATTAAGCGATAGGGTCTTGTACAATGCAAATGTTTTCATCACCCCGGGTGGAATTTTTGGAAATGAAGGTGATCAATACATACGCGTGAGTTTATGTTGCAAAGAAGAAAAAATACGGGAGAGTATTGAAAGAATAAGAAAAAGTTCAGTTAAATAAAATCTGAAAGATGTTTGACTCAATTACAATAGTCGGGGTTGGTCTTATCAGCGGTTCTTTCAGCCTCGCTTTAAAGGAAAGGGGACTTGTTAGAAATGTGATCGGTGTAAGCCGGACTGAAGCCAGTATTAAAAAGGCAATGGAACTGGGTTTGATAGATGAAGCAATGCCACTGGAAGAAGCCGTTAATAAAAGCGACCTGATATATGTGGCTATTCCTGTTGATGTAACGGTTCCGGTCATGCGACAAATAATGGACCTGGCCAATGGGCGCCAGATCGTAGCCGATGCCGGGTCCACTAAAAATGTATTATGCGAGGCTTTGGCAGATCATCCGATGAGAAAAAGATTTGTTGCAACTCATCCGATGTGGGGAACTGAATACAGCGGACCCGAAGCTGCAGTGAGGGAAGCATTTGCAGGCCGTTCCTGCGTAATTTGTGAAAAAGAAAAAAGCGATCCGGATGCGGTTGAAACGATGGAAGATATTTACAAGCGACTCGGTATGCACCTGGTGTATATGGATCCTTTCCATCATGATGTTCATGCGGCATACGTGAGTCATATCTCACACATAACTTCTTTCGCTCTTGCCAATACGGTATTGGAAAAAGAAAAAGAAGAAGATGCGATTTTTGAACTGGCAGGAGGTGGTTTCGAAAGTACAGTGCGTCTGGCAAAGAGCAGTCCGTCAATGTGGGCTCCCATTTTTATGCAAAACAGGGAAAATGTTTTGGATGTTTTGAATGAGCATATCAGTCAGTTGCGAAAATTCAAAAGCTGCCTGGAAAAAGAAAATTATGAATACCTGGTAGAATTGATGCAGAATGCAAATAAGATCAGAAAAATCATAAAATAGCTTGTCCCGAAGGGACAACTCGTCGGTAGAAAAAAAATAAAAGAATGTTCATCGTTCCGTCAGGAACGATTGGTCAGACAGTTTATTCAGGTTCTTTGAAAATATATCGTTCATCGTATTCAATTTCAAATGAGGCAAGAAAATCTTTATACTCTTTTAAAAATGTTTTTTTAAAATGATGTTCTTCCTGCTGTTGAATGTACCGGATGACTTGATACAATTGGCTTTTGGAATATGAAAAAGCGCCATATCCTTCCTGCCAGGCGAATTTTGATGGAGTCAGGTCCTGGTTATTGATCCATTTGGTGCTTTCTGATTTAACGTTTTGAATAATAGATGAAACCGATTGATAGGGGCGGAGGCCAATAAGAATATGAATATGATCAGGCATGCTGTTTATCTGGATCATTTTGTGCTGATTGTTTTGAAAGATGCCGGTGATGAATTGATGTAAACGGTCTTTCCATAATGGATTAATAAATGCGGAGCGATATTGGGTAGCAAAAATGAATTGGATATGTAATTGCGTATAGGTGCCTGGCATTTTCTTAAAATGATGATAAAATATTACGAAACGTCCCATTGGGACGTCGGCTAATTGATTTTTGGATTCTACCGACCAGATGTCCCTTCGGGACATGAATTGTAAAATTCTTACAATCCTATTATTTTAAATAAGAGTGTTCGCGTAGTAATGAACCGTTTTATAGCATCTGGAGAGTAAGGTTATGACCTATTATTTTAAACTAAAATCGGCTGGAGGCCAGTAAAATCGTACCTTTGCGGCAAATTTTAAAACTATATGATGACATTCGGAGGGCTTGGACTGGATGAGAAGCTGATTCGTGGTATTGATGAGTTGGGGTTCACAGAACCAACGCCCATTCAGGAAAAAGCAATTCCTGTTTTGTTAAGTGGAACAAAGGACCTGGTAGGACTCGCGCAAACGGGAACAGGTAAGACGGCTGCTTTTGGTTTGCCTTTATTGCAGTTGATTAATTCGCAACAGAAATTTCCGCAGGCATTGGTGGTTTGTCCGACCAGGGAATTATGTCTGCAAATTGTAAACGAGATAGAGCTCTTTAAAAAGTTTATACCGGGAATGTATGTGGTGGCTGTTTATGGTGGCGCTTCCATCGGGATGCAGATTCGTGATTTGAGGAGAGGAGTCCAGATTGTTGTAGCAACACCAGGACGGCTGATCGATTTGATTGAAAGAAAAGCAATCGATTTGGGCCAGATCAAATACGTGGTGTTGGATGAAGCGGATGAGATGTTGAATATGGGCTTCCAGGATGATATTGAATTCATCCTTCAAAACACTCCGAAACGGGAGGCGACATGGCTATTCAGTGCGACTATGCCTCCGGAAATCCGCCGGGTGAGCAGGAAGTACATGAAGCAACCCTTTGAAATAACTATTGGTAAGGTCAATACCGGGAATAAGAATATAGATCATCAGTATTATGTTACGGCTGCGCATCACCGGTATGAGACATTGAAACGTATTATTGATTTTAACCCGGGATTGTACGGTATTATTTTCACGCGTACCAAGGCGGATGCACAAAATATTGCGGAAAAACTGACCAGGGAAGGATATGATATCGATGCACTTCATGGCGATTTGACGCAGCAGCAAAGAGATAAGGTAATGGGTGAATTCAGGGATAAGTCGTTGCAACTGCTGATCGCAACGGATGTGGCTGCAAGAGGAATTGATGTACAGGGAATCACGCATGTAATCAATTATGAATTGCCGGATGACGTGGAAGTATATACGCATAGAAGCGGAAGAACAGGGAGGGCCGGAAATACCGGAATTTGTTTATCGATTGTACATAGCCGTGAGATCGGTAAGTTGAGGCAGATTGAGAGAATGGTACAGGCTCCGTTTCATAAACTGGAGATACCTGGTGGCAAGGACGTTTGCCGTAAGCAGTTCTTTCATTTCATGGATAAATTGCTGCAGGCCGATATCAGTCATGGGGATTATGAAACTTATGTACCGATGCTGGCCGAAAGATTTGCTGATACCAGCAAGGAAGAGGTGCTGAAACGTGTGGCAGCTATGGAATTTGATCGTTTTCTGAAGTATTATGAAAATGCAGAAGACCTGAACGTTCGTGAACGCCAGCGTGATTATAAAGAAAGAGTAACAGGATCGGTAGACAGAAGAGACCAAAGCCGGAGAAGAGATACCAGGGGAAGAGAATACAATGGCAATGGAGATTATTTGAAACTTTTTGTAAACCTGGGTACGAAAGATGGATTTTATAAAGCCAGCTTCTTACAGTTCATCCTTGATATGAGTGATCTGAGAAAAGACGTGCTGGGCAGAATAGATATGAAAGAGATGAATAGTTGGATAGAAATTGACAGGAAAGTGGCATCCCAAATGATCAAAGCAATCGACGGAAAGAATTATAAAGGAAGAAGGATCCGGATGAATGAAGCGAATAGCAGGGGGTGATGAATGCGGAAATGTGGAAATAATGAATGATAAAATAAATTAATTAAAATAAATAGCTGCGCCTTTCAGGGCGGAGGACAATAAATTTAAATTTTCCAACATGTCAACAACACAAGCAGTAGTCAGCAAAGAATTGGTTCAGGAGAAATGGAATAAACGTCCTTTAATCATTTCCGGTCCTTGCAGTGCCGAAACAGAAGAACAGGTTGTAGAAACAGCTGTTCGGTTACACAAGACCGGTAAGGTGGATATGATGCGGGCAGGTATCTGGAAACCTCGCACCAGGCCGGGAAGTTTTGAGGGAATCGGAACCAAAGGTCTGCCCTGGTTACAACATGCAAGGAAATTAACCGGTATTCCCGTTGCCGTAGAAGTAGCTACTGCCAAGCAGGTGGAAGATGCTTTGCATTTTGATGTGGACGTGTTGTGGATCGGGGCGCGCACGACAGTAAATCCATTTAGTGTGCAGGAGGTTGCGGATGCATTGAGAGGAGCGGACGTGCCTGTATTAATTAAGAACCCCATTAATCCCGATCTCGAATTATGGATTGGCGCTGTTGAGCGTGTAACCAAGGCCGGTATAAAACAAATCGGACTTATTCATCGCGGATTCAGCTCTTATGGAAATACAGAATACAGAAATGCTCCGATGTGGCATCTGGCTATTGAAATGAAACGCCGTAACCCGGGCCTGCTCTTTATTAATGATCCCTCTCATATCTGCGGTCGCAGAGATATTTTGCAGGATGTAGCCCAGAAAGCGATCGACCTGGATTTTGACGGACTGATCATTGAGAGCCATATCGATCCTGATAAAGCATGGAGCGATGCCAAACAGCAAATCACACCGGAAAGACTGGCCGAAATGCTGGACAGTATCCGCTGGAGAAAAGAAGATGTTGCTTCCGAAGAATATCATGCCGCTTTGGAAAAACTGCGTCAGCAGATCAATCAACTGGATGATGAACTGATGCAAATATTGGGACAGCGCATGAAAGTCTCTGAAAAAATCGGTTTGTATAAAAAGGAAAATGATATAACCATCCTGCAAACTAACCGTTGGAATTCTATCCTGGAAAGAGCATTCCGCAAGGGAGAACAGCTGGGTTTAAGCAAAGAATTCATTACGAAATATTTTGATGCCGTGCATATGGAGAGTATCAACCATCAGAATAAGATTATGAACTCATAGAGTGATTTTGGATTTTGTGATTTCGAGATTTCAGGATTTTGAATATAAATCAATCCCGAAATCAGCAATAACGGAATGATTGGGAAAATTAATTTAGATCTCAAAATCACTTAATCCCAAAATCTGAAACAACAAGATGAGCTCTGGTTACAAAGCATACTTATTTATTCATATCATCTGGACCGTTTATAACCGGAAAGCCCTGCTGGGCAGACCGATCAGGCATGTGTTATTTGCGCACATGCAAAAAAATGCTGAAGAAAACGGAATCAGGATTCTGGCAGTGGATGGAGTGGAAGATCACGTGCATTGCCTGATTCAGTTGCATCCGACTCAGAATTTGTCAATGGTCATTAAGGCGATAAAGAATGAATCCTTTTACTGGCTCAATGAAAATAAATTGCTCCAGGAAAATTTTGAATGGGAAGAAGGATACGCTGCCTATTCTGTTAGTCCGAGTGCAGTAAAGCAGGTAATGGATTATATTCACAAACAGCAGGAACACCATAAAACAAAAACACTGGATAGCGAATTAGAAATGTTTGAAAAAATACAGCTACCCGGTTAACTGCAGGGCATGCAAAAAAAGACATACCAATTTTCATCAAAAAAAGTCAGCTATTATTTCGACGCTGATTTTTCTTACCTGGAAAAAATCCTTGATAAGGACCATGCAATTATTGTTACGGATGAAAATTTATTTAGCTGCCAGCAGAAAAAATTCAAGGGATGGAAAACGATTGTGATCAGGCCGGGGGAAAAATTCAAGATACAGTCTACAGTTGACGAAATTATACACCAGCTCATTCAATTAGAAGCCGACAGGAAATCCTTTTTGATCGGAGTTGGCGGGGGTGTTGTGACCGATATTACCGGCTATGTTGCCTCGGTCTTTATGCGGGGTATACCATTCGGATTCGTGCCGACCTCAGTTTTGGCAATGGTAGATGCATCGGTCGGCGGGAAAAATGGAATTGATGTGGGCCTGTATAAAAACCTGGTAGGAGTGATTCGTCAGCCGGAGTTTTTATTATATGATATTTCTTTTTTGCAGTCGCTTCCCGAAGATGAGTGGGTCAATGGCTTTGCGGAGGTAATTAAACATGCGGGGATCCGTGATGCCATCATGTTTAAAGAATTGGAAAAGAACTCGCCCGCATTTTACAAAAAGAATAAACCTGCCCTGTCGAAACTGATAAAAAGGAATGTGATGATCAAATCTGAAATTGTTCAAAAAGACGAATGGGAGAAAGGCGACAGGCGATTGCTGAATTTTGGACATACCATTGGTCATGCTATCGAGAATGTATATGCGCTATCCCACGGGAAAGCCATTTCCATTGGAATGGTTGTTGCTTCCATGATCTCAGAGCAATTAACGGATTTTAAAGATACTGCAAGGATTGAAAAGCTATTGGATAAATATGGATTGCCGACAAGTCTTTCATTCGATACAAAAAAGATTTTTGGGATTTTAAAAATGGACAAAAAGAGAACCAGGGATCATATCCATTATGTGTTGTTGAATAAGATTGGGAATTCAGAAGTGAAACCAGTCAAAATAAATGAACTCGAAAAACTGGTATCTTCCATTGTAAGCGCAAGATGATTATTTTTCTATTTGAAATTTATGATTGCAACGATAAAACCGTCTCTTATTAAAGGAATCATTCAGGCCCCCGCTTCCAAAAGCTCGATGCAGAGAGCCTGCGCTGCTGCTTTATTGTTCAAGGGGGAATCATTGATTAAAAATCCCGGCCATTCCAATGATGACAAAGCTGCATTGGGAGTGATTCGCGCACTGGGTGCACAAGTAGTTGATTTGGGAGATGAA
This sequence comes from Puia sp., assembly GCA_035499855.1. Lineage (GTDB taxonomy): Bacteria > Bacteroidota > Bacteroidia > Chitinophagales > Chitinophagaceae > Puia. The sequence continues at coordinate 54,649 of DATJXY010000056.1, read as the reverse complement.
ACTCTGAAAATTATCAGCGGCGGCATCGATCCAATTGAGGGAGTAGTAAACTGTGGTGAAAGCGGGCTGGGTATCCGTATGTTTACTCCAATCATCGCCCTTAGTAAAAAAAATATTACTATCAACGGAGAAGGAAGTCTATTGGGCAGGCCAATGAACTTTTTTGACGAAGTATTGCCCGATCTTGGCGTGGAAATTATCTCCAATAAAGGAAAATTGCCCATAAAAATAAAAGGACCGATGATTCCGGGAGATATCCAAATTGACGGTTCGCTCAGCTCTCAATTTTTAACGGGATTATTAATGGCTTATGCTGCTTCAGGCGCGCATAATGTTTCTATTAAAGTAAACAATCTGAAAAGCAGGCCTTATATTGACCTAACGCTGAGGGTTATGCGTGATTTTGGGATGCAGGTTCCTGAAAATAAAAATTATGAGGAATTTTATTTCTCGGAACAGAAAGAGAGTTCAAAGACCGGGCCTGTACATTATACGGTGGAAGGGGATTGGAGCGGGGCTGCGTTTCTTTTAGTTGCAGGTGCGATAGCAGGCAAAATCATCGTTAAGGGTTTGGATATTGACTCAACGCAGGCCGACAGATCCGTTTTAAATGCTTTGAAAGATGCGAATGCGCAAATGAATATTGGGAATGACCAGATAGAAATACAACCAGGCGGCTTGAAAGCATTTTATTTTGACGCGACAGATTGCCCGGATCTGTTTCCTCCGCTCGCCGCACTCGCTTCATATTGTGAGGGGATTACGAAGATAAAGGGAGTTGAGCGGCTCAAATACAAAGAAAGCGACCGAGCTTCGACAATCGAACAGGAGCTATTAAAAAGAAGCGTCGATATAAAATTGGATGGCGATCTGATGCATATCAGTGGGAAAAAAGACATTCCGGCTGCAATTGCGGATTCGCATAACGACCATCGCATTGCAATGATGAATTCAGTGATTGCTTTAGGAGCCCGGGGAGCGACTATCCTTCATCATCCAAATGCCGTCAAAAAATCCTATCCTGATTTCTTTTCAGATTTAAAAAAATTAAATGCTGATGTGGAAATGCAGGAATCCAGTTTTGCAGATGCTTTTGAAAATTTTGAACAGTAGAAATTATATATGAACAGTTTTGGACGCATATTCAGAATAAACATTTTTGGAGAATCGCACGGCGACAGTGTAGGAATTAATATTGATGGATGTCCTGCAGGCCTTTCGCTGATTCCCGAAGATTTCCTGCCTGATCTTGAGCGGAGAAAAGGCGGTACACAAAAAGGGACTACTCCGAGAAAGGAAGATGATCTTCCCATTTTCAAGACCGGTTTGTTTCATGATAAAACCACAGGAGCGCCACTTACTATTTTGTTTGAGAACAAAAATACCCGCAGTGAAGATTATGAAAAGCAGAGAACTGTTCCGCGTCCGGGTCATGCCGATTTTGTAGGGCATAAAAAATTTGGAGGTTTTGAAGATTATCGCGGGGGAGGCCATTTCAGCGGAAGACTGACAGTTGCTTTGGTTGCTGCTGGTGTGATTGCAAAAAAATTGTTGAACTCTATTCAAAATGCAGGGTCAGAAAAAATAGAAGTGAAAGCTTCAATCCTTGAAATCGGCGGTGAGGCTGATTTGGAGAAGGGATTACAAAAAGCTATCGATGCAAAAGATTCAGTAGGTGGGATCATTGAATGCAGGGTAGGAGGATTACCAATTGGATTGGGAGAACCTTTTTTCGATAGTGTTGAATCATTATTGTCTCATATTGTATTTGCGATACCTGCAGTGCGCGGAGTGGAATTCGGAACGGGCTTTGCCGCTGCAAAAATGTTCGGCAGTGTACACAATGATCCGATCGAAAACATGGAAGGCAGGACAAGGACCAATCATGCAGGAGGCGTAGTTGGTGGTATCACCAACGGGAATGAATTGGTTTTCCGCATTGCTATTAAACCCACTTCCTCAACTCCGAAAGAACAACAAACGCTCAATTGGGAAACAGCCCAGGTAGAAACTTTTTCAGTAAAGGGAAGACATGATCTTTGTATTGCTTTGCGTGTGCCCGTAATACTCGAGGCAGTAACTGCCATCGTGCTTGCTGATTTATTATTATTGGAACAGCACATTCCACGGGTTTTAAAATAAAAAGGCATAAATACTTTTCCGGTTCACGCAGATTAATCGTCTTAAATGAATATCGATATGCATTCCTACAAGATCAATGCATCCATCCAGATAGTTCCTATAGTTCAGGACAAACATCCTTATGAATGGGTAGATGAAGCAATTGATGTTATCAGTCAGTCAGGAATTAAATATGAGGTTGGCCCATTCGGAACCGTTATAGAGGGGAATTATGCAGAAGTAATGAAAGTGATCGATATGATCAATGAGCATTTGTATCAACGAGGCTGCACGGAATGGATCAGTAATTTGCAAATTCAGATCAGGAGTAAAGAAGATATAACTGCAGATGAAAAAACAGAGAAGTTCTCCAGGCAATAATCATTTCATTTTTTCAAGTTCCTCAAAACTCAAATCGAGTATTTCATATTTTTCAGGATTGGGCAGGCTATAATGCCACCATTCAGTCTCAAAAGCAATAAATCCATATTTTTCCATGGTTTCTTTAAGCAGTTTCCTGTTTTTCAAAACATCATCAGGCAGTTTCATGAAATCATGATGAGCTGAGTCCGAAAAATTATCAAAACCGGTGGGCATTTTTATTTCCTTCTTTGTTTTGAGATTGATAATTGTCAGGTCAACCGCGATTCCGCGGTTATGTCCGCTGCCTTTCGATGGATCGGCAACATAACGATCGTCATGAACCAGTTCCCAAAATTGTTCAGTTACCGAATAAGGCCGGTATGCATCAAAGATCTTCAACCCATAACCCATAGTATTTAATTCTTTTTGGACGAGAACAAGTGATTTTACTGCCTGTAATCGTAAAAAACTATGCCTCGTATTTTCCGGATACATTCTCCTGCCCATGAAATTATTTGTAGTTGCATAACGGAGATCCAGCACGATGCCTGGAACAGAAGACTGCAGATCTGTCATTTTTTTCAGGCTGTCATTAGCAAGAGTTTGACGGTATAACTCAATAGTTTTGATATATTCCACGCCATATTTGCTGACAGCCTGAGTCTGGGCATTAGAGAGGTTAGGAACTAATAAAAAAATAGCGCAGATACATTTAAAAATATTCAGGTGTTGTATTATATTGTATCCCATTTAAGGTGTATTTGAAGAAAATTACTTCATTACATTGAATAATCTGATACTATTACATGAGTAATTGCAGAAAGTTTTCTCTGATTAGTTTAATCAGTTGTACTTTTTTGTTTCCGCTGGCCTGTAAAAATAAAAAACCTTCTCCGGAAAAGGATATGGTAGTACATGTTGCTACTATACAGGAGCGCGTAAGCGAAGAACTTCAGAGATTAGTGGAATCCCTCCAAAAAAATAATGGCAGGCTCAATGATTCAGTAAATCTCGCCTATTCGAACCTGGCCGACAGCATTTACCAGAAAAATAATTACCAGACGATATGGAGTACCGGCGATCACTGGCAGCCTTATGGAGATTCATTATTCAGTTTTATTGACAGTTCAAAATACTACGGATTATTTCCTGAAGACTATCACGATCATTCGCTTTCATTTATTCATCGTGTATTCTTAGCTGATAGTCTGGGAAAGAAAAATGCAGCCCTTTGGGCAAGAGCGGATGTATTATTGACTGATGCTTTTTTTACGCTCGTAAAACATATCAAGCAGGGAAGATTGAAATATGACAGTGTCACACTCAGAACCGATACGGTTCTCCATAAAGAGATATTCCTGCAGGCATTGTCAGATGTGAAGCAAACAGGATCGGTTGCTGCCGTCTTGGAGAAGTTAGAGCCTAAATATCCGGGATACGATTCTTTGCGTAAATATCTCAGGGAATTTCTTGCGAAAGCGGACTTCAAACCATATACTTATTTAGTTTATCCATATAAAGACTCCATTGCTTTTTTTCATTTATTTGAAAAGCGGTTACACGAGATCGGTATAATACAGCCGAATGCAGCTAACCTGGATACCTTAGCATTCCAGAGAGCTGTTAGGAAATACCAGCGGATGAAGAATTACAGAGCAACCGGCTATCTTTCCGATCCGCTTGTCGATCTTTTGAACGATTCTGACTGGGAGCGATTTAAAAGGGTTGCCGTCAATCTCGACAGGTACAAATTGTTGCCCGACACCTTGCCAAGAACCTATGTCTGGGCGAATCTTCCCAATTTTATGCTTCGTGTCATAGACGATGACACACTTGTTTTTCAGTCAAGAATAATCGTAGGCCAACCGCAAACGCGCACACCATTACTGAATAGCGAGATCTCCAATTTTATTACATATCCTCAGTGGACTGTTCCATACAGCATTATTTTTAAAGAGATGCTTCCAAAAATTAAGGAAGACGTGGAATTCCTGAACAAAGAAAACCTGATGGTGGTAGATGCGAATGACAGCGTTCTTGATCCGCATAATATCAACTGGGAAAAGTTGAGCAGGAATCATTTTCCTTATCTCATAAAACAGAAGCAGGGAGATGATAATTCCCTGGGAGTTATCAAATTTAATTTCAGAAACAAATACAGTGTATACATGCACGATACGAATGTGCGCTGGATGTTTGGAAAATCTTTCAGGGCGCTTAGCCATGGCTGTGTACGAGTCAAAGAATGGAAGAAGATGGCAAATTTTTTAATCAGGAATGACACTTTGAAGTATCATTCTGATACACTTCGTGCCTGGATTGCCAGGCAGGAAAAACATGTAGTCAGTGGATTTACCAAGGTTCCTGTTTTTATCCGTTATTTTTCCTGTGAAGGAAAAGACGGGAGGATAAAATTTTATGACGATATTTACGAAGAAGACAGATATCTTACCGAAAAATATTTTGGCGATAAAACCGTTGAATAAAAGTCATTGACGGATGGCGGTTAGCCGGTGATCGCTTGTCAGTTATTATTGATTCGTGTCGAAGGGAATAATAAAAAACCCTTTAAACTTATCCTTCGTGAATAAACCAGCTGCTATATTAACTGTCTGCTTATTGACGAGCAGCTTCTCCATTGCCCAGCATAAGAACTCTTCCTCCGGTTCAGCCCATCAAAAAAAGTCTTCGAAAATTCATTATGGCACTGCCAGCTTTTATGCTGATAAATTTGAAGGAAGAAAAACAGCAAACGGAGAGATTTTCAGTCAGAAGAAAATGACAGGAGCCAGTAATATTATTTCATTGAATACATGGGTACGCGTAACCAATCTGCATAACAAAAAAGAAGCAGTCGTTAAGATAACAGACAGGATGCACAAGAACAATAAAAGATTAATAGACCTGAGTCATATCGCAGCAAAAAAACTTGGCTACACAGGAAATGGATTGGCAAAGGTTAAGGTAGAGGTTTTGGGAAAGAAAGCGCCTCCAGGATGGGTGGCTATTCCGAATAAAGAATAAGAAATAATGTGAGCATTTATTATTTTTTAAATCCTGGTTCTTTCCCAAAAAATAAATAGTCCAGACTCCTTTTTCCAGGTCCAAAAAAGATAACAAGAGAAGAAAGCCAGAAAAAAATATTCGTGAATGCATTGTTGGCATTTCCCAGAGCAATGAGATTCATCTTGGAAGCGATGGTGGCAAAGAGCATCGCAATCGCAATACATATTGCTAAAACGCGTGTATATAAACCAAGGAAAATAAATGCTCCGCAAATCAGTTCAATCATTTTCGTGATATATATCACCACATCCGTTTCACCGGTAACAGATTTTTCTGAAGCCGAATTGAATAATACTGACAAGCTATCACCTGAAGAAAGATGAAGCCCGTTATATACAAGCAAAGCTCCCAGCCATGCCCTTATAACTGCAATGTATAGTTGCGGTAAATTTTCTTTATACAGGAAAATATTCATTTGGCCGGTTTTTTGATCGTTAAAAATTAAATCAGGCAATCGATTTAAACCGATTCTCCTTTTTTTTAATAAAGATCAGGTAATCGGAGCTCCATTTTCCGCCTCCTGTATATATGAACAGAATAGCAAACAGGAAGAAAGAAATGGTGATGGAACCATCTCCGCCAAAGATCTGATTCCTGTTGGCAGTGACAGTAGCAACCATCATTGTGAACGCTATGAAAGCTGCAGCGATCCTGGTGATCAAGCCGAGGAAAATGAAAAATCCTCCAAAAAATTCAGATCCTTTGGCAAGGTAAAACATCAACAGCGGAGCAGGGAAATGCAATTCGTTGCCAAACCAATTCAGGAAAAAATCCTCATTGCTTTTGTTGAATATAAATCTGCCATTATCCATCATGGTATAACCAAACCATATCCTCAGAAGAAGCAGCAAAATTTTTTGCGCATTTTCTTTTTTATGGTAATGCAGTAACATGTGTTTGCAGCATGATGGATCAGGAGGAATTCATATGAAAATAGAAAACCTTTATTCTTTTTTTTATGGGAATATGACCGAAGCAAATTATTTTCCATATCAGGCATCGGTTTCGGATGCTGAGCCTCCGAGAAATAATCAGGTAAATAAAGCTTTGGGAGCAAACCCAGCCCTGCATATTGCCTGAAAACTGAAGAAGTATTTAATTTACGATACAGCCTTATTCACGAGTGCGGCAGCCTCACTAAGAAGTATAGCCGATTGGACTTTGAGACCGCTTTCTTCAATTAATTTCTTGGCTTCTTCGGCATTGGTTCCCTGCAGACGCACAATGATGGGTACTTTAATAGTGCCTATAGAATTATAGGCATCGATGACGCCCTGTGCCACGCGGTCGCAGCGAACAATACCTCCGAATATATTGATGAGAATGGCTTTTACTTTCGGGTCTTTCAAAATGATACGGAATCCTGCTTCTACTGTTTGTGCATTAGCTGTACCTCCCACATCCAGGAAATTAGCAGGTTCTCCTCCACTCAGCTTAATCATATCCATGGTTGCCATTGCGAGCCCCGCACCATTGACCATACAACCTACATTCCCATCCAGTTTCACAAAATTCAGATTATATTTTCCTGCTTCCACTTCTGTAGGATCTTCTTCGCTGATATCACGCAGTGCTTCCAGGTCGGCGTGACGCATTAATGAATTATCGTCGAGGTTCATTTTACAATCTACGGCAATAATCTTTTCATCACTTGTTTTAAAAAGCGGATTGATCTCAAGCATGCTGCAATCTAGTCCGATATATGCATTGTAGAGATTGGTTACAAAGCGGACACAATTCTTAAACGCCTCACCATTGAGTCCAAGATTAAAAGCAATTTTTCTTGCCTGGAAAGGCTGAAGACCGCCGCCCGGATACACCCATTCCTTAAAAATTTTCTCAGGCGTTTTGTGAGCGACTTCTTCAATATCCATGCCTCCCTCGGTGCTGTACATAATTACATTTTGTCCTTTAGCCCTGTCGAGTAATACTGATAAATAAAATTCTTTGACAGGATTGGGGCCCGGATAATAAACATCCTGCGCAACCAATACCTTATTCACCACCTTACCTGCTGGACCAGTTTGAATTGTTACCAGCGTGCCTCCAAGAATATTCGAAGCAATTTGTTTTATTTCTTCAGAATTTTTACCAACAGCTACCCCACGCTGTTCCGTGCCTTTGATTTTTCCCTTTCCACGGCCGCCTGCATGTATCTGCGCTTTTACAACTGCAAAACTATTTCCTGTATGTACTTTGATTTGTTTATATGCTTCTTCAGCAGCGCCGGCATTATCAACCGGAATGCCCTCCTGAACCGGTACATTGTATTTTTTCAGTAATTCCTTTGCCTGGTATTCATGCAGGTTCATATTTCAAAATTTTAACGAAAATAGGGCAGAAGCAGGGAATAGAAAAATAGTCGATAGACAATGGATCATTGGCCATGCTCTATGGACTAAAAACTATGATCTATATTTGCCCCATCGATATTACAGGCAAAAGAATTAGAAAAAATGTCCAAGACGGAATCAGTAATCGGCCAATTGGAAGAAGCTGCCCGATTTATCAAAAAAAAATACGCCCACGAACCTTCGACCGGAATTGTGTTGGGAAGCGGGATCAGTAATCTTGTCAGCCAGATTCATGTGGAAGAAGAAATTGAATACAGCAGCATACCGCATTTTCCTGTTGCAACTGTGAAAGGACATGAGGGAAAATTGATTTTCGGATCTATAAAAGGAAAAAGAATTGTTGCCATGTCGGGCAGATTTCATTATTATGAAGGATATTCTACACAAGAGGTCGTCTTTCCTATCAGGGTCATGAAATATCTTGGCATTAAGAATCTGCTCATATCCAATGCTGCAGGTGGAATGAACAAATCATTTAAGGTAGGAGATTTGATGATCATCAAAGACCATATCAGTCTGTTTACCGTAAATCCATTGGTGGGACCTAATCCCGAGGGACTTGGTCCGCGTTTTCCTGATATGAGCGAACCTTATAACAAGAAGCTGATTGAAAAGGCAAAAAGAATTGCTGAAAAATTAAATATTCCGGTTTGGGAAGGAGTGTATGCAGGCGTTACGGGACCTACATTTGAAACAAGGGCTGAATATAAAATGCTTCATATTGCAGGCGGAGATGCGGTAGGGATGAGTACGGTGCAGGAAGTGATTGCTGCAGTGCATATGGGCTTGCATGTTTTTGCGATGAGCATCATTACAGATTTAGGAATAAGGGAAGACGATAATATTATCACGCATGAAGAAGTGTTACGTGAAGCAACGAATGCAGAGCCGAAGCTGACGGCTATTTTCAAAGAATTGATTGATGGATTATAATATTAACTTTTGTATAACTCTGCTCCACAGGTTAATGATTAATTTGTTCCGAAATTTTCCTATTGTGAATCAGCCAGGGATCCTCCTAATTATTTTCTTAGGGTATCTGTTGACGTTAGGTTCCCAACTCAAAGCGCAGGACCCGACGGGAAGATTCAGGAATATGGGCGGCAAAAAAAGCGGGGATACAGTGATGAAGCATAGAACGGAAGATACGATCGTCATCAATTATCGCTTTTTGGATTCGAGCAGGCTTCGGAAATTCGATTCTTCTGTATACGATTTCACAAAAAAAATTCCATTACCGGCAACTTATATCGACCTGGGTAATTTTGGAACAGCTGCACGCGACCTGGTTTTTTCTCCCAATATGAAACCAGGATGGGACGGGGGATGGCATGCCTACGACAAATATGTTTTTACGGTTGACGAAACCCAGTTTTATAATACAACAAAACCATATACTGAACTGGGATATCTTTTGGGAACAAACGCAGAGCAGATGATCAACCTGGTGCATACACAGAACACATCGAAGAACTGGAATTTCGCTTTTCAATACCGGTTGATCAATGTTCCCGGCGCCTTCAATAATCAAAATACAAATCACAATAATTATCGCTTCAACTCCTGGTATCAATCGAAAAATAAAAGGTACCAGGCATTCCTGATTTTAGTTGGAAGTAAACTGGAAGCTTCTGAAAATGGCGGAATAAGAAATCCAAAAGATCTGGATTCGATTGCATATACAAACAGAAGATCCATTCCAACAAGATTGGGGAAAATTAATATTGAAACTACCAATCCATTTGGTGTAGTGATTTCCACCGGAACTTTTTACAGTACCGGTACTTATATGCTACGTCAGCAATATGATATCATTGGGAAAAAAGATTCCATTGTTACCGATTCTGTCGTGCTGCCCCTTTTCTATCCAAAATTCAGAGCGGAACATACGATACAATACAGTACTTATCATTACAGGTTTGTTGATGATGACCCTGATAGTGTTTTTTATACCGACTATTATAATTTTATTTCTACTCCGGATACACTTCGCCTGAGTGATCAATGGCATGAACTTATCAATGATCTTTCTTTGTATTCATTTCCCGATTCTAAAAACCCGCAGCAATTTTTTAAAGCCGGTGCATCTTTGCAAAATCTGAATGGTTATTTTGATGCCGGATCAAAATCTATGTACAATGTCTGGTTGCATGGTGAATATCGAAATAAAACAAAAAACCAGAAATGGGATATTGAAGCATTCGGAAAATTTTATGTGGCTGGAAATTATGCAGGAGATTACAACGCCTATATCAGTCTTAAACGTTATATCAGTAAAAACCTGGGATTTCTTCAGCTCGGATTTGAAAATGTAAACAGGACTCCTTCATTTGTGTTCGATAAAGAAAGCAGTTTCGGATTCGGAGCACCAGTCGATTTTTTCAAAAAAGAAAATACAACCCATCTTTTTGGAACCCTCGAGCTGCCCAAATTAAACATGCAGTTAGCGGCAAATTATTTTCTTATCACCAACTATACTTATTTTCAGAAGCATTATATCCCGCAACAGGAGACAAACCCATTCAATGTATTACGCATAAGTGCAGATAAGGTATTTATCGTCCACAAACATTGGATATGGCGATTGTCATTGATACTTCAACAGAAAGCAGGAGCTTCGCCGTTGAATATGCCATCGCTTGTTACGGTTAACCAGCTGGGTTATGAAGGCAATTTGGGATTCAGAAACCTGTTGATTGATTTCGGTTTTGAAGTGAGGTATTTTACTGCATACAAGGCTGACGGATACTCGCCTCCGGTGGGACAGTTCTTTATCCAGAATGATACAACAATCCGGCAGAATTTGCCTGATATCAATGCTTTTCTCAATTTTCGTATCCGAAGTTTTACCGCTTATGTACGGGCTGAAAATCTAAACGCTATGCAATTCAACGGGCCGAATGGATTCGGATTTACCAATAATAATTTTGTTGCGCCTTATTATCCTTATCCGGGCTTGAGAATCAGGGTTGGCATCTTCTGGACTTTTGTGAACTAAGTCCATGTTTGATATAGATAGCCACAGATACACAGAATATTTTTTCCGTGTGGCTAAAAATTTAACTAAATCATTTCTAAAAGAATTATTATTTATCCTCTTTTGGTATAATTTGCAAAATATTTTAAACCTGAATGAATAAAACAGGCTCCATATTCATAACAATATTGAAATGGCTTCAATCGTTGTTCATAAAAAAGGATTGTTGCAAATGAAGAAATTATTTTTCACTCCTTTATTCCTCATTATATATATGGCTGGTTTTTCTCAGATCAAAACAGGTGAACCTGCTCCGGAGCTTTCATTACCCGGTCAGAATGGAGAAATTGTTCGTCTTTCAGACCTCAAAGGGAGGGTCGTGCTGATTGATTTTTGGGCGAGCTGGTGCGGACCCTGCAGAAAAAACAATCCTCATCTTGTGAGATTGTATCATAAATATCATGAAAGGGGACTTGAGATCTATGGCGTTTCAATTGATGATAATATGTCCAGCTGGAAGCAGGCCGTTCAGCATGATCAACTGGAATGGGTTCAGGTGAATGATAGCAAAGGTTGGGATGCGCCCTCTACAATTCTCTATGGAGTAGATGCCATTCCTGCTTCTTTTCTCCTCGACAAAAATGGAATTATAAAAAATAAAGATCTTGTAGGATCAAATCTTGAACAAGCTATCAAATCATTGCTGAAAGAATAAAGCAAGACATCCCTAATTTCATTAGATAAAATCTTGCGACATGAGCTCCGAAAGACCCCTCATCAAATTAATTCCTGCAGGACTCGATCTTTTCCTGGACAGGCTTGCCTGGATGGGAATATTGTTTATCTGGATCTACACCATTATTCATTATTCACAATTACCTGACACCATTCCTTCACAGTATAATTTCAAAGGCGAAGCGGATAATTACGGAACTAAGAAAATAATGTGGATCCTGCCGGGAATTCTGACAGTTTTAGTAATTGGATTAACAATCTTAAACAGGTACCCGCAAGTTTTTAATTATCCGGTAAAGATTACAGAAGAAAATGCATTGAGGCAATATACCATGGCAACAAGATTGATTCGTTTCTTAAAACTTACCATTGTTGTTCTCATAATTTTTGTGGATATTAAAATGACAAAATCTGTTCACGATAATCAATCAAATCTTGGCTCTTGGTTTTTGCCCGCCTTCATTGCCGGCATTTTTATTCTCCTGATGATTTATTTATATGAGGCGGCGATAAAAAAGAAATAAGACTCAGCAATCGCCTCCTTCGCAGTTGGTGTTTTCCATTTCTATTTCAAGAGTTGCGTGTTGGATATTCAGGTGAAGTAATTCGTGCTTTATTTCGTGTTTTATTTTTTCCAGTTGATTCATATCTGTATCCTTTGCAACCACCACGTGAGCCGTCAATGCATTTTCAGTAGTACTCAATGCCCAGATATGGATATGATGAAAATCTTTAACCCCGGTTATTTTCTGGACAGCAGACTGAACATGCCGTAGATTGATTCCTTCGGGCACGGCATCCAGAGATAAGCGAAGACTGTCACGGAGCAATCGCCAGGTACTAATCAAAATAACCGCAGCAATGACAATGCTGAGAACAGGATCGAGCCAATAATAACCGGTATAAAAGATAAGAATACCTGCAATAACCAATCCGGCCGAAACGATCGCATCCGCCAATAAATGTAGGAAAGCGCTTTTGATATTCAGGTCATTTTCTTTGTTCCTCAGAAAAAGTAAAGCAGTCACTCCGTTAATTACGATCCCAATTCCTGCAACGATAGAAATAGTTTTTCCGGGCAATGGCTCAGGTGCAAGAATTCTATGCAATGCTTCATATCCAATCGCACCTATAGATAACAGTAATATGGCAGCGTTCACCAATGCAACGAGTACGGTGGTTTTTTTGTATCCATAAGTATAAATTTCATTTGATTTCATTTTGGCTAATCGGAAGGCCAGAAGAGACAGAGCAAGACTGGCAACATCTGCCAGGTTATGACCTGCATCTGATAAAAGAGACAAAGAATGAATGGATAAGCCGACGATTGTTTCACAAATAACAAAAAGAAAATTTAAAATGATGCCAATGATAAAGGCATTATTGATATGTTGCAAATCTACAGAATGGTGATGGTGGCCGTGAACGTGCGAATGTGAATGTTGATGAACATGTGTATGTGCCATGAAAGCAATGAAATTATAGTCAAAATTAAGGCTTAGTTTTTAATCCGCTATTCAGCTGTGCGGCGAGCAATTGATAGGAGGTTTTGGCTTCGAATATCAAATAATTATAAAATAAAATAACTGAAATCAGAGTACTAATTCTGCGATGGGTTGAAAACTTCTTCCACCTCAATATTCGAATAATTATGGATTTCATGATACAGCGTATCTCTTTCCACCGGTTCTCTTTTTACCTGTTTGATAAGTGCAACCAGTTCTGAAGTCGAAAGAGAAGGATGTTGTTCTTCGGATCCTGCCATCGAATAAATTTTAGTGGAGTCGTCGATAGTTCCATCGAGATCGTTGACCCCAAATGATAATGTCAGCTGCGCATTCTTGCGGCCGAGCATGGGCCAATATGCTTTCAGGTGTGGAAAATTATCCAGGTATAACCGGCTGATAGCATAAAGCCGCATATCTTCTATAACACTGCTTTCAGGCACTTCGCTCATGTCATTATCTTTATTGCGGAATTTTAATGGGATGAATGTATTAAAGCCACGGGTCTCATCCTGGAGTTTTCTTAATCTTTCCATATGATCGATGCGATGCTCATATTTCTCGATATGACCATAAAGCATGGTTGCATTGCTGTGCATCCCCAGGAGATGTGCGGCCCGGTGAATATGCAGCCATCCTTCAGCATCTACTTTATCGGCGCATATACGTTCCCGTATTTCCGGGTGAAAAATCTCAGCACCTCCTCCGGGTAACGAGTCCAGTCCGGCATCATGCATTCTTTTTAAGCCTTCTTCTGCACTCAACTTTGCCTTTCTGAACATATAATCCAGTTCCACAGCGGTAAAACCTTTTATATGTAAATCGGGCCTGTGAGCTTTTATTTTTTGCAATAATTCCATGAAGAATTCCATATTCATTTTTGGATGCACTCCACCAACAATATGGACTTCGGTAACGGGTTTCCCATCATAACCCTTTACAATGCCGAGCATTTGCTCAAGGCTAAGTTCCCAACCCTCATCCCTATGCGCATATAGCCTGGAATAAGAACAAAAAGCACAGGAAAACACACAGACATTAGTAGGCTCAATATGAAAATTCCGGTTAAAATATGTTTTATTGCCATGAAGACGTTCACGCACATGATTGGCAAGCGCACCTACAAAGGGGAGCGAACCTTTCTCAAAAAGAATCAACCCCTCTTCTTCATTCAATCTTTTTTTGTCAATTATTTTTTCACCAATCTGCCTGAGTGCGGCATCTTTTTCCTTTGTGATGAATGCTCCTATCGTATTATCGGAAATCGTCATTCTGCTTACAGTTTTCAGTTTTTATCGGATGACAAAGTTAGGTACAAACGACTATAAGGTGAATCATAAAATCATTATCTTTCATTTTTAAATCTGCAAGAATCAAAAAACAATAGAGTGAATATCAGGTATCGTCTAATTGTAATGAATTTTTTAGAGTTCTTTGTTTGGGGGTCCTGGTTGATTTCATTAGGTGGATATATGATTGTTACGTTAAAGTTCACCGGGATTCAGGTGGGAAATATCTACGGTACCATGGGTGTTGCTTCATTGTTTATGCCGGCACTATTGGGCATTGTCGCTGATCGCTGGATTAATGCAGAAAAGGTTTTGGGTACCTGTCATATCCTCGGGGCAATCCTGTTGTTCTGGGCATCCACAGTTACAGATCCTCATAAAATGTATTGGATCATGTTGCTGAATTCGATGGCCTACATGCCTACCATTGCACTTAATAACAGTGTTTCCTATATTATCCTTGAAGAAAGGGGGTTTAATATTGTGAAAGATTTTCCACCCATTCGGGTATGGGGCACCGTTGGCTTTATCTGCGCCATGTGGGTGGTTGATCTGAGTGGCTTGAATTTTAATTCTTATCAGTTATATATAAGCGCAGCTTCGGGTTTATTGCTGGGAATTTATGCTTTTACAATGCCAGCATGCCGTCCTCCAAAAATCAATCGTTCAGGATCTTTTCTTTCATTGATCGGGCTGGATGCATTCGTGCTGTTCAAGCGCAGGCAGATGCTGATCTTTTTCATCTTTGCAATGTTGTTGGGAGCAGCGCTTCAAATCACCAATACATTCGGCAGCACCTATCTCCAGGACTTTAAAAATCATTATTCCGATTCATTCGCAGTTAAACATCCCAATGTTTTATTATCCGTTTCTCAGATCTCAGAGACTTTGTTCATTCTTACTATTCCTTTTTTCCTGCAAAGGTTCGGAATTAAAAAAGTAATGCTGATCAGCATATTTGCCTGGGTTCTACGGTTTGGTTTGTTTGGAATTGGTAACCCGGACAGCGGATTTATTTTATTGATTTTATCCATGATCATTTATGGAATGGCATTCGACTTCTTTAATATCTCCGGTTCTCTCTTTGTAGAAAGGGAAACAGAAATTACTATTCGCGCCAGCGCACAGGGATTGTTCATGCTGATGACAAATGGAATCGGCGCTTTTCTGGGAGCAATCCTTAGCGGATGGGTGGTAGATCATTTTACAGTGGATCATATCAGGAACTGGCAGAACATCTGGTTCACATTTGCAGCATATGCGCTTTTATTAGGTATTGTTTTTCCCCTCGTGTTTAAATACAAGCATGTTCCCGATCGATGATAGTTTGCAATTTAGAGTTTACAGTTTTTAGTTTGGAACTTTTAAAACTGATTAAGGATGCCGAATCCTGAAGCCATCAACAATAAAATCGCCGGCTGATTCATCTATACATCAGCCTGTTTTACCGGTACTTTCAATTATCACTATCTTCAATTAAATTACTTTACTGATGTTTAGGTTGAAATCAGCAATTATTTCCCATATCATCGGCTGGATTATTTTCCTGAGCCTTCCGTTGCTTTTCCTGAATGGCAATTCAACCAATGAAAATAAATTTCAAATTCTATTTTCAGCCAATTATTTTTTATTCTGCATTGCTTATATTTTTCTTTTTTATTTTAATACTTATTTCCTGATTCCTCAATTCTACCTGCAGAAAAAATTCTTCATCTATTTTATTATTATTCTGCTCCTGCTCATTATTTTTTATTTATTAAAACCTTTCGATCAATTGGTTTTCCATGCCAACCGGCCACCCACACCCGGAAATTATCAATTCCAACACCCGCCATCGGATTCGAATGGTCCATCGGAATTTCGCCCGGGAAGACCATTTTCTCCCGACGAAAGGGCTTCGAAACGAATCGATGTTGTGAGCATCTTCCTGTTTATAATGGTTTGGGCCCTGAGCATGGCCGTGAAAATTACGCAGCAATGGAGGAAGATGGAACAAAGGGCAACAAGGGCCGAAGCTGATAAAGCCAATGCAGAACTGTCTTTTCTGAAAACCCAGATAAATCCGCATTTTCTTTTCAACACACTTAATAATATATACACTTTAGCGATAACGCGTAATGAAAATACCGCCGCGTGTCTCATGAAACTATCGAATATTATGAGATATGTTACTGATGAGGTTTCGGAAGATTTTGTTATGCTGGCAAACGAGGTGAATTGCATTCGCGATTATATAGACCTTCAGCGTTTAAGGCTCGGAAAAAATATGAAAATCGATTTTGAAGTGACCGGTGAAATGGAAAACAGGAAAATCCCTCCCTTGATATTGATGACATTTGTGGAAAATCTGTTTAAATACGGTGTCAGCAATCATGAAGCGGCAGATATTATCATTAAAATTTTTTCAGATAAAAAAAGCATTACGTTTTTTAGCAAGAACAGGGTTTTTGTTTCCAAATCAGACGGGGAGAGGGGAGGAATTGGAATAACGAATGCAAGGAAAAGATTGGATCATCTTTATCCCAATAAACATTTTTTTAACATTGAGTCTGAAAATGGCTGGTATATTTTGCAACTAACTTTGCAAAACAGTTTATAATAAAATTTGATAATAAATCATGATGAGATGTGTTGCTATTGATGATGAACCATTGGCCCTGGAACTGATGCGTGAATATATCGCAAAGTTTCCCGTTTTGGAGCTGGTCCAAACTTTTGATGACGCAATATCAGGAGCAGAATTTTTGCGCCATGCGCAAATTGATTTGTTATTTATTGATATCAATATGCCTGATATCAACGGAATAGACCTCGTACGATCCCTTACAGAAAAGCCAATGATTATTTTTACAACTGCGTATAGAAAATTTGCATTCGAAGGATTTGAACTAGATGCGCTTGATTATCTTTTGAAGCCGATAGATTTTGAGAGATTTTCCAGGACTATTCAGAAAGCAATTGAATATTATCAATATAAAACAGCGCCCGCACAAAAGCAGGATCAGCATTTATTTGTTTATTCTGAATATCGTCTGGTTAAAATAAATATTGATGATATTGAATATATAGAAAGCCTTGACGACTACATTAAAATTCACCTGAGCCAGTCAAAACCTGTTTTGACTTTGATGACACTCAAAAAAGTATTGGAAAAACTTCCTTTCGACAAATTCAAGCGGATTCACAGAAGTTATATTGTCTCACTTGCTGCGGTTCAGTCAATAGCAAACAGAAAAATCCGGTTGAATTCTTCCACTGAACTTCCCGTTAGTGACAGCTATACTGATTTTATTTCCGAATGGAAAAAAAATTAGTATAAAATTTTGTTATCGCATTTTATTTGGGATTACCGGTTCATTTTGCTTTTTTATCTATACATTATTTTTTTTTCTCTTTTCGCATATGAATTTTGGAATATTCTATTGTTGATCAAACTCATTCTTATGGAACAATCGAGAAAAAAATTTATTAAAAACTTATTGATTGGCGCAAGCGCCGTACCCTTGTTGATTGAGGCTTGTAAGAAAGACGAAAACTCAACGACAACGGGTTCCGTTGCAGAAAGCGGTTCTGATAGTACGGGTACAGGTACAGGCACGGCCTGCATTACTTCGCCTGAAGAAACAGCTGGTCCTTATCCTTACGACCTGAGCGCGAATTCAGCCATGTTTCGGTCAAATATTACAGAAGGCAAGGAAGGAATTCTCCTAAATCTTATTCTGACTATTGTCAACAGCAATAACAGTTGCGCTGTTATTGAAAATGCACGTGTGGATATCTGGCATTGTGATAAGGATGGATATTATTCAGAATACACGGAACCCGGATATCTGGGAACAGAAAATTATACGGGCAAGACTTTCCTCCGGGGTATTCAGTTATCTGACAGTAGTGGACAAGTGAAGTTTGTTACTATTTATCCTGGGTGGTATACAGGCCGCACAACACATATTCATGTAGAAGTATTTATTAATAATGTTTTGAAAAAGACCACTCAACTGGCTTTCCCCGATAGCTTGAATAAAGAAGTGTACGGAACCTCACTATACAATGCTCACGGACAAAATACATCGGTTGCCAACAATGCATCGGATTCGATATTTGCTGATTCACTGAGTGAAGAATTGGTAACGATTTCAGGCGACACTACAAACGGATATACTGCTACTTTTCAGGTTGGAGTACCTGCATAGTTGCATCATTTCATTAGTGATTTATTGTAATAAAAAGGCTTTAATTCGAAACCAAGACTTTCAAATCAAGGCAACCAATCATTCCCGTTTTTCGTATAAATATAGCAGTGGTTTTAATCAAACTATTGACATTATTATAAGGTAGGTTTACTTATTTTGGCAGTGAGTTTATAGTTGTGGGCCCTGTCTTTACAGGGCCTTCTGTTGTTTTTGAAACGATTGATTTCCTTCTGTGAATATGGTTTTCCTGTAGAAATTCGGATGATTGCTTGTTATGCGCCGTTTCTTTTTTAACTTTTTATAAATAAGAAATAAGCCGGTGAGGGCAATAATCAATTCAATGTTCAGTTACGAATCAGAGACTGATGAGTTGTACCGATAGGCAATGTTTATTAATTTGAGTAAGGATATGAAGAAAATTTTGTTATTTATTGTATTGATTGGCGTCTTGATTTTTTCCTGCAGCAAGAGTACGCAGACAAATTCATCCAATGGCGGGGGTACAACGACTACGGTGGATTGTACCGGAGTGGCACAATCATTTGCAGCCGATGTGAACCCGATTATTCAATCTAACTGCGCTCTCGCAGGATGTCATGCTGCCGGAAGCAGCAATGGGCCTGGGCCATTGCTTACATATGCACAGATCTTCAATGCAAGAGTAGATATCCGTTCAGCTGTTTCCAGTGGTATCATGCCGTTAGGCAGTTCGTTATCAACCGCACAAAAGAATTCAATTCTTTGCTGGATAGATAGCGGAGCTTCTTCCAATTAATATGCAGCTTTTCCAAAGTTTAAAATTTTCGAAGAGTTTTATAAGGGTGATTTGCTTTTAAAATTTTCTGTAGCTTGGTTCTTTAAAAACAAACCTTTCCTTTTCGGGCGGGTTTTTTTATTGCAGTCTCTCATTGGCGAAATTATTTTTTTTACTAAAAACAGTTTCAAAAAGTTTTTGGAAATGGTATACAAATATATACCTTTGAGTTGTCAGTCAAAACGGCTCTTTTTATGAAATACAGCGAAGTTCACCGGATCATTCGAAGGAATGGCTGGGAGTTAAAGCGAACAAAAGGCCGTCATCCGATTTACGAAAAAGATGGTAAAATAGTTCCAGTTCCAAATCATGGATCAAAAGAAATGCCGGAAGGATTAAGAAAGAAAATTTTCAAAGAAATGGGGTTGAAATAAACCCTTTTAAAAAATAAAATTGTATGAAAACTTTAAAAATCGTTATTGAACGCGGACCCGATGATTTCGGAGCTTATGCAGAAAATGCCGAAGGCATATACGGTGCCGGAAGTACACCGCAAGAGGCAAAAGATTCAATTCTCGAAGCAATTAAAATCATTAAAAAACATAATAAAGAAGAAAATATTCCGGACATTTTAAAAGGCGGATATAAAATTGCATATCGATATGATACAGAAAGTCTGCTTAAATATTATCGATTTATTTTTTCAAACCCTGCCTGGGAAAAGCTTACAGGAATCAATCAAAAACTGATTGCTCATTATTCTTCCGGACTGAAAACTCCTCGCCCTCAACAGAGAAAAAAAATTGAGACGGCACTCCATCAGCTGGGCCGTGAACTTTTGGCTGTGGAGTTGTAAGTTTTGATTGACGTTAAAAATAAATCTCGCAGCTTCCTTCCTTCGGGAAGACTTTTTATTTCCAGTCAGGCATAAGTATCACTTTGCTTTTTATTATTGTTGTGATTTGCATTCAAAATTTTCTGGAGCTTAGTTCTTTGAGAACTTAAATAAACTGAAAACATTGCCTCTCACCTAGCTATCAATCGAATCCCGGACTCCTGATTTAAAACAAAATCGGGTACTATGAATTTCGCAAGCTATCAAGAACATTCAAGTTATCATTTAAAGTATTTCACTCATTTGGTTTCTTAAATCATTTTTTTGCTAAGGTTGCAATCTTACTGAGCAAAAATTGGCGGCTGTTTCAAAATAAAAACCCACAGGTGATTAACCTATGGGTTTTAAAATTTTATTTAAGAAAAATTATAAATGCGCTTCGATCTTCTTTACAAAATTTCCTTTTGGCTGAGCGCCTACCAGTTTATCAACTACTTTTCCGCCTTTGATAAAAAGTATCGCCGGTATGGAAGTAATACCATAATTGATGGATAACTCAGGATTGTGATCTACATTTACTTTTCCAACATTAATTTTTCCTGCATATTCTTTGGACAATTCTTCAATAACCGGTCCGATTGCACGGCAAGGTCCGCACCATTCGGCCCAAAAATCTATTACTGTTAATTTATCGGATGCAATCACTTTTTCCTGGAAGTTCGCATCGGTGAATTCGGCTGCCATAGTATTAGTTTAGTTTTTAATTTTATTATGCAAAATTCGAAATAATTATTGATTTATTTTGTCGTTCTGACGACAGATTCAAATTCCATCGCTTCTCAACTTAATCCAATTTCATCTACTCATAAAAGATCGCAAAAATACATCCAAAATTCCATAATGGATGTTTTGACATTGATTCTTCTTAAGCCGTGACTATCTGTACCTCTATTTCCGGCCTGCTTTCGAGGAAGGCGGCCATTTCGTCATTCATTTCAAAACCATTTTCCATCGTATACAGGCTGATTTTATGACTGCTTTTTGATTCGGTCAGGTTGAATCTCAATGCCGATTTGCCCGGGAATTTTTTTACATTTCTTTCCACAAACTGAACCAGGCTCTCATTGATAAAACGAGCATCGATGTCTACTACCACTTGTTTTGTTAAATGTTGCTTAACACTTTCTAAAAGCATCATTTTTTCGACCTTGAATTCAAATTCAGGCCTGTTGAAGCGCTGCCGGAAAAACCCGGTCATGAAGAGATTGTTTCCTTTTTCAAGATACCTGGAGAACTTCGTATAATCTTCACTCCATAAAATGAATTCGCTCTTCCCTGTATAATCTTCAATAAAAAATGATCCGAATTGTTTGCCGGTTTTTGTTACCCGATGCTGTGCATCGATTACCAGTCCCGCGAGACGATATATCTTATTGGGATTGGCCTGCAGACCGACGGCTTCTTTGATCTCATTGAAATCGGCCAGTTTGGTAATGCCATAATGATTTATTTCAAAACGAAAATGATCCAGCGGATGTCCGCTCATGAACATTCCTGTTATTTCTTTCTCATGATCGAGCAATTCGGTGAGCGTCCATGGTTCGCAATTTGGGATTTTCGGAACGGCAATATCCATTGTCATCTGATGGTCTCCGAATAATGTATTGGTGTGATGAATGTTTTGTGCCTGAAACATATTGCCAAACCGGATGATCTTTTCCAGTCCGGTTGAAGTATCTCCCGCAGGCATATGAAAATACTGGGCCCGATGCAATTCGCGGAAACAATCAAAAGCGCCGGCATAAGCAAGACTTTCCAGCGTTTTTTTATTTACCGTACGCTGATAAATGCGTTTGATCAAATCAAAGATTGAACTGAAAACTCCATTTTTTTCTCTTTCTTCGATGATGCTGCTTACTGTTGCTTCCCCGACTCCTTTTAACCCGCCAAGACCCACTCTTATCTCACCGTTTTGGTTAACCGCAAATCCGATTTTTGATTCATTGATATCGGGGCCAAGCACTTTCAATCCCATCCGTTTGCATTCCTCCATAAAGAATGTAATTTTTTCAATACTGCCGGAATGATTTAATACGGCAGCCATATATTCCGATGGATAATGTGCTTTCAGGTATGCAGTCTGATAGGCCACATATGCATAGCAGGTAGAATGTGATTTATTGAATGCGTATTGTGCAAAAGCCTCCCAGTCGGTCCATATCTTTTCCAGTTTATCAGCAGCAAATCCATTTTTTGTGGCGCCGCTGATAAACTGATTTTTCATTTTATCCAATATTGATTTTTGCTTTTTCCCCATCGCTTTACGCAACACGTCCGCATCTCCCTTGCTAAAACCCGCAAGCTTTTGTGCAAGCAGCATTACCTGCTCCTGGTATACCGTGATGCCATAAGTATCTTTGAGGTATTCTTCCATTTCAGGCAGGTCATATGATATCAGTTCGCGTCCGTGTTTGCGATCGATAAAATTGGGAATATAGGCCATTGGACCGGGACGATACAAGGCATTCATCGCAGTAAGGTCGTCGAATTTATCTGGTTTCAGATCGCGCAGATATTTTTGCATGCCCGGACTTTCAAACTGAAATGTGCCGATGGTTTCACCGCGCTGATATAACTCGAATGTTTTTTTATCATTCAGCGGAATAGCATCGATGTCGATGGATATGCCATGATTTTCTTTGATCAGTCCGAGAGAAGTCTTGAGGATATTCAAAGTGCGTAATCCCAGGAAATCCATCTTCAAAACTCCTGCATCTTCGATAATATTTCCTTCGATCTGGGTCACGAGCAGGTTGGAATCCTTTGCCGTACAAACAGGAATAATATTCATTAATTCATCCGGTGCAATGATGATTCCTGCTGCATGCAGACCCGTATTGCGAACGGAACCTTCCAGCCTTTCTGCTTCATGCAGCACTTTACTACGGAGATCGGTTCCATTGTATATCTCTCTTATTTTTTTAATTGTTTCTCGTTCATCGGGACCAACGCCTTCTTTTTCTTCAAGCGATTTTTCTCCTTCCCGGAAAGTCAATGGTGCATGCAATACTCTCTTCAGACTGATGCCGGGCCTTTCCGGAATCAGTTTGGCCAATGCGTTCGATTCGGGCAATGGCAGATCCAATACCCTTGCAACATCTTTAATGCTCATCTTGGCAGCCATCGTACCATAGGTCACGATTTGTGCTACCTGGCTCTTTCCATATTTTTTTACGACATAGTCAATTACTTTTTGACGGCCCTCATCATCAAAGTCAGTGTCGATATCAGGCATTGATTTGCGATCCGGGTTCAAAAACCTTTCAAAGAGCAGGTTGTACTTGACAGGATCAATATTTGTAATGCCGATACAATAAGCTACCACGCTTCCCGCCGCAGACCCACGTCCAGGACCCACGAATACTCCCATTTCTCTTCCTGCTTTGATAAAATCGCTCACGATCAAAAAATATCCTGCAAATCCCATCGTCTTTACCGTGAATAATTCAAAGTCGATGCGTTCCTGAATTTCCGGAGTCACTGTGCTGTAACGTTGTTTGGCTCCTTCATAAGTAATATGTCTCAGGTATTCCCATTGATTCAGGTTATTATCCTGGTGAATCTGAAATTCTTTCGGAATAGGAAAAGCAGGCAGGAGGATATCCTTTTTCAGGTTCAGCTTTTCCACTTTGTCTGCTACGAGATTGGTATTATCAATCGCTTCCGGCACGTCATGGAAAAGCGTCTTCATCTCTTCCACCGATTTAAAATAAAACTGGTCGTTTGGAAATTTGAACCGACGGTTTTTCAGATGCACATCATCATTCACAAAATCATCATATCCCGGCGTACTCTGCTTTTCGCCGGTATTGATGCATAAAAGAATATCATGCGCGTTGTAGTCTTCGCGATCAATATAATGGCTGTCATTCGTGGCGATAACAGGCACATCATATTTTTTTGATAATTTCAACAGGAACTGATTGATGGTTTCCTGTTCGGGAATATTATGTCTTTGGAGTTCGATGAAATAATCCTTCCCAAACAAATCGAGCCACCACTTAAATTCTTTTTCTGCTTTCTCTTCTCCAAGATGAAGAATAGCCTGTGGTACATATGCGCCAATACAACAGGTAGTACAGATCAATCCTTCATGATATTTTTCGATCAGTTCTTTATCGATGCGCGGATATTTACTGTAAATTCCTTCAATATATCCCAGAGAAGTCAGTTTGATCAGGTTTTGATAACCCGTTTTGTTCTTAGCAAGTAATACCTGGTGATAACGTTCATCTTTTTGATCCTTGGTAAAAGCTTTCCTGTGCCTGTCATGTACGACATAAAATTCACAACCGACAATGGGTTTTACTTTTAAGGATCCATCTTCGTTGGTGTGTTTATATGCTTCGGCTACGAATTCGAAAGCGCCAAACATATTGCCGTGATCAGTAATAGCAAGTGCGGGCATTTGTTCACTGACGGCTTTTTTATACAAGCTTTGTATAGAAGCAGCTCCGTCGAGCAAAGAAAATTGCGTATGCACGTGCAGGTGAGAAAATCTCGTCATGGTCAATCGATTTCGGGCAGAATTTACGAATCCAGTTTTTGGAAATAGGGTTTAAGGTATTGGATCATACTACGCAAATTTATCGTTTCGTCATTTAAACTGATATGATTATATGACCAGTTCTCTACAATTAATTAACAAAATCACTTATATTTGTATTTCCCCCGGTGCCCAATATCTTAACAAAAACAGTGAGAAATCTGTTCATCATATCAATCTTTACAGTATTTGCTGCTTCCTGCAGTAGCTTGAAACCTGCTACTTCAAATACCCGTTCAACCACAAATGCTGAAAACAAGTCTTCTATAACATTTATCGAAAATATTTCTGTAACTCCCGGTTCTTCAAAAGAGGCTAAGACAATTAGTGTTGTGCCTGTTTACAGTAAGGAGAATTCTGATATTTCAATAAATTCCGGTTCTATAGAAACCTATTCTCCTCTTCAGTTTAAGTATGCTATTCTTACCAACAGTGCCGTTGAGCAAATGCGCAATCAAAGATTATTGGGTTTTATGGATGAATGGTACGGGACGCGATATCATTATGGTGGTACAACAAAGGATGGGATTGATTGTTCAGCATTTGTTTCTTTGCTGATGTCTAATGTTTACGGAATTAATAATCTTCCCCGTATTGCGAAAGATCAATATAACGGGAGCCATCATATTTCACGAAATGATCTCCGGGAGGGCGACCTTGTTTTTTTTCATACTATGGGAAGACATAAATCTGTTTCGCACGTGGGCGTTTATCTCTGCAATAATAGATTCGTTCATGCTTCTGTCTCCGGAGTCATGATCAGCGATATGGAAGAAGGATATTATTCACAGCATTTTGTAGGAGCGGGCAGGGTGAGAGACTAATCGATAATCTATATTGGGTAGTCGATAGTTTTGTGTTGATACAACTGGCTTCTGACCTCCGACTTCGGACTCCATATTAAATCCCCAGTCTTTTCTTCACAGTTCCCCAAACAGGCAATATATCCGGGGAAAGATTGAAATAAAGAATACCGAAAAAATAGATGATAATAAAAAGGGAACTGCGACAGATTATCCAGAAAAAACCGTGGTATGACTTGAATAATGAATGGCAGATAAAATAGTCTCCCACTGCAAGCAGTAAAACATAAAATGTTTTTTTGTCAAAGGGTTGCATTCCGAATTTTTTCAGAAGGAATAAATACCGGATGCCATTATAGATTGCCAGAGATGAAAATGTTGCAATAGCCGTTCCAATAACACCGTATTGTTTGGTGAGAATATAATTCAGAGGCAGCGAGAATGCGAGAAGTATGATGCCTGTAAAAAATTCAAAACGCCACAATGTCGAAGTTGCGATGATTTGTGAGTTTACGCCGGTTCCCATGTCTACAATACGCATGAGGCCCAGGAAAAGAAAAACATTTCTTGCTTCCAGGTAAGCAGGTTTAAGATGGAAAGTAAATACGCCGTCTGTAAAATTAATCCATATCAGTACATACATTCCTGCTGCGAAAATCAACTGGTTGATGGAAGAGCGATGATAGATCCGGTTGATTTTTTTGAAATCCTTGTCTTTCCATGCCTTGGACAATGGGGCAATAGACGCTGCAATGATTCCTCTTTGTGGAGCCTGGATAACACTGGCCACATAGAGCGCCAGTGTAAAAACTCCCACATTCGCCAAACCCTGTGGCAATACTGCTGCAATAATGATCGTATCTATTACATTGGCGATATTATATATTAATCCACCGCTCCAGACAAAAGAAGCCAGCGTTAGAATTTTTTTGAAAAACTTTTTTGTAACGCGACTTGGAGTAAATGTCAAATGAATTTTTCCCGTTGCAAGCAGATAAATAAGCAGGATCAGCGCGAGCAAAATATAGCCAAATGAATACAGCTTAATAAAAGTGTCGAAGTTTTTAATTACACCAATAAAGGAAAGAACAATCAGTGTGGTAGTAACTAACCGGAACTGAACTTCACGGAGATAATTTGTCAAGACCGATTTTTTTAATTGCCAGGCATATGCTTCCAATAAAGAATACATAGTAAGCCCGAATCCGAATGGAAATATCCAATGATAATATTTTACCAGATCAGCCGAATTGGATCCGAATTTTTGGATGACCAGGGATTTAAAGATATAGCCTCCAAGTATGACAAATACAAAACCTATAAAACTTGCCAGCAGTGACCAGGTTATCATGTCATTTTTATTAACCGGCAGGTTATCGTTGTAGTAAGGATAGAATTTATAGATATAAGCCTGCATACCGAGGTTCGCGAAGGAGTACATGACATTGCCAATAGCCATAAATATTCCAGTAAGTCCATATTGTGTTTCAGTAAAACCGCCTTCGCGGACAAAAAGATAAGTATTCAAAAATCCAAGAGTAAAGCCAAAATAGATAATACCGGAAGAAATGATGCTTTGCCGTCGGATAGTACTCATGCAGGGAAGCGTGTTTCAGTACAAAGATGGACTTTTTACCTCAATCAGCCTTTTTTAGGTTAATATAGAAATTGCGATCGACTGTAAATGTATTGTCTCCTTCCGCCTTGATGGATAGTTTTTGCCATTGTTCCGTTGGCATGATCCATTTGATTCCTCCGAAATTAATTTTCACAGGCATATGAAATCCCTGAACGACATTTGTCCACCTGTAGGAAATCGTATAACCATCCTGTTTATATTCAAGCGTAGGTATTTTTGTCGTACGCAGGTATTGATCGAATACCTTGGAGAAATTGATTTTTGATTTTTCACTGATATAATCTTCTACCTGTTTGGTCGTTACGGTTTGATGGTAGAAAGTTTTATTGAGTCCCCGTAGAATCTCCCTGAACAGTGAATCATCATTAATGATCTGGCGGATGGTCTGAATGAGGTTTCCACCTTTATAATATTCATCCGTTCCTTCCGGATCATTGTTCACACCATATTGTCCGATAATCGTGGATTTATTTTGAATATTTTTTCTGATCCCGAAATTATAGTCCCTGGCGGCTTCTAATCCGCAACAACATTCGGTATAAATGGTTTCGCTGTAATTGGTGAAACCTTCATGGAGCCATTCATCGGCAAGATCCTTTGCAGTAATATTATTCCCGAACCATTCGTGTCCACTTTCATGGACAATTATGAAGTCCCATTTCAAACCCCAGCCTGTGCCCGACAAATCCTTTCCTGAATATCCTTTCTGAAACTTGTTTCCATAAGCAACAGCACTCTGATGTTCCATTCCAAGATGTGGTGACTCTACCAGTTTGTATCCATCTTCATAAAAAGGATAGGGGCCAAACCAGTGTTCGAAGCAGCGCAGCATGGAGTCCACTTCCAGGAATTCCACTTTCGCTTTATCGAGATTATAATCGATCACCCAAAAATCACAATCCAGTTTCCCTTTTTCACCCTGGAAATCCTCATGCCAGGTCACATATTTTCCGATATAGGGGATGATATCATAATTATTGATAGGATTCACTACCGCCCATGTATAGGTCATTGTTCCCTTGCTGTATGATTTTTTTTCTTTTAATCGTCCGTTCCCTACTGCTACGAGTGTATCCGGCACCGTTATACTCAGTGAAGCGCCTTTATCAGGCTCATCACCCAGATAATCTTTACAGGGATACCATACACTGGCGCCAAAACCTTCGCAGGTTACCGACATCCATGGTCTTCCCAGTTTATCTTTGGCAAAGATCCATCCTCCGTCCCATGGTGGACGTTTAGGAATTCTGGGATTGCCCTGGAAACTTATTTTAACTGTTTCTATTCTTCCTGCTTGTAACAAAGTTGGAAATATGATAAAAAATGCATTGCCGTCCCGTGCAAATGGTAATGATTTGTTATGCCATAATATTTCCGTTATATTCATCGGTTCCTGCAGGTCTATCTGCATTTTTTTTCCGGGTTCAATCACTTTGAATCTTATTTCATTATAACCGGAGGTAAACTTTTTCTCATAATCGGGTGTGATATGGATATCATAATACATCACATCCCACCATGCACGCTCTGGTGTAACACTGCCACGTAAAGTATCTGCGTGAGTAAATTTGTGAGCGCCATCTGCTTCCTGGGCAGAGCAGGAAGAAAAGATAAAACCTGAAAATGCAAAAATTGAAATAAGGATTCGTTTCATTGCTTAAATTTAGCCCAGGTCTGACGGTCCCTGTCTGACCCTTGTTAAGAAATAATAATGAAGATAAAAAAAACATTAAAGAACTCAGATACACGGCCGTCAGACGGAGACCTTCAGACGGGAAACGCATACCGGCCCGACCGGGACGGCCAGACCGGTATGAAGATAGACAAACATTCTGCTTCTTCAACTATAAAATATATAAGTGGTTTTTTAATTTTCATTTGCATTTTTTCATGTCATTCACATGTTAACAGCAATAAAAAAGTTTTTCATTATAATGAACAAACAGGCATTGCAACACTGGATCCTGCTTTTGCAAAAAACCAATCGATCATCTGGCCTGTTCACCAGATATATAACACTTTAGTCGAAACCGATAACAATTTGAATATCGTTCCATCCCTTGCTAAAAGCTGGGATATTTCGACCGACAGGATGGTATATATTTTTCATTTGCGCAACGATGTTTTTTTCCAGGATAATGATGCATTTCCCGGAGGTAAAGGACGAAAGATGACAGCTGCAGATTTCGAATACAGTTTTAAGAGGATCATGGACAAATCGACGGCAAGCAGCGGGGCCTGGATCTTTAATGATCGTGTGAGCATCAACGATGGATTCAAAGCAACTGATGATTCTACTTTTCGATTGAGGCTGTTGAAACCATTCACGCCAATCCTTGGCTTACTCAGTATGCAATATTGTTCAGTAGTTCCGAAAGAAGTGGTGGAAAAATATGGCAGGGATTTCAGAAATCATCCCTGTGGCACGGGCCCTTTTCAATTGAAATCATGGGAAGAAGGGCAGGATCTTATTCTTTTAAAGAATGAAAATTATTTTGAAAAGGATAGCCTGGGTCAAAAGCTGCCTTATCTCGATGCGGTCAAAATAAGTTTCTTTGATAATAAAGCGACTGAATTTTTATTATTCCGCCAGGGACAACTCGATTTTATCAATGATATCGATGCCTCATTCAAAGATGAAGTGCTCAACAAAAAAGGAGAATTGAAAAAAGAATGGCAGGGAAAAATTATCTTGTCAAAGCATCCTTACCTGAATACAGAATACCTGGGTATTCTTACAGATTCAACAAACGAATTGGTTCAGCATTCCCCACTGAGATTTAAAAAAATCCGCCAGGCAATTAATTATGGTATTGACCGGCATAAGATGATGATGTATCTGCGAAATTCAATTGGAATTCCGGCTGAAAGCGGTTTTGTCCCCGCCGGCCTCCCATCCTTCGATTCTTCTATTGTAAAAGGATATAATTATGATCCTGCAAAATCACGGCAACTATTAGACGAAGCAGGATATGCCGATGGAAGGGGACTTCCGGTGATCAAACTACTAACGGTCGATATTTATGCCGACCTGGGTAATTTTATTGCCAGGGAACTGGAAGAGATAGGAATAAAAGTCCAGGTAGAAGTATTACAAAAAAGTTTATTACTGGAAGAAACTGCAAAATCAGAAGCATTATTTTTCCGGGCAAGCTGGATTGCTGATTATCCTGATGCCGAAAATTATTTGAGCGTTTTTTATTCAAAAAACCCAGCACCTCCAAACTATACGAGGTATAAAAACCCTGCATATGATAAATTGTATGAATCTTCATTAACCGAAGTGAATGATTCGTTGAGAATAAAAATGTATCGCCAAATGGATCAGATGATCATCGATGATGCGCCCATCGTGCCATTGTGGTATGATGAAGTCATCCACCTTGTGAATCCCTGGATAAAAAATTTTGATCCAAATGGTTTGAATTTGCTGGAGCTGAGAAGAGTGAAGTCTGAAAATATTCCAGGAAATAAACCGAGGTAAAGAAATAATTGTGGCTGATTTAAATGAAAAAAGGATAAAATATTGAATTGTTTTATCCTTTTTGTTTTTACAATTATTATTATTTTTTATCCTTCAGTTTATCCTTAAAAACCTTCTCGAATTTTTCAACTTTAGGACGGATGACCAATGAGCAATAAGGCTGTGATCCGTGAGTATTGTAATAATTCTGGTGATAATCTTCAGCCGGATAGAATTTCGTGAATGCTGTAATCTCAGTCACAATAGGCTTGTCATAAGCTCCGCTCTTTGTCAATTCCGCTTTATAATGTTCTGCCTTTTGTTTTTGTTCTTCATTGTGATAGAAGATTGCGCTGCGGTATTGCGTGCCCACATCATTGCCCTGACGGTTAAGCGTTGTAGGATCATGCGATTCCCAGAAAACTTCGAGTAATTCATCAAAGCTGATCACTTTGGGATCGTAAATGATCTGCAAACATTCTGCATGGCCTGTCATGCCCGTGCAAACTTCTTCATATGAAGGGTTAGGCGCTGTTCCGCCGGAATAACCGGAAGTGACTTTTAAAACGCCTTTCAATTCCTGAAAAATGGCCTCAGTGCACCAGAAACATCCGGTGGCAAATGTGGCTGTGTCTGTTTTTAATCCTGCTGGTATTTTTACTTCATTCATATTGGTATGTTGTGTGGATGATTCCGTACAGGAACCGGTTAGAAATACATATGACAACGCAATAGCAATAATATTCATGATTTTCATCGATTTGTTTGGCAATTTAACTGATTGTTGCAAGTTAGCTTTTGTCCGAGCCCTTTTATGTAAGATATATGACAATTGAGTCTATTTAAAAGTTTGTTAACAGCTGGACCATCGACGATAGACGATGGACCATGGTGTGGCCTCGGATTTTAAAATAAGTGGCTTAGGTTTTCATATTATTTACGGATAAACACAGATATTGGTTTTTCAAGCTAAGATATTACCAACCATGGTTCATCGCCTATTCTCTATAGTCTAATAACTATCTTTGCT
The DNA here is from genome assembly GCA_035499855.1 of Puia sp. Classification (GTDB taxonomy): domain Bacteria; phylum Bacteroidota; class Bacteroidia; order Chitinophagales; family Chitinophagaceae; genus Puia. The sequence goes on along the minus strand of DATJXY010000056.1, from coordinate 22,916 downwards.
CCCTTAAAAATCAGGTTTTGAAATATTTTCCGGAATCAGCACTTGTTCAATTGGAGTTCGACAAAATAGAAGCCCTGCTTGCTGGGCATTGCAAAACAGAATATGCCAGGGCAAAAGCAGAAAGCCTTCGCATTCATACCCTGCGTGAATATATCGAACTGGAACTACAGCAGGCGCATGAATTTAAATTGTTGTTGCAACAGTCCCAGTATTTCCCCAATGATTATGCGCTCAATCTTTCAAAAGAACTGAAATTATTATCTATTCCGGGCGCCGTTTTAAGTGGAGAGCAGTTCATGCAGATACGGAGGCTGGCAGAAAACCTAAGACAGATCTTTCATTGGTTTGATAATGAAAAAAGGATCGCTTACCCCGGATTGACAAAGGTAATTGCAGATACCTATTATGAAAAGACGATCCTGCAATGGATCGATGAGATATTGGATGAAAACGGAGCAGTGAAAGATCAGGCATCGAAACAATTGGCCGAAATCAGGATGGACTTATTTAGAAAAAGAAATGAGCTCAGGCGTTTGTTTGACCGGATATTATCAAAGCTGAATAAGTCAGGGTTTGTTGCCGATATCGAAGAAGCATTCCTAAATGGAAGAAGAGTAGTGGCGGTTTTTGCCGAGCATAAGCGCCAGGTAAAAGGAATTTTGCATGGAGAGAGCGATACGCGGAAAACTGCTTTTGTGGAACCGGAAGAAACCATTGAGCTCAACAATGAAATATTTTCACTGGAACATGCAGAAAGCCGCGAAGTGCATCGCATTCTGCTCGCATTGACTGCAAAATTATCTGTCTATGCTGGTTTGCTGAAGACTTATCATGATATCACCGGGGAATATGATTTCATTCGGGCTAAAGCAAGATTAGCCATTGATATCAACGGAAATTTCCCTGCTCTTCACGAAAAAGCGCATATACATCTGGTTGAGGCATTCCATCCTTTATTGTATCTCTATAATCAGAAGAATAAAAAATCAACCATCCCTACCAATATTGAATTGAATGAAAAAAACAGGATACTGGTTGTATCAGGCCCCAATGCCGGTGGTAAAACTGTTACTTTAAAAACTGTGGGTCTGTTACAGCTGATGGTTCAGGCTGGTCTGCTGATTCCTGCTCATCCCGGTTCTACATTGGGGATTTTTAAACAACTCATGATTCATATCGGCGACACGCAAAGCCTTGAATTTGAATTGAGCACTTACAGTTCGCATTTGAAGAATATGAAATATTTTATCGAGAATGCGAATGGAAAGACTTTATTTTTCATTGATGAACTCGGAAGCGGAAGCGATCCGAACCTGGGAGGAGCATTTGCCGAAGTAATATTAGAAGAGCTTGTGAGAAAACATGCGTTTGGTATCGTCACTACGCATTATCTGAATCTGAAAGTCATGGCCAATAAAACCCCGGGAATCATTAACGGTGCAATGACATTCGATGAAAAGAATTTGCAACCTCTGTATAAGCTGGCTATTGGCAAACCTGGCAGTTCCTATACTTTTTCAATTGCCGAACGCATCGGTCTCGATCCTTCCCTGATCAAAAGAGCGAGGAATATGGTCGATGAAGATCATTTCAGGCTGGATAAATTGTTGAACCGGACGGAGCAGGATTTGCGCAACCTGGAGCAGAAAGAAAAGGAATTGCACAAAATGATTAAGGAAAATGAGAAGCTAAAAAAAGAAATGGAAGCCCTGATCAATAAAGAAAGGCATCAGCAGCAGGTCGAAATCATGAAACATCAGAACAAAATCACCCAGGAAAGAATTGTATACCTGAAGGAAATGGAGCGCAAACTGAAACAGATTATTTTCGATTGGCGCAAAACAGAAAATAAACAGGAGGTGATCAAACAAATGCAGGCTTTGCTTTTCAGGCAGAAAGAAAAACAGGTGACTGAAAAAACCAAAAAGAAGTTCGACTTAAAATATGTTGAAGTAGGAGGTGAGGCGAGAATTGGGAATAAGGTGATGATGAAAAAAAACCACCAGGTGGGAACAGTAAAAGAAGTGCGTGGGAAAAAAGCAGTTATCCAACTTGGCCAGATGCCGATAACAGTGGAGTTAAGTGATCTGATCGTAGTTCAGGATAAACCTGTTGAAGAAAATTCAATGAAGCCGGCGACTTCAAACAAAAGCTGATGCATTCATAAGATTTGTCTGTATATATCCGGCCTTACAATCAAACAATGGGGTATCAGGAATTTTCGGGTTATTGCTGTGTTTCACTTATTTTATCTTTGAAATCGCCGTTGATGATATTGCTACTGCGCATTAAACTGGATTTATATGACAACAAGCTCCCCGGCTCTTTCCATGACTTCAGTTAAAAGCAATCGTATAACATCTATTGATCTTCTGAGAGGCATCGTGATCATTATTATGGCGCTTGACCATGTCCGTGATTATTTTCATGGCAGCGCTTATTTATTTGATCCCACTGATCTGAAACATACCAGCGTTCCTATTTTTTTCACCCGTTGGATTACACATTTTTGTGCACCGGTATTTACATTTCTCGCCGGAACCTCGGCTTATTTATATGGGCTGAAGAAAGGGAAGAAAGAATTGTCTTTTTTTTTATTTACAAGAGGATTGTGGCTGGTATTCCTGGAAATTTTTCTCATTACTTTGGAGTGGACATTCAACCCGACTTATGATTTGTTAGTTTTCCAGGTGATCTGGTCAATTGGTTCAAGCATGATTTTTTTATCAATTCTGATTTATTTGCCGGAAAAGCTCATTCTCTGGATTGGTGTCCTGATCATATTTTTTCATAATGCACTTGATGCGGTGCACATCCCTGGAAATAATTTATCTGCATTTCTATGGGCTTTATTTCATGAGCGCAATGCTTTTCAGTTTGGACATTTTACAATCCTCGTCGGTTATCCTGTCCTGCCCTGGCTGGGTATCATGATGACCGGTTATTGCCTTGGCAAATTATATCGACCCGAATTCGATCCGTCGAAGAGGAAAAAAATTCTGCTTTATCTCGGATCAGGTATCATCATTCTGTTTATTTTCATAAGAGGAATCAATATTTATGGTGATCCTTCTCATTGGTCTGCCCGGAAAACTGCAATATTGAGTGTTCTTTCATTTTTAAGAACCACTAAATACCCGCCTTCATTACTGTACACGTTGATGACTTTAGGGCCTTCATTAGTTTTTCTTGCATTTGCAGAAAAGCCATTAAATGCAGTTAGCGGGAAAATTTCTGTTTTCGGGCGTGTGTCCATGTTTTTCTATATCATTCATATTTTTCTGATACATTTTCTTGCCTTGATTTTTAGTCAGGCTTCAGGATATTCGTGGAAAAAGATGATATTAACAACATGGGTCACTGATAATAAGGATTTGCAGGGATATGGATTCAACCTGATAACGGTTTATTTAATATGGATAGTAGTTATCCTTCTTTTGTATCCATTATGCGCCTGGTATGATAAGTACAAAAGAAATCATCTGGCCGAGAAACCATGGCTGAGTTACCTGTAAAATGGAGAATAATACAATCAGACCTTCGATTTATTTCTTAATTTTCCTTATAATATTGGTTGTTGGATTGCATTCCAGACATAATATGTAAACGCTGAATTCATGAATGCAAAACAGGTAGCTGCTACCAAAGCAATATCTTTTATTCAGAACGGCATGACCGTCGGTCTCGGAACCGGCACCACAGCTTATTGGGCCATTGAAGGAATTGGACACAGAATACATGCCGAAGGATTGGAAATTAAAGCTATTGCCACGTCCAAGAGAACTGAAGCGCAGGCCCTTTCGTTCGGAATTCCTGTTTTATCATTTGCTGAAATTAATCAGATTGATATAACGATCGACGGAGCAGATGAAGCCGATGATGATCTGAATCTTATCAAGGGTGGCGGCGGGGCTTTGCTCAGAGAAAAAATTGTGGCATCGAATAGCAAAGAACTGATCATTATTGTGGATGACAGCAAACTGGTACACTATCTCGGAAAATTTCCCCTGCCGGTTGAGGTTTTTGTTTTTGGCTGGGAAAAAACGATTCAGAAATTACAGGACCTGGGTTGTACTGCCAGTCTAAGGATGGAGAACAATCAGGCATATGTAACCGACAACAATAATTATATCATTGATTGCTCCTTTGGCGAAATACAGGATCCTGTTTCAATGCACGACCGCATCAATTCCATTACCGGGGTGGCAGATAATGGTCTTTTTGTACGAATGGTTTCCAAACTGATTGTGGGAGATGAAAACGGAAATACACGAATCTTCAAAAAATAAATAGGGGGTTTTTGAATTTGGGATTTTTTGATTTTTCAAATATATTTTCAAATCTAAAAATTCCAAAATCCAGAAATCTCAAAATCCCAATCATGCGGTGGCTACGAAAAATACTCAGATTTCTTCTTAAAAGACCAGTCACCTGGATTGCGAATCGCGTTTCTTCTGCACCGGACAAGGAACGAGTGATGGAAGCACTGACAAAACTTTATCAGGAAACTATTGCTCAGTCAGGGAAAAAGGGCAGCCTCTTTGCTTTCGATCCGGATCATCAGCCTGTGATTATTTTCAGCGACGAACATAAAGGGATCCGCAATGGTGCAGATAATTTTGCGAGTTGTGAAAAGAATTATATAGCTGCACTCGAATATTATAATCAGCGTAATTTCTATTTTATCAATATGGGTGATTGCGAAGAACTATGGGAGAATACCATATATGGTCTAATGAAGCATAACCGTAAAGTTTTTGGAATAGAGAAGTTATTTGTTCAACGTGAAGCTTATTGTAAAATATTCGGCAATCATGATCTTTTCTGGTCGAATGACCCGCTTGCAAGGATCTACCTGAAAAGAATTTATGGACAAAAAGTAAAAATTTTTAGCTGCATCGTACTGCGGGTAAAATTGCCGAACGGGGATTTGGATATTTTTTGTACGCATGGTCATCAGGGTGATGCCCAAAGCGATGGGAATGCGTTCAGCAAATGGTTTGTCAGTAATGTATGGGGACCCTTACAGATTTTTTTGCAAATCAATCCCAATACCCCTGCCACGAATGATAATAATAAAACCTTGCACAATCTTTATATGTATGAATGGAGTGCGGCGCAAAATAACATTGCATTGATTACAGGCCACACCCATCAACCAGTATTCAATTCACTCACACATCTTGAAAGGCTATATCTGCAACTGGAAGAAGCGACCTCAAAAAATGATCGGGATGCCATTGAAAAAATTATGGCGGAAATTCCACGGAGAATGAGAGAATATGATTTTGTAAATCATTCTTTCAGGAACATGAAACCCAGCTATTTTAATTCAGGATGCTGTTGTTTTGATGATGGAAATATCACGGGTATTGAAATTGCAGATGGATTTATACGATTGATCAAATGGAGCAAGGTAAACGACCAGCCTGCAAGGATAGTGGCAGAAGAAGCCAAACTCTCTGATCTTGCGCAAGAAATAAGGAAATACAAAGCGGTGAGTTAGGTTGTTTATTTAGTGTATGCATCATCGTTATAAATTCACTTGATTAACAGCCCCTGATCTATGAATTGCGGTTTTTGTAAGTGAAGCCCGCAAGCCGCATTGAGCCTGTCCGCAAGGTATACTGTTAATTCGGGAGAAGTTGCTTCGTCATGCATATGCATAAAAAAGTAAAGCTCTTCAATCCCATTTTTCAGCCAACCCTGAATTCGATTTATCCATGCGTCGCAACGGGTAAAATCTGTTTTATGTAGGCTATTGCCTACATAACGAATAAATGTTTTGGGAATAGTCAACTCCATATGACAACAATCTCTTCGTCCTGCGGTATCCGTTATGACAGCACCCATATTCAATTCATGCAGGGTATCAAAAAATTCCCCTTTTATGTTGTAATTGGAAAACCATTCAGGATGTCTCACTTCGACAAAAAATTGGATATCGGTCGGGAGAGAGCGCAGATAACCCAACAGCTCATCTTTGCGTTTGGGACTGAATGTATCACTGACCTGTACAAATATTGGTCCCAGGTGATCTCCAAATGCAATGGCCCCTCTTAAAAACTCAGCAGTTAAAAAACCTTTCCCTTTCAGGCTTCCTCGATGCGTGACAGCATTGTACATTTTCGGGCAGAACTTGAAATCTTTCCCATTTGCCTTGGCAGCCCATTTCGCAATGGCAATGGGACCATATAATTTATAATGTGTAGCATTCAGTTCAATGCAATTATAATATTTCACATAATGCTCGAGGAAATCTTTTTCTTTTGTTTTTGGAGGATATATTTTCCCTACCCATTCCTGTCTTCCCCATTTTGCACAACCCAGGTAGACCTTGGCATTTTTTGATTTCTTTCCTTTTAATATTTTTTTATTTGCTACAGGTTCAGCAGGCAAACCAAAGTCAACGGTATTTAATTCCTCTACAGATATTCGTCCGAATTCCATATTTGTTTTTAAAATATAAAGTTAATCGATAAATTCATCCGGGCATTTCAAATTTCCAGTCAGTAATGGCGGAATAATTATTGTAGAATATAATCTAAAACATAGTTATGAATCAGTTTACAATCAATTTCGATTTTGAGGGAAAAACATATACTGCAGATGTCACTGAAATAGGAGGGCTCGATGATACTCAATATGCCATTAGCCCGGAGGATGATGAATTGACAGAAAGATTTAAAACAAATATTGTGAGGAAAGGGAAATCCGCAAAGGATTATCAGTATTCGCTGCCATCTGCTCATGGTGGCGATGATTTTATGAAATCATTGATAAAGGGGCTGGATGAATTCCTGAGTAAAGGCCGATAACGGCGAATCGTGAATGGTCAATGGTCAATGGTAAGAGCACTTAGAACCTCTTTTTCCCTGTTAGCCCTGCACAAAAAAAAAATTTATCCTTAAATTCGATTTTCGGCTTCATTAATTTATCGTTCATGTCCATCCTCATCGTATTGCTTTGTCTTGTCATATTGGTATTGCTAATAACACTTTTTAAATTCAATGCTTTCCTGGCATTATTGGTCATCTCACTTCTTACAGGGCTCTTACTCGGCATGCCATTGCTTGATATCACAAAATCTTTACAAAAGGGAATCGGGGACACTCTGGGTTCTCTTGTTATCATTATTGCTTTCGGGGCCATGCTGGGCAAACTGGTTGCCGAAACCGGCGCCGCACAAAAAATAACTTCTGTCATCATGAATATATTCGGCGAAAAATATATTCAATGGGCATTGATGGCAACCGGATTTATTGTGGGCATTCCTTTATTTTATAGTGTTGGTTTTGTGCTCCTGATCCCTCTGATTTTTTCTGTGGTGTATCAATATAAATTTCCTGCAGTCTATATTGGCCTGCCGATGCTGGCATCCTTATCCGTCACTCACGGGTTTTTGCCACCGCATCCGTCACCGGTAGCATTGGTATCGCAATTGCATGCAGATATGGGAGTGACATTGTTTTATGGATTTATTATATCAGTTCCCGCAATCATACTCGCGGGTTTGTTATATGCAAGAAGCCTGAAAGATATTACGAACACCCCATTGCAGATATTTAAGGGAGAATCAGTAAGCAAACATAATTTGCCGGGAACTGTTAATAGTTTTTTGTCTGCACTGCTTCCTGTCCTCTTACTCGTTGCAGCAAGTATATTATCATTTACATTGAAACAATATCCAAGGACACAAAATGTGGTTTTGTTTATTGGAGATCCTTCAATTGTAATGCTCTTATCTCTTCTTATCGTGACGTTCACATTGGGAATACATACTGGCAGATCGATGAAAGAAGTGATGAATATTTACGGGGAAGCAGTAAAAGACGTTGCGATGATATTGTTGATTATTGGAGGTTCCGGGGCATTGAAACAGGTCTTGACAGATAGCGGAGTTAGCAATGAAATTGCCACACTTTTACAGGGATGGCAGCTTCAACCACTGGTTCTCGGATGGCTGATTGCTGCGATCATACGGGTATGCATAGGGTCTGCAACTATTGCAGGCCTTACGGCTGCAGGTATTGTTGCCCCGATGATGTCGCAATTGCATGTTAATCCCAGTCTGATGGTATTATCCATTGGCGCCGGAAGTTTAATGTTTTCACATGTCAATGATTCCGGTTTTTGGTTGTTCAAAGAATATTTTAATCTTAGTATCAAACAAACAATCAGATCCTGGTCATTGATGGAAAGCATCATATCGATTGTCGGTCTGATTGGTGTATTGGGCCTGAATTTTTTCATTGAAAAATAAGTTATGACTGCAGAACAAAATCTCTCTTCACTTGGAATTGTATTACCGCCCCCTCCTGGTCCTGCAGGCGTTTACAAACCTTTTGTAATCGATGGAAAATATTTATATGTTTCCGGTCATGGCCCGGTAAAAGAAGATAAAAATTTGATGACAGGCCGCATCGGAAAAGATATTGATATGGAACAGGGAAAACTGGCTGCCAGGCAGGTGGGATTGACTATCTTATCGACTATCCGTTCAGGCATCGGAAGTCTCGATAAAGTAAAAAGAGTCATCAAGGTTTTGGGAATGGTGAATTCTGTTCCTGAATTTGAAAAGCATCCTTATGTCATTAACGGGTGCAGTGAGTTGTTTGCACAGATATGGGGTGATGAAAATGGAATTGGAGTAAGAAGCGCAGTTGGCATGGGTTCACTTCCGAATAATATCTCCGTGGAAATCGAAGCATTGTTTGAATTGCATTAACAATTGAAATTTGAAATGGAAGTAAATAATTGGTACCATATCAATCATATTGAGGCATTGGATTCTCCCGCGCTGGTCATTTATCCTGAACGGGTCAGGCAAAATATTCGAACGGCAATTGGAATGATCGGGGAAGTAGAGAGACTTCGTCCGCATATCAAAACGAATAAATCTTTGGAAGCTGCACGATTGATGATTGAAGCAGGCATTACAAAATTTAAATGTGCTACCATTGCCGAAGCAGAAATGCTGGGAATGTCGGAAGCGAAAGATGTTTTGCTGGCGTACCAACCCGTCGGTCCCAAACTTCATCGTTTTGCAGAGTTGATAAAAAAATATCCGGCAACAAATTTTTCCTGCCTTACCGATCATCTGATTGCTGCAAAGCAAATGGCCGCTTTTTTTTCAGCCAATAAAATAATTGTACCTGTTTATATCGATTTGAATGTCGGACAAAACAGGACGGGTATTTCTATTGATGAAGCTTTTCAATTGTATATCGAATGTTCAAGAATGCAAGGAATAAAACCAACCGGACTTCATGAATATGATGGTCATATCAGGGATATTGATTGGAATGAAAGAGAAAAAAAATGTAATGAAGCTTTTGCAAAAGTCGAAAAGCTAAGGAATGATATCATAAAAAATGGATTGAATGAACCGGTCATTGTTGCCGGAGGTTCACCTACTTTCTCGATTCATTGTAAAAGAAAAAACGTGGAATGCAGTCCGGGGACTTTTATTTATTGGGATAAGGGTTATATGGATTTGTGTCCGGAACAATCTTTTGTTCCGGCAGCCCTTGTTATAACCAGGGTAATATCCTTCCCTGATAAAACAAAATTGTGCCTGGATCTCGGGCACAAATCAGTTGCGGCTGAGAATGATATTTCAAAACGGGTTTATTTTCTCAATGCGCCTGAACTGAAAGCTATCAGTCAGAGTGAAGAACATCTGGTAGTAGAAAAAGATCCGGAGCATACTTATACGATAGGAGATGTATTGTATGGGCTGCCTGTACATATTTGTCCCACGATTGCCTTGTATGAAAGAGCATTTGCGATCGAGCATCACGAAATAAGCGGAGAGTGGAAAACAGTCGCGAGGGATAGAAAAATCAGTATTTAGATGACAATTGAATTATAATGGCCGATGGCCGTTAGCCGATGATCCTTAATAGCTACAAAGTTTGATTAGTATAAAATCGGCCAACGATCATCGGCCAACGATTATCGCTATACAATTTAAAGTTTACTCATGTACATCGATGCGCATCTTGACCTGAGCATGAACGCTATGGAATGGAACCGGGATTTACGGCTACCAGTAGCCGAAATCAATCAAAGAGAAAAAGGAATGACGGATAAGCCTGACCGTGAGAAGGCCGTGGTTTCGTTACCGGAATTGAGAAATGGAAATATTGGCCTGGTGGTTGCGACAATGATTGCCAGATATGTGGCGCCCGATAATCCTTTGAAAGGTTGGCATTCGCCCGAACAAGCCTGGGCTCAAACACAGGCGCAACTGTCCTGGTACAATACAATGGAAGAATCCGGCGAAATGGTACAGATCAGGGATATTGCTTCACTCGAAAAACATATTCAATCCTGGAATTCAGAAAAAGCCGGTGATAAAAAAACGATAGGATATATTTTGAGTCTGGAGGGGGCTGATTCGATGATCACGGTTGCACATGTCGAAAGAATGTATGCACGAGGGTTAAGAGCCATCGGACCTGCCCATTATGGCCCGGGCCGTTATGCGAATGGAACGGATGCCACCGGCAAAATGAAGAAAAACGGATTAGAGTTGCTTAGTAAAATGGAATCTTTGAATATTATTCTCGATGCAACGCATTTATGTGATGATGCATTCTGGCAGGCGCTCGATCATTTCAATGGGGCTGTTTGGGCCAGTCATAATAATTGCAGGGCTTTAGTCAATCATAACCGTCAATATAGTGACGAACAAATCAAAGCACTAATCGAAAGAGATGCCGTGATCGGCGCAGCAATGGATGCATGGATGATTGTTCCCGGATGGGTAAGAGGTGAATCAACTCCAAAAAAAATGAATTGTAATTTGGACAAGTTGATTGATCATATCGACCATATTTGTCAATTGGCAGGTAATACACTTCATGTAGGTATAGGATCTGATTTAGATGGCGCTTTCGGCAGGGAACAATGTCCTTATGATATCGAAACCATTGCTGATATTAAGAAACTACCTGCTTTATTAAAAAACAGGGGTTATACAGAGCAAGATATCAATAATATCATGTATAATAACTGGTTGAGATTCTTAAAAAAAGCGTGGTCTTAATGGGATTTGGCATAATTCTTTCTGATAATTATCCAATGAAATCCAACCTCATGAAAAGACCGCACTATTATAAGCCCAGGCTTTTTGTCCTGTATTTTCTTTCATTCTTTATATTTTCTTCCTGTCATAAGGATCAATCTGGAAAATCTACAGCTGATAATGAGCCTGCCGACAATCAAAATAATTCATGTTCCGCTGTTCAGGCAGATGCAGAAAATATTATAATATTTCCTGCGGACAATCCCTGGAATCAGGATATTTCCGGACAAGCGGTGGATCCATATAGCGATCAGATTATTGCAAATTTTTCATCATCTCCTTTGAAAGCTGATTTTGGAAGCGGGTTATGGGATGGGGCGCCAATAGGTATACCTTTTGTAGTTGTATGCGGCGATCAGCAAAAAATAAATGTCAGTTTCAGAGCCAACAGTTATGACGGAGATTATGGAGATGAAAGCGATCCCGGCCCCTATGCAATTCCTTTAAATGCCCCCATTGAAGGGAACGGTCAGGGAGATTCGCATGTAATTGCTGTAGATAAGGATAATGATAATTTGTATGAATTATATAATGCCAGTGTCAATGGCGATCATTGGGAAGCATCTTCCGGTGCTATTTTTAATTTGCAATCGGATCAGTTGAGGACAGATGGATGGACTTCAGCCGATGCAGCCGGTCTTCCTATTTTTCCGGGCCTGGTTCGTTATGAAGAAGTGGCAAAAGGAACGATTGACCATGCTATTCGTTTTACATTGATAAAATCCAATGTACAAGCTGCTTATATTTCTCCCGCGCGTCATAAGGTAAATGCTACCGGTGGGCAATATGCGCTTCCTTTTGGAGCAAGGATACGTCTTAAGAAGGATTTTGATATCAGCGGTTACTCACCCAGGTTGCAGGTTATCTTAACTGCGCTGAAAAAATACGGGCTTATTTTGGCTGATATCGGAAGCAATATGTATATCAGCGGAGCTCCCGATGATCGTTGGGATAATGATGAACTCCATCAATTAGGAAATATCAATGCCGGCAATTTTGAAGTAGTAAATTTTCATTGATAGGAGATCGGAGACGAAGAATGAAGGATGATAAGAAAACAATTATTCATCTCATATCACCCTATCTCATATTCCACATTGCTACATGCTTGCGTGCAGATAATCCTTCAGCTGGGAAATGGTTTCCTGTTGCGTAAGAATTGTTTCTCTGACAAGGTCGTTGATGGAAACGATGCCGCAGACCGCGTCGTTTTCAAAAACCGGCAGGTACCTGATATTTCGTTCTGACATCAATTGCATGCAATGCTCGATCGTATCTGAAGGGCTTACAGTAGGCAACTCTTCAGACATGATTTCTGAAACTTTTGTATCTGTTGATGATTTCCCCTTCAGAATGACTTTTCTTGCATAATCCCTCTCAGTCATAAGACCTACATAGCGCTGATTATCCATTACCATGATCGAACCAATATTCTGATCGGCCATTATTTTGAGGGCTTCCAGAACAGAGTTGTGAGGAGCCACAGCTATGATCTTTCTTCCTTTGTGAGAAAAGATGTCGGATACTTTTTTCATACAGCAATTTTGAGTGAAGAATGGTCCTTGTAATTTACAACTTTTGAAAAGAAATTCAAATAAATGTGATTTTGTATAGTAAATTACCGGTATTTATTTTTATTATGATTACGAATAATATGGGAAAATTACGGCTCGTCAGGCTTTATTCGGATTAAGAATAAAAACCGGTATTGTTATTGAAAAGAAATCTATGAATCAATCGCTCAAACCTGTTTCGACCTGGATGGTGGTGATTGCATTTGCAATTGTGTACCTGGTCTGGGGCTCGACCTATTTTTTTATCAGGATTGCAATTCAGGATATACCTCCGCTCATGATGGCCTGCATGCGTTTTTTTGTTTCCGGATTTTTATTACTGGGCTGGTGTTTAATTCAGGGAGAAAAAATATTTATCTGGAGAAATATTCGTCCGGCAATTCTAAGTGGAATTTTATTGCTTTTGATAGGCAATGGCGCCGTTGTCTGGTCAGAGCAATTTATTTCCAGCTCTTTTGCGGCAGTTATAGCCTCTACTTCTCCAATTTGGATGGTGATCATGGATGGGCGTAACCGGAAAGCCAATTTCAAAAGCAGGGAAACTGTAATTGGACTACTGATTGGTTTTATAGGCGTCGTTTTATTGTTTAGCGAAAACGTATCACATGCCATATCAGAGACAGGAGACCATTTACAAGTCATTGCGCTTGGTATTCTAATGATTGGTGCTGCTTCCTGGGCAGCGGGCTCATTATATGCAAAATATTATTCCAGGGGGGATTCGCAATTAGTTAATGCGGGCTGGCAGATGTTTTCCGCCGGAATTGCGTTTATACCTGTCAGTGGGATCAACGGAGAATGGAAGAATTTCCACTGGCAACATATCAGTATGGGTGCCTGGCTTTCTCTTTTATATTTAATCAGTTTCGGTTCTCTGATCGGATACAGCGCCTATGCATGGTTATTAAAAGTGCGACCCGCTACACAGGTAAGTACCCACGCATATGTAAATCCGGTAGTGGCCGTGTTGATAGGGACTTTGGCAGGAGGAGAGAAAATGTCGATTTATCAAATCATGGGCCTTGCAGTGATATTAACCAGTGTACTTCTTGTCAATCTTGCGAAATACAGAAAGGAAAGAAAAATAGATATTGATCAGACATCTGCCGCAAATAAAGTCGCATAATCATCCCAGTTCGGTTATTGTTTGAATCGTCTGCTATAAATTAGCAATGGAACCAGCAGTAATAATCCCACCAATAAAAAGAAAGGAAGATGTAATGAGGAAGGATACCTGAACCAGAATCCGCCTCCGAATAAAGTAAATGCAAGTCCAATCAGCACGGCCTGCGACCAGGCCCTCTTTTGCAGGTTTTTCAGATCTCGTGCAAGAAATAATATCCAAATCCCAATTAATGAAAGTAACATGCAGGAAAAGCTCCAGTCAATCAATACCGATGTTGCATAATGCTTACTGATATCCCCGGTAGTTGCACCTACCACAAGATTATTAATGCTGATTGCTTTTACCAGGGCTGCAATAATCAGTAACATTCCCGAAAACTGGGAGCATCTGTAAACAATTTTATTTTCTTTCATTCGTGTTTTTTTATCAAATAATCATCCTGCATATTTTACTTTCCCTCTGAGTCAGAAAAATATGAATAAAAAAATTAGAAAATAAATTTTACTGAATTCTAAACTTTATTGAGACCCGGTCGCATGGCTTTCCAATGGTTTATCCCGTTTTAACATCTCATCCCTGTTGGCCATATTCCAGGCGGTATAAAAAACCAGCCTCGCCCTTTTTGCCATGATATCATAGTTGATTTTATCAGGCGTATCGGTGGGTTTATGATAATCTTTATGAATTCCGTCAAAATAAAAAATAATGGGAACTCCTTTACGGGCAAAATTGTAGTGATCGCTGCGGAAATATATTCTTTCCGGATCTTTTGGATCATTGAATTTATAATCCAGTTCCAGGTTTGTATATTTTTTATTCATGGATTCACTGATAGGGTGGAGGTCGGAGCTCAATTTATCATCTCCGACTACATACACATAGTTGGTTGAATCGCCGTGCTTCCTGTTTGGATCAATACGACCAATCATATCGATATTCAGGTCAACTGTTGTTTTATCGAGAGGATAGGTAGGATGATCAGTATAATATTCCGATCCCCACAACCCTTTTTCTTCACCGGAATTGGCAAGAAATAGAATGCTTCTTCTCGGGCCTCTGCCCTGGGCCTTCGCTTTGGCAAATGCTGCAGCAATTTCAAGGATACTGACCGTACCTGAACCATCATCATCTGCTCCATAATAAATGACAGAATCTCTTTTACCCAAATGATCATAGTGAGCTGATATCACAAGCAATTGATCTTTCAGGTCACCTCCTTCAAGATATCCCAAAACATCACTGCTTTGCAGGTAAGCTGTTGTTTTACTGAATTCCAGTATTATATTGGAGGTATAAGGTTTGGGCGAAGGAACTCCCTTTTTTGCCATCGCATAATCATCACCGAGAATGGTCTTCGCGATTTTTTCAGATATATTGAAAGTATTTATCCGGTTAATTTTTTTATAAGCGTTTAAATACATTCTTCCTTTAGGATCAATTTTTTTTCTTGGAAAATCTTCCTGAATCACCAACAAGGCCATTGCTCCATGCTGCTGGGCCGCATCCTGTTTTCCAAAAGCATTGAATGCTCTCCTGTTGATTTGTGATTGCAATTGATCAGGAGGCATTCCGTTCAGGATCAATACAATCTTACCTCGTACATCGAGTCCTTTATAATCATCGCGAACGGAATCGCTGACTCCATATCCCGCGAACACTATTTCGCTGGCCATCAAACTGGAGCTATAATTCGCAGATATGTTCACATCAAAATCTTCATATGGTTTGAAGGATTGATTGTTGACTGTAATGTTCATATTGATCAATGAATCCCGGTAAACCGGATAATACAATTGATAATTGCCGTTATTTCCGGGCGCCAACCCCAGGTTCTTAAAATAATTCTCGATATAGGAAGCTGCTTTGCGCTGTCCTTCCGTAGCAGTTTCTCTTCCTTCAAAATCTTTCCCTGCCACGATATATAAATTTCTTTTGAGGTCGTCTTCTGTAATCAGGTTGGCGAAAATTTTTGGATCTGCATTTTTCTGAGCCTGTGATGCACATGATATAATAATAGCAAATGCTAAAGGAAATTTTCTCATTGACTTTTTTTGTGCTTATAAAGAGTCTCAAATATAAAAGGCAATTGGCAATTAGCAATAGACAATCTTGTACAGATATTAATAATAGTTTAGACGGGTGAATTTCCAACGGGCTGTGCTTTTAAAAATAAAAGCGCAAAATATATTGCGCTTTTATTTTTGTGATATATGGTTAATGAAAAAATTAATCAATATCAATTATTTCATTTTTGCAACTTCAGGAGGCGAGACGGGAGCAGGTACTTTATTTTTAATTGCCGGGATCGCTTGCAAATAGGTGAACATAGCTTTCAGATCTTCATCTGTATATAGTGAGATGGATTGCCAGGGCATCGGTGGCAATATCGGGCGTCCGCCTTCCAGTCCGAGATGTTTACCTGTTCTCAATGTCTTGATAAAAACTTCCTCTGTCCAGGCGCCAAGACCAGTTGCTGAATCCGGGGTGAGATTGGCTGCGTAAGAAATACCAAAGGGCCCTACAAATGATGTGATGTCGGGACCCATCAGCATATAATTTCCGGGAGTCAATGCTTTTTTATCGATTGGCAAATTGGGTGATCCTTCCGGATGGCCGGAAAGTGCTCTTGTAGAATCCGGTACCGGGCCCTGTGCAGTGAAAATCTTAGGTGAATGGCAATCACTGCAGCCTCCCGCAGTAATAATATATTTTCCCCGTGCCAGCAATTCAGCTTGCGATAAAGCTTTAGGAGCCGCAACTGTATCAGTAGTTACAGGCTTCGCTTCATTACATCCATACTGGGAAAGAGAAAGGGAAAGGACAGGCAACAAAATTGCCGCCGAAAAAAAAGGGATTTTTCTCATGTCTGATGATTTTTTTAAAGGTTATATGAAAGCGACTCTCTTGTGGAAGGAGGAAAAAGCATTCGAAGGGTAGGGCACTCATGAAAACAGGATGAAAATAAGATTTTTAAGAAATAAAAAAAATTTATCTTATTAAAATTTGACCTTGATTAATTGAGAAAAACTGTTTTCTAAGATTCAATTTCATTTAACTCCAGCCAGCGCATTTCTTTGATATCGAGTAAAGCAGTTACTTCGGTTATACGTACCGATAGTTCCTGCAATTCTTCAAAGGAAGAGTTGCCTGCGGTTAATTTTTCGCTGATGCCGGCTTTTTCTGATTCGAGGGATGCAATTTCTTTTTCTAAAGATTCGAATTCCCTTTTTTCTTTGTAGGAAAGCTTTCTTTTTGAGTTGGTAGTTGCAGGTTGATTGATAGTGCTTTTTTTATTTTTGTCTTCCGGCATGACGCGACTATCATTCGTCATTTGTTCTCTGTACTGTGAATAATTTCCGGGGAAATCTCTGATTATGCCTTCACCTTCCATAATAAGCAGGTGGTCGACAAGCCGGTCCATAAAATATCGGTCATGCGAAACGATTAATAGGCAACCCTGGAAATCAGTTAAAAAATTTTCTAATACCGAAAGCGTGACCAGGTCCAAATCATTGGTAGGCTCATCAAGAATTAAAAAATTTGGATTGCGAAAAAGGATAGATAATAAATGCAATCTTCTTTTTTCTCCACCGCTTAACTGGGAAATATAAGTGTACTGTTGCTCAGGTGTGAACAAAAACAATTGTAAAAATTGCGATGCACTCAGAGACCCGCCATTGGCCAAAGGAAAATTTTCAGCAATATTTTTGACAAATTCAATCACCCTCATATCTTCTTTGATAGGGAGCCCCTGTTGTGAATAATTGCCAAAAATGATTGTTTCTCCGATATTGACCTTGCCACTGTCGGGTGATTCTATTCCTTGTAAAATATTCAGGAAAGTAGATTTGCCTACTCCGTTTTTCCCGATAATGCCCAGGCGTTCTCCTTTTTTGAAAGTGTAATCGAATCCTTTGAGTATAATTTTTTCGCCGTAAGTTTTATAAACTTTTTTCAACTCGGCAATTTTTCCACCCAGGCGGTTCATCTTCATCTGCAACTCAAGTTGCTTTTCCTCAATTCGCTGGCCCGCTCTTGCTTCAATGCTATAAAAATTATCCTGCCTGCTTTTGCTTTTGGTGGTTCTTGCCTTTGGCTGCTTGCGCATCCATTCAAGTTCCTTACGATAAAGATTTTTTGCCTTGTCAATTTCGGCTAATTCAATTTCCTGACGGGATGATTTCTTTTCCAGAAAATTTTGGTAGTCTCCTTTATACACAAAGAGATTACTGCCATCCAATTCCCATATTTCCCCGCATACCGCATCCAGAAAATAACGGTCATGTGTAACCAATAATAAAGTTATTTTTTCATGGTTCAGATAATGCTCCAGCCATTCTACCATGTCAACATCGAGATGGTTGGTAGGCTCATCCATGATGAGTAAAACATGTTTGGGCTCAAAGCCGATATCGATCAGTGTTTTGGCCAGGGCTACTCTTTTTCGCTGGCCTCCTGAGAGTGTATTCGTAGTTTGTTGTAACTGATGAATATTCAGTTTTCCAAAAATCTGTTTTACCCTGGCATCAAAATCCCAGGCACTCAGTTCATCCATTTTAATGATGGCTGCTGAAAGCCTGAATTCATTTCCCTCTTCACTTGCGGCTTCGTATTCCTTGATCGCATTGATCACAGGGTGTTCGTGATGAAAAATATTTTCAAGGATTGTTTTATCCTCGATAAAAACGGGTTCCTGCTCAAAGAGTGCAACAGTTATATCTTTATTAATCCAAAGTTTACCACTGTCCGCGGTTTCCTTGCCGGATAATATTTTCAATAAGGTTGATTTGCCGCTTCCATTCCTCGCTACCAGAGATATTTTATCTCCTTCTTCAATGTTGAATGAAATGTTTTCAAAAAGAGGTTTGATACCATAAGACTTACTCAGTCCTTCAGCAGAAACATAATGCATTTGGCAAAGATACAATGATCAGTTTCTAGTTTGGAGTTTTGAATTTCCAGTTCAGAATAAAAATATTATCATGCATTTCAAACTTAAAACTCCAAACTTCTATGCTTGTTTGATCAGTTCAATCGCGGAATGAATGCGCACTTCATCACTCACAATAACGCCTCCTGTTTCAGTTACCTGATCCCAATGAAGGCCAAATTCTTTTCTGTAGATTTTACCATTAATGCTGAATCCGGCCCTTGCATTCCCCCATGGATCTTTGATAACGCCACCGAATTCAACATCCAGTTTAACAGGTTTAGTAATGCCGCGGATGGTCAGGTTGCCATATAATTCATAGGAGCCGTCATTATCAACATTCTCATATTTTGTCGCAACAAATTTTAATTGTGGATGATTTGCTGCGTCAAAGAAATCGGGTGATTTGAGATGTTGGTCGCGTTGAGCATTACCAGTTGTGATCGAATCGATGTCGGCAGTAAAGCTCACCTTGGCGGTCATGAAATCCTCGCCTTCCGTTTCTGCTTCGACATTAAAGCTGTTAAATGCGCCTGAAACATTTGTGATCATCAGGTGTCTTACTTTAAACTGCACTTCGGAGTGTGCAGGGTCCAATATCCATTTGTTTTTCGCCATAGTTTCAAATTTAATGTTTAAACAACGAAATTAAGAAACTTCAAAAACATGGCAAAAAATTACCTGTTGGTGCGATCTATTTTCAGGGAGACAGTAATAAAAAGAGGACAGATTATTTTTTCTTGTCACCAAATATTTTATTCCAAAGTCCTTTTTTCTTTGGAGGGGGTGGATTTGGATCCGCGTCTTTCACAGTAACAGTGATTGAACCCTGCTTATCGGATTTTTGAGTTGTGGTGGCTTCTTTCAATACCTTTTCCTCTTCATTAGATAATTTTGAATCTACAGGGACTTTTGGAGTGCTGGTATCGAGATATTCACTTGCATTGCCATTACCCTGGTTATCACCTTCGGCTCCCGGAGGCGGCGCTTTATCAATGATGTTCATATAATCATACATCATATCGCTCTTCATATTCTGGGGTTGGACAAACTTTGCTTTTTTGTTTAACCCGAGACTGTTATCTGCCAGGGCCTTTGCAAAGAAATATTCCCATATTGGTCTTGCTGCTTGTCCGCCCATTCCCAGATTATTTTCCAGGCGGATAAACTGGTCATCACAACCAATCCATACTCCTGCCAATAACTGGGGAGTATATCCCATAAACCATGCATCTGTATTGTCGTTAGTCGTACCTGTTTTACCTCCCATTTCGGATATTCCTAACCGTTCGCGCAGACCTGCAGCTGTACCGATATCGACCGGCCCCTGCATCATCCGGCACATGGTATAGGCTGTATTCTGGCTGATTACTTCTTTTCTTTCGGTATCAAAACGATCCAGGACATTTCCGTTTTTGTCTTCAATTCGGGAAATATAATAAGGCTTTGTACTAAAACCACCCGAAGGGAACATTGAATATCCCCAAATCATTTCATACATGGAAAGGTTAACGGCGCCCAGACAAATAGAAGGGTATGGCTCCAGGGGTGATTTGATGTTTATGTTTTTTAAAAAGTCCACAAATCTTTTTGGCGTCACCTGCTTCATAATATAAGCCGAAGCACAGTTGAGGGAATGTGCCAATGCTGCAGCCATACTCACGTTGGGTCCATAAACGTCATCCTTACATTCTCCTTTTGCAGGAACAAGTCCGTATCCATCAAAATACTGCGCCTGATTTTCGACATTTGTTTCGGGGGTGAATCCCACATCTTCGATTGCATCAGAATACAAAAGCGGTTTGATCGATGATCCTACCTGACGCTTAGTATTGATATTGACATGATCAAATTTATAAGTTTTGAAATCGATACCTCCGATCCAAACTTTTACCGCCCCGCTCATCGGATCCATTGCCATGAAAGCTGTTTGCAACATTTGGCGATGGTATTTGATTGAATCCAATGGAGTCATGATAGTATCTTTTTCCCGCTGGCTGTTCCAGGCGAATACTTTCATCTGGACTGGCTGATCGAAAGTTTTGCGGATATCGGCAGGTTTCATTCCGTCATCTTCCAGATTCTGCCAGCGATCGCTGTTCCTGATAAATGATTCAAGAGTATTCGCACGTTCTTTCCAGATCGTTCCTCTTCTGATTCCAGGCTGTGCCAGCATCGCTTTTTGCAAAAGAGGCATTTGCTTGGCAACAGCTTCTTCTGCGTACAATTGCATGCGCGGGTTAATAGTAGTATAGATCCTTAAACCATCTTCATACAGATTAAAAGGTTCTCCTGTAGCAGGATTCTTATGGTCTTTACACCATTTTTTCAATTCATCGCGGATCACGTCCCGGAAATATGGAGCAAGCCCGTTATTCTCATCCAGTTTTCTATAATCAAGTGCAATGGGTTTTAATTTAAGCTTGGTTCCTTCATCGGCCGTGACAAAATTTTCATCAACCATTCGGTTAATTACAAGATTTCTTCTTTCAATAGCCGCCTTAGGATTTCTTCTTGGATTGTACAGATTGTTTCCACTGAGCATTCCGATCAATACAGCAGCTTCATCCACACTTAAACGATCAGGTTCTTTTTGAAAAAATGTGCGGGATGCATTTCGGATTCCATATACATTATCTCCGAAAGGAACTGCATTCAGGTATAAAGCGAGTATTTCTTCTTTGGTAAAATTTCTTTCCAGCCGTATCGCGATAATCCATTCTTTCATTTTTTCAATAAGACGGAGGACTTTATTTTTAGATCCCTGGCCCAGCATATATTTTGCCAGCTGCTGAGTAATGGTACTTCCACCACCATCTCTTCCCAGTTTTACAATTGCACGCATCACGCCCCATCCGTCGATACCTGAATGTTCGTAAAACCTTTTATCTTCTGTTGCCAGCAAGGCATTAATAGCATTTTTGGAAATGTCCTTGTATTCTACATTACTGCGATTGCTTTTGTCTTTATAATATTTTCCCATCAGAGTGCCATCATCTGCATAAACTTCGGATGCGAGCATGATGCTGGGATTTTCAAGCTCCTTCAATGAAGGCAATGTGCCGAAAAGGCCAAAATTGATAAGTATTAAAAGAAGGATAAAAATTCCAAGACCTGCAAAAAAAATTTTCCAGAAAATACGAACGGCTTTAGACATATAGCTATTGAATTGAAAATCGAAGGGTCTTATCAAATACAGCAAAAACCTTACCCGAAAATAATAAAAGAACAATCGCCGAAAGATTTATCCCTATTAAAATTTTGAAAATCTTTATCACAAAGCTTCAATATCGGAAATCATTTTCTACATGATAAACGTTAAAATTTTCCCGGAAAATATGCCGACAGGAATTTTTTATAACCCGCCAAGTCTTTATTATTTTTTAACAATTCGAGATTTTGGCTGCTTATGATCAGGAAAGAGTATTTCGTAGCCGGAAGCCAGGGAATGATTTCCCTTGGAGCCAGTTTCTGGGCTTTTTGCATATAATCAAGAGCAGCATTGGCACTGTCGAATCCATGGATGACAACGAGTTTTGTGGTATCATCCAGGGGAACATTTTCAATATCTAAACTGATATTATAATAATTTTCCCGGTTGTACCGGTTAAAGGCATTCCTTGTTTCTGTAACATAGACCGGGTCTACACGGGTCATTAATACGGCTACTCCATGAGGTTTATCCGGAGTAAATGAGAATACAGAAACAAATGCCGGAGGCTTTTTAGCAGCAGATACAGTATCTGTTTTTTGTTTTCCTTTGGCTAATTGAAGGCTATCGACAGTTGTTTTTTCATTTTTATTCTGAGCTTTTACCTCTGGTTTCGCCGGAGCCGGAATTTTATTATTATTGTTTTGAACAAATGCGGTATCCTCAGGAGTTTTTTCAATTTTGAGATTGGTCAGATATTCTTCAAGTTGTTTGCGACGTTTGAGCACATCGAGCATGTTTTTAGCCTTGGCCGCAATCGGGGTTCCATTGTATTTTTTAATTACATTGTTTAATTCAGCGATTGCCAGACTATCTTCTCTACGATGTACATAGTACACAGCTTCGATATACAGCAATTGAGGAGTCCAGTATTTGTCGCCATACAAACTATCCGCTGTTTTTCTTTCAGCCAGTGCCTGGTCGAAATTCCCTTCGATGAAATCTGAATACACTTTTTCATATTGCTTTGTTGCTTCCGCTTT
>DATJXY010000055.1:0-13479 GCA_035499855.1 Puia sp. | reverse complement strand
AGAAAAATTTTTATCGGTAATTAAAGATGAAGTATTCCCTCTGGTTGAAACCAACTACCGTACAGATTCAAATGACAGAACGTTGATGGGTTGCTCACTCGGAGGATTGTTTACTATGTGCGCTTTGTTTACCCATCCGCATATGTTTAACCGTTACATTGCGGCAAGTCCGGCTTTTATGTGGGATAATAATGTGCTGTATAAATATGAGGACACCTATCACGCCAATGCATCTAATCCACCTGCAAAATTATTCATGTGTGTGGGCGGAGTTGAATTGAGCGCGCCTGATTTTGAAAAGTTTGCATCATTTTTAAATAACCGTCATTATACAAACCTTCAAATTGAAAATAAAGTCTTAGAAAACACCGGTCACTCTGGAACAAAAGGCGAAGGTTATGCAAGAGGATTGCAGTTCGTGTTTAAACGGGCGTCATTGCAGGTATCGTCCGGTATATTAGATCAATATGCGGGGACTTATAAAATGAATGACCGGACAATGGTTGAAATAAAAAATGATAATGGAACATTAACTGCTTTGGTAAACAACAATACCTTCAAACTACTGGCTGCATCTGAAACTGATTTTTATATCACTTCATCTTTTTTAAATATGCATTTTGTAAAAGATGATAAAGGAAATGTTTCGGGATTTGAATTGCATCGGTATGGTTCGGATGAATTTATTAGTAAAATTAAATAACACCGGAACGGATTAAAGTATGCGGACCGGCATCGTGTAATGAAAATTGATTTTAAAGCTTATAAAACTATGAAACATTTATTTTTCCTTTTTTCATTCTTATTTATCAATTCAATAACTTTTTCGCAGGATATAGAAAAACATGCGCCGCCGGGTTTTGATTCAGTTCAGCAAAATATTCTCCATGGGAAAATTGATTCGATTCAATATTATTCAACAACAGTTGGAGCAACAAGAAGAAGTTTAATATATACACCGCCCGGGTATTCGAAGAAGAAAAAATATCCCGTCCTGTATCTATTGCATGGCATTGGCGGGGATGAAAAAGAATGGTTTATCAACGGCCATCCTGAGGTGATTTTAGATAATTTATATCAACAGGGAAAAGTTGAACCAATGATTGTCGTGTTGCCAAACGGAAGAGCTATGAAGGATGACCGTGCAACAGGAAATATTTTCGACAGCGCCAAAGTAGCTGCATTTTCAATATTTGAAAAAGATTTGCTGAATGATTTAATTCCTTACATCGAAAAAAACTATCCTGTTTATGGGGACAGAGACCATCGTGCTATTGCAGGCTTATCCATGGGAGGAGGACAATCATTAAATTTTGGGTTAGGCAATTTGGATAAGTTCGCATGGATCGGAGGTTTTTCATCTGCGCCCAATACAAAAAATCCTGAAGAACTTGTGCCCGATCCGGAGAAAGCAAAACAACAAATAAAGCTGCTTTGGATCTCATGCGGGGATGCTGATGGTCTGATGAGGTTCAGCAAACGCACACACGATTATCTTGCCGGACATAATGTACCGCATATATTTTATGTTGAACCTGGTGTTCATGATTTTAAAGTTTGGAAAAACGATCTTTATATGTTTTCACAACTTATTTTTAAACCGGTGGATGTTTCAAAATTTAACCAATATAGTTTGATCAAAAACTAAGATTCCAATAATAATAATCTCATTCGAATTTGTTTTGAGTGTCGCTCATATTAATATCCATTCAATACGAAATAATGAAAAAAAGTTTGCTTGTTCTGGTGGCAAATGCATGTATCCACACCTGCATTGCACAGGATACTACTGTCAATGGAATTAAATATCCAAAACCTGTAAATTTTACCTCGCAACAAAACCAGGATAATATGATGCAGCAACTCGGCATTAAGAAATTAAGGCCTGGCCCGAGTGGAAATGAATCAGCGCCGAACCATGCAAACTATGATACAGCAAAAGCAGATCCTTGTCCGCTGTTACCGGATATCCTTACACTAAATAATGGAAAGAAAGTAACAAGCGCTGATATATGGTTTCAACAACGCCGTCCGGAAATTATGGAAGATTATGAACGCGAAGTATATGGACGTATTCCCCGGCATGTGCCGAAACTAGTATGGAAAGTAATTGCAGTCGATCGTGAATTTATTTTTCCCGGCTTCATACCTGTTATTGCAAAGAAAATAATTGGTCATGTTGATAACACCGAATATCCTTTGATAAACGTCAACATAAAAATGATAGAAGTGTTGCCGGTAAATGTAAAAGCTCCGGTACCGGTATTGATGATGTTTGGATTCAATCCATCATTCCCTGCGCCAACACAACCTTCGCCTGATGACATGGATAAGCTGAATGATGTTTTTAAAAAGATGATGATACAAACCGATCCTTCAGTAAAACCAATCTTTGATAAATATCCTGCTTATTCACCGGTTGCAAGATCCCCTTTCCCAAATTTTGCTGCACCAGCCGGTGAACCTTCACCAACAGATCAATTACTCGCGGCAGGCTGGGGCTATATAACGCTTGATGCAACCAGCATCCAGGCTGATAATGGGGATGGATTAACAAGTGGCATTATCGGTTTAGTAAATAAAGGCCAGCCACGAAAGCCTGATGATTGGGGTGCATTGCGTGCATGGAGCTGGGGTGCAGCAAGAGCATTGGATTATTTGGAAACAGATAGCCTGGTAGATGCAAAAAAAGTGGGCATTGAAGGTGTATCAAGATATGGGAAAGCCGCATTAATCACGCTTGCATTTGAACCGCGTTTTGCAATTGGTTTGACTGGTTCGCCTGGAAAGGGTGGTGCAACTTTATTACGCCGCAATTTTGGCGAGGCTGTTGAAAGCCTTACCGGTGGTGGTTTCTACTGGATGGCTGGTAATTTTTTAAAATATGGAACAGAAGAATCCAAGTTTGGCAGGATGACAGGCTGTGATTTACCCGTTGATTCGCATGAATTGATTGCTTTGTGTGCACCGCGACCTATGTTTTTAAGTTATGGTATTCCTGAAAAAGGCGATGCCAACTGGCTCGATCATCGCGGCAGTTATAGAGCAATTGTTGCTGCGGGTGCCGTATATAAATTTCTCGGTGCAAAAGATTTGGGCGTTTCAAATGATTATATGAAGGAACACATGCCCCCGGTTAATGCTGGTCTGTTAGATGGACAATTAGCCTGGCGTCAGCATGATGGCGGTCATACCGATGCGCCCAACTTTAAATATTTTATTCCATGGGCAAATAAAATGCTGGGTTATGAAAAGAAACCGCAATAAGGAAATTATGAAAAAGATTTTTCTCATCATTTATTATTCATTATTTGTTCTTGGATTGGATGCACAAAGGGCCACAACCTGGAATAGCAAATCATGCGCCGTTGTGCTTACATACGATGATGGTTTGAATGTTGATCTCAACAATGTTGTTCCTGCATTAGATTCGGTTGGTTTGAAAGGAACATTTTACATCTCTGATTATTTTGACGGATTAAAAGATCAAATTTTTAAATGGCGAAAAGCAGCAGCCGAAGGACATGAATTAGGTAATCATACCGTGTGGCATCCATGCGAAGGTGGAAAACCGGGGAGAGAGTTTGTAAAGCCTGATGCCGATCTCAATAATTACACAGTTGCACGTATGGTAAAAGAAATAAGAACGATGAATAATATTTTGGAAGCAATAGATGGCAAAAAAGAAAGAACATTTGCTTATCCCTGTGGCGATATCAAAATTCATGATACCGTATATCTGGATGGAATGAAGAACGATTTTATTGCGGCAAGAGGTGTGGCGCCGGTCATGCAAACGATTGATAAGATTCATTTGTACAATATCGGTTGTTATGGTATTAATGGTCAGTCGGGTGACCAGCTGATTCATCTTGTAAAGCAGGCGATGAACACGCATGCATTATTGGTATTTCTTTTCCATGGTGTTGGAGGTGAACATGCATTGAATGTTTCCCTTGAAGCGCACCGTGAATTGTTGCATTTTTTGCAACAGAATGAAAGCAATATTTGGATAGCGCCAATGATTGATGTCGCGAAATACATTCGACAATACCAACAGAATAAATAAGAGATCGTTCATTATTACTTCACAGGCTGCTATCCGGAATTGCTCAAAAAAATATGAAGAAAATAAAGGACAAAGGAAGAAGACTATGAGTGCCGGATAAAAAATATGTAACTTTAAAAGCAAAATAGTTGCAGTGATCAGAAGAACTCTATTGATAAGTGTATTTGTTTTTGCGCTGGCTTGCGTCAAGAATAAAAATTTTGTTCCTGTTTATCGTGTGCCTCCTGAATTCCAACCCTATGTTGATACTTTTATCAAAGAAGCCGCCAATAGAGGCCATTCGATTACCATCACCAACCTTATTATGCAATATGATACGACTTCGGAGGATTCTTTATGTGGAAGCTGCAACTCCGTTTCTTTAAATCCATCTATTCAGAAAATAATTAACATTAATCCGAATTTCCTGTGCTGGGATAATAATGTAGAATTGGAAACTCTTATATTTCATGAATTAGGTCATTGCATACTTGGCAGAAATCATACAACAGCAAGATTGCCGAATGGGGATTTTAAAAGCATAATGACACCTCATAACCTGATGCTCTATTCACCTTGTATTTATCCCATTGGAGGGCAGTCATGTGATAATTATTTTAAAAGAACTTACTATTTGGATGAATTGTTTAACCCGGATACGCCGGTACCAGCCTGGGGGGAATAGTCGTAATCTTAGTCTAAACTTTTCCCTGAATACTTTTAAGGCCAGTACCGGCAATTATGAAGGATTTAAATCGAGTGGAAAAACAGGTTGTATTGAAATTAGAGAATTAAAAAACTGATCCTGAATATTATCAGGAATCTCTCGCTTCCTTATACGATATCGATAAATATCAATATTCAAAGCATCCGGAAGTCTGGGAAATGATGAATTCTTTAGATAGTCAAAAGATGTTTTAATAAAATTTTGAGATCTATAATTACCCCCGACGCACAAATAGCAGATGCCCTGATCAGGGCTATTGATGAAACCAAAAAAAAGCAAAAGATATTCAGAGTGAAATCGGGTCCGAACTGGCGGAACAAACCATCTCACTCTGTTAAAGATATTTTAGAGTCCCTCACTCTTTAAATCGATCCGATGCGAAATAGAAATTTTTTACGGGCCTTTTGATCAAAATATGGAAACAATTATACGATTGAGCCAAAAAGCTTATGCCATTTGTATTATAGCAGTGGGAATCCAACAACTGGCTTATGGAAATATCAATTCCAATTTTTTGCCAGCTGCATTTTCGTCTGGCATTGTATACAAGTTATTTGCTTATCCATGGGGGATTGCTTTTACCCTTTCCGGCATTGCTTACCTGATCAACAAAAAAGCTTTCGAGATTTCATTGATATCGGGTGGTATTTTTCTTGCTTTTTTTTTATTTGCATACGCTCCATATCTCATATTTTTTGACCCCAATGGAAATCAGTTATTGACCTGGGCCCCTGCAGTTGAAGACCTGGCCTTCACAGGTAGTTCATTTATACTTGCGGCATCCTTCAGTACTGGTGACAAACACCCGTCAGGACTGACCAGGTTCCTGGAAAAATTCATTCCTTTTGGAGGAATATTTTTTTCAGTTATGCTGATTGTTTACGGCATCGATCATTTTGTTTATAGTGAATTTGTATCAGCCATGGTGCCTTCATGGATATCGAAACCATATTTCTGGACATATTTCGCGGGAGTCGCATTGATTGGTGCGGGGCTGGCCATTATTTTCAAAATTAAACTGAGGATTGTCGGCAGTTTGCTGGGCATAATGATTTTTTTGTGGTTAATAATTCTTCATATTCCACGAGCTATCGCTGATCCACTGGTTGAAGGAGGACTTGAATTAACAAGGGTTTTTATTGCAATTGGTTTTACAGGGATCTCTTTTTTACTGGCCTTCAACTGGAGTGAATCTTCCGCAGAGTTTAATATTAGTTCATCTGGTCCCCGTTCGTGAAAGTTGAACTTTCTGAAAATTGCAATAGAGTGACAGAAATTGATTTTGGAAAATACTTTATATTCAAATGAAACTACCGCTAACAAAAGTATTTGCAAAAGCAGGGCTGGAAAATGTAACATCAGCTATGTGCAAGCATCAGCAGTGGTTCGGGCTCGACGTTCAATTTTCAGCTTTAGCCTGCCTGCCGGCAGGCAGGCAGGTTCATAACTTCAACATCATATTTTCAAATTGGCATTTGTACCGGGCTGGACAATCAATGAATTCCCTGCCTTCGCAAATACTCGAATGTTGCCTGCAAGTATTGCGACACACTTTAACTATCATAGCATTAACAAATTTTTCGGGCTTTGACACTCACTTTTGAGGGTGCGATATTATTATGACAACCAAAAATTTATTACTCTTTATAATCACCCTTTTAAGCAGCTTCCACACATTTGGACAACAAATCATAAAAGGGAGAATTTTAAACGCCATAACACAAGAACCAGTACAGTATGCCAATATCGGATTGAAAAAAAATAATGTCGGTACAATCTCAAATCCAGACGGTAGCTTTTCACTTTACATACCATCAAATATGCATTCTGATACTTTGTTAGTATCATCAATTGGTTTTGGAAGCAGAATATTGTCTATAAATTATTTACTTCAACGGAAAAGCGTCGTCATTTACCTGAATGAAAAAATAGTTGCTTTAAATCCTGTGATTATCAGTTCAAAGACAAAAAAGCTGAAAACGTTTGAATTGGGAAACGCTGACTTTAAAGGAGGTGTTTTACAAACGGACACCCTTTACGCAGGGCGGTCTGTTTCTTTATTAATTGAGAACACAGAAGCGAATATTAAAAAAGAAATTAAATTACCTGCGTTTATTGAAAAGGCAAGGCTCAGAATATTCAGAAACAATCTAAAGACATTCAAATATAGAGTTCGGTTGAATGAAGTTGATAAGTTTACAGGGCAACCCGGGCAAGATTTACTTGATAAGAGTATTGTGATAGAGTCTTCCATGAAAAGTGGCTGGTTGGAATTTGACCTTTCTGATTTGAATATTGAAATTGACAGACCTTTTTTCATAACATTTGAGCAACTTCTTGATTTAACAGACAGAACTTTAATTGCAAATGATTATAACAAATTCCTATCTGAACATCCCAACAAAATTCAAATTGATACCGTTGAAGTTGACGGAAGAAAA
Organism: Puia sp.; assembly: GCA_035499855.1. Lineage (GTDB taxonomy): Bacteria > Bacteroidota > Bacteroidia > Chitinophagales > Chitinophagaceae > Puia. The sequence continues at coordinate 6,263 of DATJXY010000055.1, read as the reverse complement.
GAAATCAGAAAAATATTTAAAGGCGGAGGTATAGATTTAGCAGGGACTTTTATTGGAATAGCTATATCAAAAACAGCAAGTGAACAATATACCAGTTATGTCAGAGAAACAAGTTTTGGGGATTGGAAAAAAGTGAAGGGTATCGTGGCGGCAACAGTGACATTAAGCAATTATCCAGACCTCTCCACAAATAAAGAACTTGAAAAGGAATGTAAGGGTAATGTATCGGTATGCAAGGCTGAAAAGATATGCAAAGATTTTATAGACCAAAACGGAGTAAACGGAATTCAGGTTTGTGTTAGCAAAAAAAACAAAGTTGTTTGGTCTGGTGCTTTGGGCTATGCAGATATCATAAACAAGGTTTATGTTACTGATTCAACAAAATTCAGGATTAACAGCATTTCAAAGTCAATTACTTCATTGGCTTTGATAAAGCTTGTCTCAGAGGGGAAATTAAATTTAGATTCCCCTATACAAAAATACATTCCTGAGTTCCCCCAAAAGTCCTTCCCAATTACTACCCGGCAACTTGCCGGACATTTAGCAGGTTTTCGGGACTATGATAAGAATAATTTTAATGACTATATCCGAACCGAACATTATGACAATTCGGTTCAGGCTCTAAAAATATTTGAAAATGACACCCTGCTGTTCAAACCCGGAACAAGGTTTTATTATTCTACATTCGGATGGAACTTAATTGGCGCAATAATTGAAAAAGTAAGTGGTAAAGATTATTTAACCTATATGGCTGAGAATATTTGGAAGCCTTTGGGATTGGAAAATACTTGCGGTGACAATATTAAAAGTAAGATTTCAAACAGGAGTAAATTTTATGATGTTACGGGAGAAGAAAATGACTTAGGAGATTTAAGCTATAAATATTCGGGAGGCGGGCTTTTGTCAACAAGTAAAGACCTTATAAAGATTGGCAATGAAATATTATACGGTTCATACATTGACACTAAACTAAAGAAAAGCCTTTTTCAAACTCAATACACTTCTGATAATAAAGAAACAGGTTATGGCTTAGGTTGGTACGTTGGCAAAGACAAAAATGGTCATCGCATTTGGTATCATTCAGGAGACTCCTTTAGTGGAAGTTCTTACTTACTAATTTATCCTGATGATGATTTAGTTGTTTCATTTCTTGCCAATTCGCAAATTGGGACAGCCTTCGACATTGAGCAGATTGGAGAGTTATTTTATCAGAAGTAATTTTGACACAGTACCAAAGTCAATGTACCTGCAGCCAACAGGCGGTTTGGCAATATGGCGGGGTGACGAATATATTTTCAACTTTTTGTTCGCTATCAGCAGCAGTTCGGGCTTGACTCTTACTATTGAGCTTTTGTAGTTATCTTCATCATTAGTAATTCTATTCGGCTGCGGTTCCGGGCTGACGTTTTTCAAATGCCACCACATCGCCAATGCTTTAACGTTGCCTGCAAGCTTAAATGACATCCTGTTATGAATAAAATAATCTTTCTCATTGTGACAGTTTTAATTTCAACAATTTCCTGTGGACAAAAACTGGAGACAATCTATCTGGACTCAAAGGACAGTTCTGCAAATATGTATATTGCTGTTTTACCTGACACCAAACCGATTAAAGCATTTATGTTTTTAATGGACGGTTTTGGAGCTTCACCGAAAGACATTTTAGTTGAAACCGGCTTGCCAAAATATGCAGCTCAGCAAGGTATATTAACAATCCTACCGATTTTAGGGACGGGTCCTTTGTACTTTGGAAGTGACACAGATTCACAAGAATCATTAAATGACATGATAAACAATATCGCTAACAAATATCAACTTAAGGGAATAGATTTTTATATCGGCGGGTTTTCTATCGGTGGGACTTGCGTAGTAAAGTATGCGGAATTGTCAGTACAAAAAAATTATCCGATAAAGCCTAAAGCTGTTTTTGCAGTTGACCCACCGCTGGACTGGCAACGATTTTATAATGCAGCCAAACGAGTTGTGAGGCTTTCAAATCCCGATAAAGTAAACGGCGAGGTTACTTATATGATAGACCGGATTGAAAAAGAAATGGGCGGGACACCAGAAACCGCATTAGAGAATTTTTATAATAATTCACCATATTCATTTTCTGACACGACACAAAGAGCAATAAAGTCATTACTCAAAACGCCAATTATGATAATATCTGAACCTGACATTAATTGGTGGCTTACTCAAAGAGGTTATGACTATTCTTACATAAATATTACAGACCAAGCCGCAATGATAAATGAACTGCAACGATTAGGTAACAGCAAAGCCATTTTAGTTACAACACATGATAAAGGTTTTAGAGAACCCAGACATATAAGACATCCGCATTCATGGAGCATTGCTGACTCTGAACAAACAATTAAGTGGTTGCAATCTCAAAACTAACAAAACCGGCAGCCAACATTGGCCGCAATGCTGGCAGATTCAAGAGCAATCAGCAGCAAATCTTTAATGGGCTTCAGTTCCGGCTGACAATATTCTATTGAGCATTTGTATTAACTTCAACATAAAATCATTGACCGGGCTTCAGCAATCGGCGGACGGAAATAAAATGCCAGCATTGCGGCAAGCCTCGGTCGTTATGCGCAACTTCTCCGCCGATAAGAACTCTAACTTAAAACTAACAAGCATTTTTCTAAACAATTTGACGATATGAACTTGAAGAGCAGACAGACATTAATACTCATATTATTAAATGTTTTTCTTCTATCGGCGTGCAATGATAGGAACACTCAAAGTCAAGATTCCAACGGACAAAACGTAACAAAAGGACAAATTCAAGACAGTTTAAATTCTATTGTTCAAGTCGTTTTTAAAAATAGCGAACAGCTTAATCTTGAAATGGCATTAACTCCATTTTTGACAACTAATGACTTTTTCTTTATTTCAAACGGGCAGCGCCTAACTTTTCAGACGCTCAAGAAAAGTGAATCTGAATACTTCTCTGGTCTCAAAAAACAAAGTTTCAATTTCACTTACAAGAATTTTGATATAATCAATCAAGACAATGCAATCGTTAATCTTGTCGGAACATTAATAGCAATCCCAAAAGACGGACATAATCAAAAATATAATATTGCCGAGACAATCATTTTTAAGGGGGTAAACAGTGGGTGGAAAATTGTAGGTGGTCACGAATCGTATGTATCAGATAGCACTAAACAGTAAATATATATTTAACAGTCGACACAAATAAGACAGCGCACAACATTCGGTTTGCTTCTATGCTGACGGACAGAAAAGCAATCGGCATTTGAATAACCATCTGCTAATATCGGGCAGACGAATTTCAATTGAGCATTTATCATTAACTTCATCATCATCAATTTTATTCGGCTTCAGTTGTCGGCTGACAATCATAAAATACCAGCACAGCAGCAAGCCGTTGACGTTGCCTGCGATTTTTGAGTAACAATTGAAAAAATGAATATTGAGGATATACAATCAATTTGTAGGGAATTCCCTTCTGTTACGCAAAATATTAAGTGGGGACATGACCTTACATTTTCAATTGGAGGAAAAATGTTTTGTGTAGTTGGACTTGATGAATCTCCCACAATCGCATCTTTTAAGGTTAGTGATGAGGAATTTGAAGAAATGAGCAATTGGCCTGGATTCAAACCCGCTCCATATGCTGCAAGGTATAAATGGGTTTTAATTGAAGATGTTACTAAAATAAAAAAGTCAGAATGGCAAAAGTATCTCAAGCAATCTTATGACTTGGTAAAAGAAAAACTTTCCAATAAGATCAAAAAACAGCTTGGCTTAATTTGAAATTCAAAAACCGCAACCAACATCGCTTGCCGCAATACGACTGACGTGCATGGCTTGTCAGCATTTGCAACCTGCCTGCCCTTCCTACCGGCAGGCGGCAGGCAGGTTCTTATCATCTTTTGTAACTTGTCTGCTGCAAGCAGGCTTGCCTGCAGCAAACAGGTTTGGCCAAAGTAAACTAAAGTTCGGCCAAGCCAGCGGACGAAATTCTATTAACCGTAATGCGGCAAGCCGGAAGCGTTGGTGGCAATTAGCAGACAAACTGAGAAAAATAAAACAGTTATTTTTCGGTTGATTTTTGAAATTATAAATAGATAGTTACCATGACTGAACGAAAATTTCTTTTATTATTCATTATCTTAATCGCGTTAACTAATTGCAAAACAAGTCAAATGAAAAACTCAGCCATCCCAAAGACTGGAATGTTTAAGGTCGAAATACTTTATCCGAATGGGGACGATAAAACCTTTGACATGGACTATTATGAAAAGAAACACATGCCTATGATGGCTGGATTCATAGGAAAAAATTTAGTTTTTTATGAAATTGATAAAGGCATAGCTGGTAGGACACCAAATGACAAAGTGCCTTTTCTAGCTATAGGGTATTTTTACATTAATGATGTTGCTGAGTACAATAAAGTGATAGCACAAAACATAGATACCATTCTCAATGACGTAAAAAAATATACAAATATTCAGCCCACCGTACAAATAAGTGAAATCAAACAGTTAAGACAGACTAACACTAAGTAAAAAACAAAAATAGGGTATGGACTTGTTGAAAGACCTGGTATGTAGTTGCTAAAAAAAACTGCCACCAACATTGGCTCCTATGTAAAGCGGTTAGGTATTAGATTCATAATTGCAAATTGTCTTCCATGAAAAAGCTTATTTTCTTTTTTTTGTCGGCTATTTTCGTCTTGCAAGGGGTTGCTCAGGCAACTAATGCGAAGCTGGATACGCTGATCTCGGCATATGCACATCAAAAAGCATTTAACGGAACAGTGCTTGTGGCACAGAAGGGAAAGATTCTTTTTGAAAAAGGATATGGATATAAGAATAAAAGCGAAGGGACATTCAATGATGTGAATACTATTTTTCAAATCGGCTCGATTACGAAACAATTCACGTCAACCATCATACTACAGTTAGCCGAAAAAAAACAGTTGAATTTGCAGGACAGGCTATCAAAATACTTCCCCGATTTTCCAAAAGGAGATTCAATCACTATTGAGCATTTGTTAACACATACTTCCGGCATTTACAACTATACTAACGATGGGGACTTTATGAAAAAAAATTCTGAAAAACCCATTTCCAGAGACAGTTTGATTGCCCGCTTCAAAAACAAGCCCCTTGATTTTGGGCCCGGCACAAACTGGAGTTATAGCAACTCCGGTTATATTTTACTTGGTGCGATCATTGAAAAAGTAACTGGAAAAAGCTATTTCAGAGTCGTACGTGAAAACATTTTTCGGCCTTTGGGAATGGACCATTCAGGGTTTGATTTTACAGATTTGAAAAGCCCGGATAGGGCGATTGGATACTCTCGTGATTTTTCAATGGCAGTCGGTATCGTAGATTCTTCCGTGTCATTCGCTGCAGGCTCCATCTATTCTACAGTGGGGGATTTGTATAAGTGGGATCGTGCGTTATATACGGGTGCTGTAGTAAGTCGGGCTTCACTGGAGAAAGCATTTACTGAATACAAATCATCCTATGGATACGGTTGGTTTATCAGGGATGCTTTTGGCAAGAAAACAGTTGGTCACCCCGGAGGCATCACCGGCTTTTCTTCGTTTATGATGCGTGTTCCTGAAGACGAAACTTTTGTCATTTTATTGAGTAATTGTCCATCTCCGGCGCTTGCAAAAATAGATTTCGCTATCGATGCGCTGCTGAATGGGCAGGAACCTGAGTTGCCCTAGCTGATTTGTCTCGATAGGAGATCATTAACATTGGGAAATGAGATTTAATATGAAGTATTCATTTTTGTTTTGCGCCCTTCGTAACTTCATGTCATGCTCCCAACTGGCGCGAGTCTTCCGCAGGGCAGCACGAATTTACTATATCAGGATTCTTGTGCCCTGCGGGCGACTCGTGCATTAAATTCAAGTTCTGGAAAAATTTACAATTAAAACGGTACTCTCATAAGTGTTTTCCTCAACCAATTCCACAATCTATCGATTATACTTGCCGAAAAAATCATGAGTACCAAGTATAAATTCAATAACATAAACTGGCGCGAGTCTTCCGCAGGGCGGCACGAATTTACTATATCAATATTCTTGTGCTCCCCACTGGCCCTCGTTTGTGCATCACAGTGACTTCAAATTTCAGGCTATTAACGAGGGCCATCACGATTGTACTATCAGGCAAGCTCAATGTCAATCATACCCTTTCTTTCTAATTGGTAATCCCTTGCAGTGCTATACAGATATTCCCATGCATTTTCAACCAAACCGTTTT
>DATJXY010000054.1:0-66318 GCA_035499855.1 Puia sp. | reverse complement strand
CCCAAACAATCCATTCTGTTGGTGGAAGATGAGGAGAATTTGCATGATGCGCTTAAGCTCAACCTCGGGCTTGAGAATTATGAAGTCACATCTGCATATGACGGAAACGAGGCGCTGAAAGCCATCGATAAGGAATATTTCGACCTCGTGATATTGGACGTCATGCTTCCGGGAATTGATGGCATTGGAGTGGCGGAGACGATCAGGGTCAGGAATAATCATGTTCCTATTTTAATGCTGAGTGCAAAGAATACGAGCACTGATCGCGTGCTGGGATTAAAAAAAGGAGCTGATGATTATCTCAACAAACCTTTTAACCTGGAAGAATTGCTGTTACGCGTTCAAAAACTGATAGAGAAGAATAAGAAATTGCAGGACAGGGATACCATCAGCGAGACCTACACTTTCGGAAAAAACACCATTGATTTTAAAGCACAGGAAGCCATTACAAAAAATAAAGAACGCATTCAGCTAAGTAAGAAAGAAGCCATGCTTCTGAAGCTATTGATTGAAAACAAAAATGAAGTGGTGACGAGGGAGAAAATATTGCAAACAGTATGGGGTTATAATGTATATCCGACAACAAGGACGATTGATAATTTTATTTTGAATTTCAGGAAATATTTTGAAGAAGACAGTCGCAATCCGAAATATTTTCATTCGGTAAGAGGAGTGGGTTATAAGTATACGGAATAACAGGGGGCAGACGCTTACACTGCATTCAGCACACTGACAATCTCTTCAGCGCTTTGCATGATGCGCTGTATGCCGGATTCACTATAATCAGGTGTATATAATTTCATCTCGCATTCATTAAGTGTGTTCTCCAAAAGAGTGGTTGACTTATTATCCCAACCTCTCGAATGCAATTGCATTACTATATTATGTTTGTTCAACTCACTGGCCGGGAGTTTCAATTTATCTGCCACGGCATTCCACAGTGCACGGTTCAGTTCAGTATAAAAAGATCTGTAATCGCCTTTTTCAAATAATTGTTTTGCTTTCAGCAAGGGATCGGGAGGAATGGCTAAAGCCATTGCGATTTCGGCCATTGCCGCTTCTTTTGCTTTTGCAGCTGCCAATTGTTCTGCTTCATGCGCTTTTTTGAGTCGCCTGTTTTGCACCAAAAGATAAATAGCGAGTCCTGACAGAATGATCACAGCAAAAAACCATTCCAGATGGTCCTGTAGAAAATCTCTAATGCTGTTTGACCCTTCATCCGGAGATGATGCCATGACAACAGCAGATAGATTTGCTTTTTTATTTTTTGAAGCTTTTACTGAAAGTTTCAATTCTTCTGTCGATGTGGTTTTATAGGAACTGCTTACGGGATCAAAATATGCAAATTGAACAGGAGGGATCACATAGTCACCGGCCTGCTGAGGAATAAAACTGTATTCAAATGTTTTTGATCCGCCCAGGGGAGCTACTGTTTTATCAATATTTTCTTTTGTTGTTGGTTCATAATTTTCAACACCGTCAGGCCATTGTATAGAAGGAGCATTTACTATGGGTAAATTACCATTTCCCTTTATGGTCAGCTTGAGAATGTCAGCATCTTTGGAACTTATATTTTTATTTTCAACGGCAGCATGCACTGTAAAATGACCTACGGCGCCATTAAAATCTGCCGGTTTATTTTCCTGCGGAAGATCTTTTACGGAAATCGAAACCGGTTTGCTTTCCAGTGTAATATCCTGTTCTACGGGAACAGCCCTTACATCTTCATCTAAAAGATTATCGAAAATATCGCGGCTTGAACTCTTGTTTTGACCTGAAACATTTTTTAAAAAATGAACTGTATTTTCAATCTCTACAGGATCGAGATCAACCACTCCTGCCTGCAATGGAATCAGCTGGGCTTTCCGGATAACATGTACCGTAAAAGGCTTTCCATTCACTGTTTCAACGGAGGGCATATCATTGTTTGGATCGATCATGTCATAAACACTGAATCCATTTAATGAGGGATGTTTGATAACCCGGGATTCGGATTGCAACCGGGAATATAATTTATAGGTAGCTACGATCGGTTCACCCACATAGCAATGCGTCTTACTTACATCGACCTTTACAAATAAATTTTTATGAATCTTCTGTGCAATATTTTCTCCCTTTTTCAGGAAATATTCTTTGTCGACATCGGCAGTTTCGCCAGGCCAGACAGACTGAGGAATCGGCTGGGCATTATTGTTAGAAGAACCGTTGGCAGTTACTTCAATCTTAACCGGGTTGGAGTGCATCAGTTTGCCATCGATCATAGCTGTGGCACCGGGGATTGTAAATTTTCCTGTCTTTACAGGTTGCAGGACAAAGGACAGAGCTTTGTATTGAGACATGGAACCATTGACGATGCTCATCCCACTGGATTGAATCGGTCCCTGAATAATATGAAAGTCCTGGAAATTGGGATGTGTGAGCTTTTCGATTTGCTGTGCATTTTCGACAACAAATTCTATCTGCACATAATCATTCCTTCCGATTTCTTTGCTGCTGGCGACCGTAGTAAATTTTACCTGCGCAAAGGCAGCGTCAAATCCAAACAACAAGAAAACCAGTACTGAAATGCGGGAACGTAGAATTGAAACGATAGCCATTAAATTAAGTGAATTCACCCAATCCATATCAGATACTTACTCAACAACACAAATATAAACTTTGATGGGTTAAAACTCAGTTAAAAGAGAGGGAAGGAGGGATATTTCGCATAGAGCCAGCAGAGGAAAAGAGACTCCTTTTCTCCGTTAGCTCTGTGCGAAAAAATTTCTTATATATCTCCAAGCTGTGGCCTGATTATAATGTCTTCCACGCATGCCTGTGGAGATAATTGTGAGGCTGCAAAAACCATATCAGCTATATCCCCTGCTTCCATGAAACGCTTTTGATCAATTCCACTGGATGCCCATGAATCCGTGTACGCTGCTCCCGGATACACAGCAGTCACTTTAATACCATGAGGCTTCATCTCTTCGCGCAGATTTTTTGAAAAACCGGCGAGTGCAAATTTGCTGATACTATAAGATCCGCCGTTAGGATAGGCCTGTAAGGAAGCAATGGAACAGATATTGAAAATATGCCCGCTTTTTTGTTTCATCATTGATGGCAGTAATACTCTGGTCAAATGATAAGCACTGTTTATGTTTACAGAAAGCATTTTTTCCAATACGCCTTCTTCTTCATTATAAATACTTCCTGGTAAAAATTGTCCTGCATTATTGACCAGGATATCAGGAGTAATTCCAAAATTCAATATCCAATTCCCGAAAGCTTTTGCGTTTACTTTATCAGAAAGATCGAATGGTTTTGCCTTGATGATGGAAGCAGGATATTTTGCCTCCAGTTCCTGAATTGCTTTGTAAAGTATCATTTCGTTTTGCGAACAGAGATACAAATTGTGTCTGCCTGCTGCAAACCGCCCTGCTATAGCATTCCCCAGTCCCCGGGAAGCTCCGGTAATAATAACATTCATAGCCCGGGAAGGGGAATTTTCATTTTTCATTGATCAAAAATTTGTTACTGTAAATTGCAAACTTATTATGAATAAAATTAAATCTCCTTCAAAAGGAAGGCGTAAATACCGGCATCTTTTTTTCGATCTCGATCATACGCTTTGGGATTTTGAAGCCAATAGCCGGAAAACGATGGAAGAATTATATAAAACCCTCGGATTGTCTGAAAGAGGAATCCACGATTTTGATCAGTTTCACAAAAATTACCTTCAGCATAATGATAAACTTTGGGAGCGATACCGGAATGGTTTTATTAAAGTGGAAGAACTTAGATGGAAAAGGATGTGGCTTACCCTGCTTGACTTTAAAATCGGGGATGAACCATTGGCCAGAGAGATGGGAGTATTATTCCTGGATCTGCTTCCGACCCGTAATATTTTGTTTCCTTACACAAAAGAAATATTACAATACCTGTTGGAAAAAGGGTATGCTCTGCATCTCATCACTAACGGTTTCGAAAAAACGCAGCACAGCAAACTAAAAAATTCTGGACTGGATATTTATTTTAAAGAAGTCATCACCTCTGAAGGATCAAACAGCTTAAAACCACAGAAAGAAATCTTTGAATATGCTTTTTCAAAAACCGGAGCAGAGAAAAATGAAAGTATTATGATCGGCGATAGTGTGGATGTAGATATACAAGGTGCCATCAATGCAGGGATCGACCAGATTTATGTTAACCATCTCCATATTGAGCCATCGGTTCAACCTACTTATACCGTATATTCTTTGAAAGAGCTGGAAACAATTTTTTAAATTCTGAGAAGTCTTTTACCATTCTGCCAAAGCAGTTACTCCGCCTTGTACTGACTGGTTCAACCTGACTTTTACTTTAGCGCCGGGCGGCATGAGCACATCCACACGTGATCCGAATTTAATAAATCCCATTTCTTCACTTTGCTTCACTTCCTGTCCAACTTTCAGGTAGTTCACAATTCGTTTTGCCAGAGCTCCTGCGATCTGCTTCACCAGGATTTCTCCTTTGTTGTTTTTGATCACTACGCTATGTCTTTCATTTTCGGTAGAGGATTTTGGATGCCATGCTACCAGGTATTTGCCATGATGATATTGATTGTACATAATCTCCCCGCTGACAGGATTGCGGTTCTGGTGAACATTGGCCGGACTCATGAAAATAGAAATCTGCAAACGTTTATCTTCAAAATATTCTTCGTCGAATGTTTCTTCGATGACTACGACCTTGCCATCTGCCGGACTTATTATAACCCTGTCATCCATCGTCAGCTTTCTGTTGGGAACCCGAAAAAAAGAAATCAGAAACAGAAGCAGGGCCAGGGTGAGAAAAAAAATGATCCAGCTTAACCAGGGCTGATAAAAACTAATAAAATAGAAAGAAGCGAGGTTAATACAGACAAAAATAAATACACCAATACCAATCGTTTTATAGCCTTCGCGGTGAATAGTCATGCAATAGATTGAATGGCAAATGTAGGATAAGTCGAGTAATACCTAAAGAGAGTTCAGTAGGGAGATTCTCTTATACGAAGAGTTGAATATATAACCAAACAAATGGTGTAGCAAACAAGAGTGAATCGAAACGATCCAGGAAACCTCCATGGCCTGGCATAATATGACCACTGTCTTTTACATTCGCCATTCTCTTGAGTTTACTTTGCAACAAATCACCAATCGTGCCTGCGATAGATGCAATTGCAGCAATCGTCATCCATTGCAGGATTGTATCGCGATCAAAGTCGGTGATAACAAAATATGCGATCAGGCCCATCACAATAATTGATAAAATAATTCCAGCAATGGTTCCTTCCAATGTTTTTTTTGGTGAGATGGATGTAAGCGGAGTTTTGCCAATCAATGAACCCATGATATAAGCCATTGTATCATTGATCCAGATAGAACCGATTATGATCAACACGGGCAACCTGTCGATAAAATTCAGTGGGCCTTTATAAAACGGGCCTTTTATACTTCCGAGATTTATCAATAAACCCAGGGTCAGTGAAATATACAATAAACCAAATGCCGAATAAGCGATATTTTTAAGTTTGAGTTTTTGTAAGAATAAAATTTCCAGGGCAGGGAGTGCAAATAAGAAAATCAGGCCTCCCCAATAGCCAATGTCAACGAGTGATATGCTTCCAAGATAATAAAGGTTATTGGTAAAATAGAGGAGGATGCACCATCCTGCAAGCATAACACCATACCGGTGAAAGACAGTGATTGTCGTGTACCCCGGATCGATCAGCCCAACCAATCGCTGGTATTCATACCAACAACCGAAATGGATAACCGAAATTAAAATGAGAAAACTCCATTGATTCCATAATAAACCCAGCAGCATGATTGCGGCAAATATGAGAGCCGTAATTGCCCGGGTCTTGAAAATAGAAAAATTAAGAGCCATAGAATGAAGTTAAACCATGATCGCCGGGATTTGAAAGATTAGTATGAATATAAAACAAAATTTGATCTTTTAAATCTCTGATCATTCCGTACTATTATACACGAGCGAATAACTGGTTACAGAGCGCTTACGAAGATAGTTCATTAATAAAACGACGATGATCATGAAAATGATTCCTATGATCGCCATGTATTTATTATTGATCCCGGCCGTCTGCTGGCTGGTATCAATAATATTATAATACACCAGTAGAATCTGCAATCCGTTAAAAGTAAGATGCCCCGCGATAGAGGTCCACAAGCTTCCGCTATACCAATACAAAGCGCCTAAGATAATTCCCAGGATCATTCTCGGAATGAATCCAAGAAATTGTCCGTGAATCGCTGAAAAAATTGACGCAGTTACGATAATACCCCACCAGGGATTTTTAAAAACCTGGATAAATATTCTTTGCACGATCCCGCGAAAAAATATTTCTTCTCCAATAGCCGCAAGCACGCCGACAAAGAAGATCGAAATCAGCAGGTCTTTCACATTATTCATCTTAAGAATATTCTGCAAGGTTCCGTTTACATCTGATTCTCCTTTTTCAATCCAGTCCCTTGCATTTTTTCCGAAAAAATTTTGGACCAGTTGCTGATTGACGATTCCCAGCCATTCAACCATCATGTAGGAACATAGCATGATCAATATACCCAGTAATATAAAACCTTTGCGGTCGGGCTTTTTTAATCCGCAGAATTGTAAAGGTCGCGGATCAGCGAGATAGGCAAAGATGAGAGAAGGTAATACAAAAAATCCAAGAAATTGTACGATCAGGAAACCTCTGACGATACCGGTAAATTCCGGTTTGGCGAAATCTTCTGATTTAAGGGAAGTTAAATCCATTAAACTGATATGATTCAGATAAGCAACAATAGCCAATCCCACAACTGTAGCGATAAAAGCAATGCCAAAAGTCAAACCACCGAAAATAACCAACTGCATCCATGCCGGCTTATTCTTCAAATAAGTATTCATAGTTATTCGTTCATTATCGTTCAGAATGCTGAACTAAGTGCGTACATTTGCATCCGCCTTTTCGGCGATGATACGCGTTGCAATATACGGGATTATTGAGCCAGAAAGGAATAAACGTCAATCGTGAGACCTCAAAGGCGAAGGTCAAAGGCAGGAGATAAGTGCGGGTTTAAGTTCTTTGATTTTCCCCGTCTCACTGCTCACGATATCATACAAAATATGTCTGTCAAGATCGGCAATATATCTCTTCCGGATTTTCCACTTCTCCTGGCACCCATGGAGGACGTGAGTGATCCTCCATTCAGGTATGTATGCAAGCAGCATGGAGCCGATCTGATGTATAGTGAATTTATTTCGAGCGAAGGATTGATCAGGGATGCTATCAAGAGCAAACAAAAGCTGGATTTTTTTGAATACGAACGGCCTTTTGGAATCCAGATATTTGGCGGAGATGAGGAGGCGATGGCGATGAGTGCAAAGATTATTGAGACGGTCAATCCTGACCTGGTAGATATTAATTTCGGATGCCCTGTAAAAAAGGTTGTCTGCAAGGGAGCGGGAGCGGCTGTACTTAAAGATGTTCCGGCCATGATTCGTCTAACCCGGGCCGTTATAAAATCCACGAGCCTGCCGGTGACAGTAAAGACAAGACTGGGATGGGACGATGAATCCAAAAACATAGAAGAAGTGGCAGAGCGCTTACAGGATACCGGTATCAGCGCAATCACAATTCATGGAAGAACGCGATCACAATTATATAAAGGAGAGGCAGACTGGAAACTGATTGCCGGGGTAAAGAATAATCCGCGCATACACATCCCCGTTTTTGGTAATGGGGATATCGACTCACCTGAAAAAGCACTGGAATATAAAAAAAGGTATGGCGTCGACGGAATTATGATCGGAAGAGCCGCCATTGGTTATCCATGGATTTTTGATGAGATCAAATATTTTCTCCATACAGGCGAACATCTTGCTCCACCTTCGATCGATCAGCGCATCGATACTATTCTTCAGCACCTGCATCGTTCCCTGGAGTGGAAGGGCGGGGTATTGGGCATCCTCGAAATGCGCCGGCATTATACAAATTACCTGAAAGGATATCCGCACATAAAAGAATTCCGCAATGAACTTGTACAAAAGAACTCTTTAGAAGGAATTGAAGAAGTGCTGGAACGAATCAGGCTTTATTATAAAGATATCCTTCCTGAAAGACAGTCACAGAGTTCATCATCTTCTTCATCAGGCATGTCAGAAGATGTTCAGGTTGAAACTATGGCCTGCCTGGATTAATTAAATGTTGCATTGAATCATCGTTTCATCTTCGATTCAAGTCCGATAGGAACTACATCGACGAGTTCTAGAGACTTCACCATATCTTTTGTGGCGGACTTGTACTTTTTGAAATGAGGAGTTTCAATGTGCGATTTGTATGCATCCGCGTTGGCATATATTTCAAATACCATGACATGTGTAGGCTTATCCTTTTCATATACAGCATAAAGGCTGACCACTCCTGGTTCCACGCGTACAGCAGTTTCGATCCCTTCTTTCAGCGCTGCTTTATAATTATCCAACTGTGCAGAATCAATTACAATTTTTGCAACACGCACGACTAAATTTTTGTCCTGAGCCGTTGCAAAGCCATAAAAAAATAATGCCATCATTCCTGCGAGCAATAATTGTAATCCAATTTTTTTAGATTTCATTTTTATTTCTTTAAGTTTTTTTCATGTCTGAACAAAATTAATCATACTATGTGAACCGTATGTTTCCATATGTCTATGTAGTTCTTGTATCAGTGCCCAAACACTTTCCAAAAGTAGCCTTTTGAATCTTCGGCTTTTTCATAGTAACTTCAAACAAAAGCTAACTGTATGGATACCCGGGAACAGCAAATCCGTAACTGGTCGATGCTTTGTCATTTCTCTGCTTTAGCAAGTCTGCTTATTCCATTCGGAAATATTCTGGGTCCACTTCTTGTTTGGCAGATTAAGAAGAGTGACTTACCTGAAATTGATCCACATGGGAAGGAATCTCTAAATTTTCAAATCACCATTCTCATCATCACAATTATCTTTTCATTTTTTTTATTTAGCACTATCGGATATGGGGCACTGATAGGAAGCCCATTTACAATGTTTTCCGGTGGCATTGGCCTGGGACTATTACTTTCTTTAATCAAGCTTACATCCTGGGTGTTGGTAATCGTTGCAGGAATTAAAGCGAATAATGGAGAATTATTTCGATATCCGAGTATCCGGTTTATCAAATAGTTTTTTTGCTCGTAAAGAAAGACTCTAACTGCTGCTGGTATATTTTTGCTCTTTGCTCAGCAAAATAATCAGCAAACAATATTACTATTGCCTGGATCAACAAAGTGATGCCCAAACCAAACCAGAAGTTTTTGGGAATTGAAGTTTTATATACCAGGATGAGTGCAATTCCTGTTATGATAAGTGCTATCTCAATCCATCGGTATAAAACAAAACGTTTGTTTACTTCCTTAATTCTTGGCAACTCTTCTGTTTTTAACCGATCGGGATTCATATCATAAGCATATACATTGCTGATACGTTGTTCATCGCTCCTGGCATAAACTGTATATCCGGCTATCGCCTGAATCACACCAACAATTAATAAAGGAATCGCAGCTCCTTTGTAAAAATTAGTTTTTAACAAGAAATAAAAAATTAATGATAGGAGAATGGCGATAATACCGATGATCAGAAAAATCATGCTACCGGTTTTTTCAGCAATGAAATATTTTTCAATATCTGTCTTAGTGAACATCCTTAAAAGATGATATTTTCTGAAAGTTCTGAGTTTGGAAAAATGTTAATGCCTATTGTTGAATTGCCTCAAGAACTTCTTTACTCATAGGCGAAACGGAAGGATCAAAATAATGCGTTAATTCACCTTTCTCGTTGATCAGGTATTTGGAAAAATTCCAGGTGGGTTCCTGGTCATTCCAGCCATTTTCTTTTTTATTACTGAGCCATTCAAATACTTTGTTTTGTTCGGGACCTTTCAGGACAATACTTTTTTTAGCGAGTGGGAAACTAACTCCATAATTTATTTTACAAAAACTGGCGATTTCCTCGTCGTTTCCTTTTTCCTGTTCTCCAAAATCATTTGCAGGGAAACCGATAATGACCAGTTTATCTTTTTGTTGATCATACAATCTTTGCAGGTCATCATACTGTGGTGTAAATCCGCAATCCGAAGCCGTATTGACCAACAACACTTTTTTCCCTTTGAACTGATCAAAAGAAATATCAGTCCCATTGTTAGCTAAGGCTTTCAGTGAATAAAAAGAAACCGGCGGAATTGATTCAGATTTATTCATTTTTATTTTTTGTTTGCTTCCGAACAATTTGCCTGCGCCCATTAAAACCGGATAAAAAGCTTTCAATAATTTTTGTCTGCCCGTCATATGTTTGGAATTTCTGTTCGCTGCTTCAATCCAGATATAAAAACCAACCATTAATAGTATTAATACAATTATGGAATATTTTAGTTTGGAATTCATTTAAATCTTTACAAACTCACCCGTTAACCCAATCTTTTTCATCCTGGACCAGGTGATGAAGGTCAATCTTTACTTTGAATTTATTTCTCAAATGTCTTGCGAGAGCATCGGCAGCATAGACGCTCCTGTGTTGACCGCCGGTACAGCCAAAACTGATCATCAGGCTGCTAAATCCTCTTCTGATATAATCTTCTACGGTAATATCTACAAGATCATATATGCTGTTCAGGAATTCCGGCATCCTGGTATCCTGTTCGAGAAAATCCTTTACTTCTTTATCTCGCCCGGTTTTTGTTTTGAAGGAATCGATTCTTCCCGGATTCAAAATTCCTCTGCAATCAAATACAAAGCCTCCGCCATTTCCATTCAGATCTTCCGGAATGGATTTTTTATAAGAGAAGCTATTGATATGAACAACCAGTGGAGTATTCTCATCTGCATGCAAGGGCTCGAAGCGGCTGATGATCTGGTCTTCGACAATCAGTCTCAATAATCTTTCAAATTCAGGCAACACAATTCCAACCTGTTTATTTGCCATGAACCATTTTAAATTTTTCAAACCGAGCGGAATGCTTATGAGGAAATGTGCTTTACGCTCGAATAATCCACGAAATCCATAAGCGCCAAGAACCTGTAGCATGCGGATCAACACATAACCATTATACTGACTCACGAAGCGAACCCTGTCGACGGGTTTTTTTAATATCTGTTCCGCACAGTCCATATAATAATCCAGCAATTCATTTTTCCAGTCATCGGGTAATTCGGCTTTTGCCTGCCATAACATCGAAGCCACATCATATTGAAGTGCTCCTTTCATTCCACCCTGAAAATCTATAAAATGGACTTTATCTTCTTTGATGAGAATATTACGGCTTTGAAAATCCCTGAACATAAAATATTTGTGATCCACATGACTCAGGTAAGTGCTCAATCCTTCAAAATCATCAATGAGTTTTTCTTTGTCGTAGGGAATTTGTAATGTATCCAGGAAATAGTATTTAAAATAAAGCAGGTCGCTGAGCATGGCCTGTTTCCCGAATTCTTTTGAAGTGAGGCACCAGTTATAATCCAGATCTGTATTCCCGATTATCTGGAGCCGGGCCAGCTCTCTGAGACTTTGCTTAAACAGCCCATATACGTAATCGTTATATCCATTCTGCTCCAGCTTATTTAAAAGTGATATATCGCCAAAATCCTGCTGAATGTAAATGGTATGTTCTTTATTTACGGCATAGATTTCCGGGACCGGACAATTACAGGAGTGAAAATGTTTACTGAAACGAATAAAGGTCAGATTTTCCTGAACATTATTTCCCCAGGTAGCAATATATGAACGATCAGCTGCGAATAACCGGAAGTATACCCTGTTACTTCCGGATTGAGGGATTTTTTCTACACTGGTAACTGTATCACTGCTGAAACTGTTAAATAGTTGTTTGATATTTTCGACGATCGATTGCATGTATGGGGTAAAAATAGAATAATAATATTAATCGAAAAGAGTTGACCGATGACAGTCGACGGTAGACAGAGTTTATGTGTAAGGTAGATGAATGCCGGTCAACTGTCATCTGTGAACCGTCAAACTTCCTATTCCTCTTCCTGCTGTACTGATTCTTCTTTCTTGGCAAATTTATTTGTCCTGGAGCAATGCTCGCTGATCAATTCTGCGACCAGGGCTGTCCAACCGGTTTGGTGGCAGGCACCCAATCCCTGTCCATTATCACCGTGAAAGAATTCATAAAATAATTGGAGATTTCTGTTTGCCGGTTGACGATAAAACCAGTTGTATTTGCCGTACTGAGGTCTGTTTCCCTGCGCATCTTTTTCGAATAAACTGATCACACGAAGTGTGAGTTCATCTGCTACTTCTTCCATATTGAGTAAATTTCCGGAGCCCACCGGACATTCAACTCTTAAAGAATCTCCATAAAAAGCGCTATACTTTCGGATGGATTGAATGATGATATAATTGATGGGCATCCATACGGGGCCGCGCCAATTAGAATTCCCACCGAAAAGATTGGAAGTGGAATCCC
Source organism: Puia sp. (assembly GCA_035499855.1). GTDB lineage: Bacteria > Bacteroidota > Bacteroidia > Chitinophagales > Chitinophagaceae > Puia. The sequence goes on along the minus strand of DATJXY010000054.1, from coordinate 53,832 downwards.
CGGGATCGTACTGAATTGTATAATTGACAGAATCGATGTTGACGGAATATGGATTTTTTTCATGATATTTTGAGAGCGCACGAATACCTCCCGGCGACAAAAATTCAGTTTCGTTCAGCAGTCGTTCCAGCAGATAGACCAGGCGGTCGCGTGGTACCAATGATAGCAAAGTAGTTTCTCCGTCTATTTTTTCTTCGTTTGGCCAAAAGCGTTTGTTTTTCTTCCTGTAATTTTCGAACCAGGTAATTCTTTTTGTGAAATCAGTCAACTTATCCAGTTTCTTTTTTTCAATAATCGATACGGCAAATAAACTGGTAATACCCACGATGGAGTGTATGCGCAATTGCAGGGGCGATGATCCGGCGATAGAAAGGGTATCGTAGAAAAATTTATCTTCTTCATTCCACATGCCATGTTCATTCAAAGCTTCTGCAATCAATACAAACTGTTCGAAAAATTTTGTAGCAGTGTCTTCAAAAGATTCATCCTTCATCGCAATTTCCAAAGCCATATCCATCATGTTCAGAGCATACATGCCCATCCAGCTGGTTCCATCAGCCTGTTCCAGCTGCATCTGGCCAGGCAGTTCACTACTTCTGTTAAAGACGCCGATATTATCCAGTCCAAGAAAGCCTCCTTCAAACATATTATTTCCATTGGGATCTTTTCGGTTGATCCACCAGGTGAAATTGATAAGCAGTTTCTGAAAAATTCTTTTTAAAAAATCAAGATCGCCCTTACCCGTTCTTTCTTTTTCGATGCGATATACCTGCAATGCAGCCCAGGCCTGCACAGGAGGATTCACATCGCTGAAATTCCATTCATATGCCGGCAATTGTCCGTCGGGTTTCATATACCATTCTCTCATCACCAGCAGCAACTGGTGTTTTGCAAAACAAGGATCAATCAAAGCCATGGGAATACATTGAAAGGCCATATCCCAGGCAGCATACCAGGGATATTCCCATTTATCCGGCATGGCAATCACATCCTGATTTTTCAGATGCTTCCAGTCATGATTTCGTCCATGTTGCTTTCCTGAATTTGCCGGTGTGAAATCATCGCCTGTGTTCAGCCATGTTTCTACATCGAAATGATAATATTGTTTGCTCCATAATAAACCGGAAAGCGCCTGGCGTTGAATGGCAAACATTTCCGATTCACTGTCGACCGGAAGAATGTCTTTATAAAAAGCATCAGCTTCTTCTTTTCGGTTCAGAAAAATATATTCAAATCCACTGGCAAAGGGATAATCCAAAACCTTATTGCTTAAGCGGAGATAAATGACCTGCGATTTCCCGCCTTCAATGTTAAACCGATATACCGGTGCGAATTTTGTCCCGCTTTTTTTGTTTCTCAGAGCCTGCAGATTTTCTCCCTTAATAATTGCGTGATGAAATGCATCTTTTACAAAAGGACTGGCATTAGGTATTCCCGTTACCTTTTGCATATTGGTTTCATTTTCTGTAAAGAGGCGATCGTTCGGCGGTCGAAAATATAAATAGTAAGTACCCAGCCTGCTGTGCATTGCTTTTACAGAAGTTTTGTCGCGTACGCTAATCACTGGTTTTTTTTCAAGATCGTAGCTCCACCTGTTATAAAACCATAGGGTAGGCAATACCGTTATATCTGCTGCTTTTGAATAGCGGTTATGAATATTGATTTTGATGAAAATATCCTTGGCATTTTGCTTTGCATAAGTTACGTTAACATCGAAGTATTCATTGTCGTCAAATACTCCCGTGTCAAGGATCTCGTATTCGGGTTGCTGTTTTGATCTTTGAAGATTTTCTTTCAGAAGCTTATCATATGGAAAAGCCTGCTGTGGATATTTGTACAGGTATTCCATATAATAATGAGTAGGAATATTGTCGAGGTAGTAGTATAATTCTTTTACATCTTCTCCATGATTTCCCTGGCTATTGCCTAATCCGAATAAGCGTTCCTTTAATAAAGGATCTTTTCCATTCCATAAGCTAACAGCGAAGCAAAGATTCTGAAAGAAGTCGGAGATACCAGCAAGCCCGTCTTCTCCCCATTTATAGGTGCGCCAATGCGAATCATCATATGGAAAATAATGCCAGGCATCTCCATTCGTGCTATAATCCTCTCTCACAGTTCCCCACTGACGTTCGCTGAGATAGGGGCCCCATTGCTCGAGTGGAATTCTTTTTGAACTGTTAACTGTCAAACGTTGTTGTTCTGCTGTCATGGGTTAGTTTTTCAACAGGAATTATTGTTCCACATAGTTATGAAAAGAATGGAACTAAATTATTTATCCGCTGCCTTTTTGAATAAAATTATTTTATGAAGCAGGGAACAATTCCTGAAAATGAAAGCAAGCAAACGAAAGAAACGGTTAGCCGTTATAAAAAAATAAGCGTAAAACTACAATATTTCAGAGGATTTTTTCCCGCAGATTCATTCCATCCACAGGCTTGTGAATATCTTTTAGCATCCTTACTATTGAAACCATGTATTCTTAGGTTTTGGAAAATATTCAAATAATCAACAACGAATATTTGATGCCGATTGACTGTATTTAATATTTCCGAACATTTAATATTCTATTGCTCCGCAGGAGTTGCTGTCGGGTATGCAAATCTAAATATTGCACCTACGGCGCAAGAATAAAATTTTATATTTTCTTCCTCCGGCATGTGGCCCTCGGGGGTCTTCATTGAACATTGCTTATTGAATATTGTTTATTGAGTGTTCAGAAGAAAATATTCAATGACCAGGCATTTTTTTATTCATATCTCAGCGCTTCAATAGGATCGAGTCTCGACGCTTTTTGTGCAGGATAATATCCAAAGAAAACTCCTGTAATTGCACAGACAAAAAAAGAAAGGATGATGGAAGATTGTGAGACCAGGGTGGGCCAGGATAGAAAAGTCGTAACCAATTTTGAAACGGTAATACCTAATGCAACGCCAATCAGTCCACCTGTAATGCTGATTAATATCGCTTCTATCAGAAACTGAAAAAGAATATCAATACCTCTCGCACCAATAGACATGCGCAGTCCAATTTCACGGGTTCTTTCAGTAACGGAAACATACATGATATTCATGATACCAATTCCTCCAACGATTAAAGAAATTGCTGCAATGGCAGTGAGCAAAACTGTCAACAGCTGGCTGGTTGAACTGAAAGTATTGATCAGTTCTTCCTGAGTCCTGATCGCAAAATCATCTTCATCGGTTGGTTTGAGGCGATGAGTTACGCGAAGAATATTCGATATTTCTGTAACAGCAGCTTGTGTTGTGTTTTCATTGGTAGCCGACGCATAAATATTTTGAAAATAAATAGTAGCCAGGATTCTTTTTTGGACCGTTGTATAAGGAGCCAGGATCACGTCATCCTGATCCTGTCCGAATGCATTTTCTCCTTTTGCATTCAATACTCCGATCACAGTGAATGGAATTTTGTTGAAGCGGATGATCTTGCCGACAGGGTTTTCACCGGGACCGAAAACATTGTCGATCACGGTTTGTCCGAGCAGACAAACCTTTGCAGCAGTATTCACATCAGCATCAGTAAACGAAACTCCGTCTTTCAATGACCATTGCCTGATCGTCAGATATTGGGGACTAACACCCTGGATACTTGTAGGCCAGTTGAGAGCGCCATTAATGACCTGTCCGCGGGTAGAAGCCGCCGGAGAAATTGCATTAATATTTGTTGCCTGTTTTTGGATAGCCTTCACATCATCTAACGTCAATGTCTGTACGCTTGTAGCGTCCAGCCTGGCTCCTGCCGAAACATTGCTATTTGGCCTGATGGTTATCATATTGGAACCCATACTGGACAACTGATCCTGGATGCTTTTTTTGGAACCCTGACCGATCGCAACCATGGCGATAACTGCTGCGACCCCGATGATGATGCCCAACATGGTGAGAAAAGCACGAAGTTTATTTCGCTGTAATGCTTTCCATGCGATGCGTATAAGATTGAACAGGTTCATATATTTTCTTTGAGTGAACGGGTAAACTCGAGACCTGAAATGTTAAAAGTGAAAATTCATGAGTAAAATTCGTTTTCGAATATTTTTTACATTTCACATCTCAGATTTCACGATTAATAGTCATCAGTCGCCGGAATGGCCGCCAATACTTCTTTAGCTGATTTCCTCGATTCATTGATATTATCTTTTAAAACTTTTCCATCCCTCAATGTAATAGTCCGATTGCTGAAAGAAGCGATATCCGGTTCATGCGTAACAAATACAATGGTTTTCCCATGCAGCTGATTCAATTCCTGCATCAGCGCCATGATTTCATATGACGTTTTTGAATCAAGATTTCCTGTTGCTTCATCGGCCAGGATCATCACTGGTTCATTCACCAATGCCCTCGCTATTGCTACACGTTGCTGCTGACCGCCTGACAATTGACTGGGCGTATGATCCAGGCGGTCTGCAAGTTTCACTGCTTCCAGTGCTTTGATTGCTTTTTCCTTTCTTTCTTTTGACGAAATCTCCGCATTGTATAATAATGGTAATTCCACATTTTCGAGTGCGGATGTGCGTGGCAATAAATTATATGCCTGAAAAACGAATCCGATTTTATGATTCCTTAAACGGGCAAGTTCATTGCGGGAAAGTTTTTTTATATTGACCCCATCCAGTAAATACTCTCCTTCAGTGGGTTTGTCAAGACAGCCTAGTATATTGAGCAAAGTAGTTTTTCCAGATCCGCTGCTACCCATGATCGTTAAAAATTCTCCTGATCTGACCTCAAAGCTGACTCCTTTCAATGCACGAACCGTTTCCGTTCCCATTCTGAATTCTCGTTTTATGCTCAGTACTTCCAATATTTTACCTGTTGTTGCCATGATTATTTTTTTAAATCATTGCCTCCTGGCGCCACCGCTATTACCGCCTCTTGGTCTTTGAGGAATGAAAGGACTTCGCTGACTATTAGCATTTTTTGCACTTGATTTATCCAAATTCCCTTCGATCCCTGTAACCACTTCATCATCGGTTGTAAGTCCATCTACCACTTGTATATGTGTATCATCATTCAAACCCATTTTAATTTTTTTCTGCACGAGGTCATTATCCTGCTTCACCCACACAAATCCGGTTTGTTTTGAATGTCCTCTGCTGCTATCAGTCCCGCTGCCGGATGCTACATTGTTATCATAAGAAGGATTATTGTTCTCAGTAGGAGGATTTCTTTTTGCTGTTGTATCCCGCCGTATTTTTTCAATCTTAAATTGTTTTGCCAATGACGAATCAGGTTTAAACTTAATGGCTTTCGCAGATATCAGCAATGCATTTTTTTCTTCCTGTGTATACACGATAATATTGGCAGTCATGCCGGGCTTCAGTTTCAACTGTTCATTTGCGGCGTTGATAATTGTCGTATAGGTGACCACGTTAGCCGAAACCGTCGGTTGCAATCTTATATCCAGAACAGTTCCCGAAAAAGTTTCGTCGGGATAAGCGTCTACGGTAAAAGATACATTTAGCCCGGCTTTTACATTTCCGATATCTGCTTCATCGACTGCGGCCTGTACCTGCATCTTTGAAATGTCTTTTGCTATGATGAAAAGAGTAGGAGTGTTAAAGCTCGCAGCAACAGTTTGGCCGATGCTGACATTACGCACGAGTACCACTCCGTCGATCGGACAATAAATATCGCAATAGGAAAGATTCTTTTGCGCTGCCTGCAATTGCGCCTGGACACTGGCGACATTGGCTTTTGCAGAATTCAGCTGATAAGAAGCTGTTTCGAATTCCTGCTTCGCGATAACCTGACTGTCGTACATCATCTTTTCACGGTTATAATAATCCTGCTGATAAACGAGCTGGCTCTGTGCAACGGCAAGGTTGGCTGTATATTGATCAACCTGGGCCTGGAATAGGGATTTGTCGAGTTCTGCGAGCAACTGTCCCTTTTTTACCCTGACGTTGAAGTCCGCATATATATACTTGATAGTACCGGAAACCTGGGTACCTACAGAGACTGTGTCAACCGGCTGTATAGTGCCTGTGGCGGTAACGCTTTTTGCAATGAAACCATATTGAGGTTTTTCAGTTTGCAAAACAAGCGGTTTCTCTTTTTGCCGAAAACCAAAAAACCAAACGGCGGCTCCGGTGAGGATGATCAGGATGAAAAAGGCTATAATGGTCGATTTTTTCATTTGTTGCTTTTTATTTTTTACGACGAGAAGGTCCGGACTAATTTCTTTTTACAATTCAGCAAGTGCGCTATCAATTGCATAGATAATTAGATAGCAAAATAATTATTGAGTTTAATATCCTCTTTACCGCGGGATCTGGAAAGGTATTATTCAAAGGTCAGAAGTGCAAAGTACAAGCCAAAATACTGCCTATTCATCCGTTCATAAAACTAACCTATTAATTGGTGTAAAAAGGAATTTAACATCATGTTATTTTATGATTCCTGTCAATAGGCAACAGCTTGTTTTAGGCTACTGGTTCCCAAGTTAATATTGATTATTTTATTTGAAAGATTTTTTTATGCAGAATTTAACATACAATAGCTAATCCGGCAAAGCGAATATTGGAATAAAACATGTGGCATTTACAGGGTAAAATACTCAGCAAGCTTTTCAGATCCCTGACAGGCAGATAGAACGGAACTAACGTCAATAGATAGTTGCTATTGGTATTTCTTCGAGAGCAAATACAGTATTTTCAAATCCGGATCTGTCAATACATTATCGACGGTATCCTGGAGCCAATGACGTTTGAATGAAGCAATCGCAGAGCTGGTATCTTTCATATCATATCCGATAATGCGTAAGGCCAGTAGTTTGTCGAAACCAGGAGGCACTTCAATATTGGTCGTATCATCGTACCAGTTACCAAAACCATGATCAGCCAACAGTTTCCAGGGAAAACGCCAGTTAGGATCCACTTTTCGACCAGGTGCCACATCCCCATGTCCGATAAAATTAGAAGTAGGGATATTATAGCGTTTTTTCAAAGTATCGAGCAGGAGCAGCAGGTTGTTGATTTGTGGATCAGTAAAAGGTTCAAATCCGTTGTTGTCAAGTTCGATTCCGATGCTGGAGGAATTGATATCGGTATTATTGCCCCATTTACTCTGGCCAGCCTGCCAGGCGCGGAGATAATCATTCAGCATATGGTGAACAGTTCCGTCTTTACAAATCACATAATGCGCACTTACTTTGGATTCTGTGATCGTGAAAGTATGCAATGTTTGATCACAGCTGTTTTGTGCGGTATGATGGATGATAACAAAATTCGGCTTGCGCAAATCGAAATTGGTTGTTCCGATCCATATCGAACCTGAATCAGGGACATAACCCGGAGGCTTTTGCCGCAATTGTGTATTTAATTCTTTTACCTGTTTTTTATAAGCTTTATTCGCTGAGCGATAAGGATTGGGCGAACAGCTCCAGCAGGATATCAGAAGGGCTATTAAAATAATCCGGTTCATTGATTGCTTTAAAACAGAATTCGAATGTAATCATTATACAGAATCGAATCTGTGAAATTTTTACCTGATCTCCAACAATACACAATCGGCCGGATCTTTACCGGCATTGCTAACTGTGATTCGCATTCCGGGATCAAACCATATAAAATCTGCAGTATGTAATGGGTTTTTTTTTGTTGTTTGCCGGAGTGGAGATGAAGATGGATAGTGAGTAAAATTTACAGATCCCGATATCACTACCAGGAGATGACCGCATTTTCCGGGAGCAATATCAATACTGTCTTGCTGATTGATATGAACGCTGTACATGCGCGCAGGCTTTTCTTCCCACTTAAGTTGAAGGGAGGGATTTTGAATCGCATCGCAGGAATTAGGGTCAGGGTGTTTTAATATTTCGATATCCATTACATGATATACGGATGTGTCCTGGTTCCACACACGGTGTGATATGGGTTTATCTCCATAACCCGCAAAAAAAGTATTTCCCGGGATTGCCTGACCAATAGAAGGAGCTCTACCCATCGGCTGTGAACCTGTTGTGTTTTTTGTAAGAAATACAATTGCGGAAGCGGTGTTGTGCCGGTGATAAAGTGTTGTATCGTGAGGGGGAATATGTACATCGATCAATCGGATATAATCATTCAACAGGACTACTTTATGTCTTGGCTCTTCAAATACCGGAACCTGGGCAAGAATTGAATTGTGTAATAGGATAAAAAGAGCCGGCAGAAGTTTGAATAATTTATTTTTCATGTTTAATATTAAAGACCAAAATTAAAAAACGGGGAGCATCTTTTCAGCTTCCCGTTTTTTTGAGTCATCAGGGTCTGGGAATAATCAATGCTCAATGTCCAATGATTGTATTTAATATTCCCGGACATTTAATACTTAATGAAATTTATTTTGTATAAACCTTAGGTACGTAATCCTTATTTTTTTTAATTTTTCTACTGCCAATAGCTCCTCTTGGCCTCATTTAACATTGCTTATTGAAAATTGACTATTGAGTGTTCAAAGAGAGAATATTCAATCGTACAATGCGAATTTTTTTTATTTCCCACCACCTATTCCACCACCCTGGCTGCCTACCCTCGAGTTTTCGTCGTCAGCACCTGTCTTGCGTTGTCTCGCAGCTTTCACCTGGCTGTTTCCAAAACGATAAGTGAAAAAAAGTTTGAACTGGCGGCTTTCAAATCCGCCTTTTGCATTCAGGTATTGACCTGCAAAGTCGCTGGTTGCATTCCAGTGAAATGAATTGAAGATATCACTTACTGATGCTTTAATATTAGCTTTTCCTTTCAAAACTGCTTTCTGAATTCCTCCATCAATGCTCCACAATTGTTTAGTCTTAAAAGTCCCCTGCCAGATGGAAGGTGATGAATACCATCCGCTGAGTTCACCTGTCCAACCCTTACCGAAACGGAATGTATTCTGTGCATAAAAAGTAACGGCATATACGTCTGCATTGACCGTCCTTCCGGTTCCGAAGTCAGCATTGTATTTTGAATAATATGCATTCATATTTCCAAATACACTGTACCACTTGTATTGAAAGGGATAGCTCACATTGAGGCTGACAATATCCTGTGTGGCGAGATTCTTTTTAGTAATGAACGCCTTGGATTTATCAGCAGTGTCTACGAGTTGTGTAAACACATCGCGCACATGACTATAGTTCAAAGTCGTCGTTAATTTGTACTTATACATGTACGTTAGTCCGACGCTGTTGGTATACTGTGGCCTCAAATCTGTATTGCCTTTCTGATAGGTGTATTCATCCAACCTGAACTCAAAAGGATTCAGATCCTGGTAAGCCGGCCGGTCGATTCTTTTACTATAAGTGAGACTCCATTGTTGCAAAGGGTTTTTCTTATAGGTGATTGCAGCGCTGGGGAACAGATCCGTATAATGCCGGGTGAAGACAGAATCATAGACCAGGTATGCTCCATCATATTTATATCCGTTGGAATGACCCGATGAATTGGTATTTTCAAGACGAAGTCCCGCCTGAATTGAAAAGTTTTTGAAAGATCTGTTATAATTCGCATATACGGCATTGATATTTTCTTTGTACAGGAAACCGTTGCTGTTCAGCGAATCGAGATGCTTGCCTGTTTCATACATATTATACATATCAAAATCATTATTGCTTGTTACGTATGATGATTTAAATCCAAATCCAAGTCTCCCCTTCATAAAATTTTGCTCATAATCGGATTTTAAACTGTAGATGTGGATGTCTGTTGGAGCAATCATATTATATATGTTGCTGTCAGTAATCATGGTTCCCGTTGGATCGTAATAAAAATTCGGTTGTAACTGATTACTGCGGATTCGGTACATTCCATAATCAGCATCTACGTTCAACTCATGCCCCTTGGCATCCGCGAAACGATAGTTAAGGTTCGCGTTTACATTATTTCTTTTGGAAGCCGTACTATTATTAGCTACCAGAATTTTAGCGATCGTACTATCAGGGATATACGAAATGGGCGTATGACTATAGTTTGAAATACTGTTGTCAGACAAGGTACCATTCACCATAATTCCTATTGTACTTTTCTTATCGATGAAATAGTCCATTCCCACTTTAAAATTGTGGGTTCTATTTTTTGTGGTGATGGTAGCGTTTTGATTGAATAAAGTATCGAGTTGTATCCTGCGAAGCGACATATACATTTCATTGGTCCCATTATTGTAAGAATAATTTCCAAACAAATTGATATGGCTATCCCGATGGTTCAGCGAAAATCCTGCATTGTATTTTGGATAGGTGCCGATACTATAGCCTGCATTTGCAGATCCATTGGTGCCAAGCGCTTTATTTTTTTTCAGCTTGATATTGATAATGCCTGCATTTCCGGCAGCGTCATATTTGGCCGAAGGGTTTGTAATTAATTCTATCGATTCGATAGAAGAGGACTGAATGGTCTTAAGATAGTCGGATAAATCTTTTCCTGATAAGGGAGTTGGCCTTCCATCAATATATACCTGCACACCATTTTTACCGCTCAGACTGAGATTATCGTCTTTGTCGACTGTCACTCCGGGTGATTTGCGCAATAGTTCCAAAGCATCCTGCCCCACGGCATTCACGCTTCCTTCCACATTCATCACAATTTTATCGGCTTTTACTTCGACCATTGGCTTATGAGAGGTGACTACTACTTCTTTTAAATCCGAAGAAGTCTTTGAAAGAAGGATGTCTGCAACTGTGATATTTCGTTCGCCATTTACTTCGAAAACCGGAGAATTTGTAGTCGCAAATCCCACATGTGTAACATTCACAAAATATTTTCCTGATTGAATATGAGGAAATATATAATGACCCTTTGGATCGGTGGCACTCAATTTTACAATTGAAGAATCTTTTGATTTTTTCAAAACGACTGAAGCACCTGCTGCATTTTTCCCCTGGTCATCTTTTACATTGCCGGCTATATCCTGGGCCTGTACAGAGGCGGCCAGCAACACACAAAAAAACAGTACAATTACATTACGCATAGTTATAAGTTTTGATCAGTGATGTCAAAACTACCAGCGTAATCAGCCTTTGAAAATAGCTTTACGGCAGGTTAAAATAAATGCACGGCAAAACATATTATTGATCCGGTGTAAATTTTACCGGGATTGAGTGGAAAGCGGTGAAATCATCTGTTTGTACGGTGAAATTTCTGTAAGTGATGATGGAGAGTGGTCGACTGCAGCATAGTTTGAGTGGTCCACTGCAAGGTTGATGGTTGATCATACAGTGTTGTAAGACAACGATATTCTCAGTGATCTTATTTTTTGAGATAAGAAAGAATCACATATTTCTCCTGTATTGTCCGCCTACTTCGTACAACGCATGCGTAATCTGCCCGAGACTGCAGTATTTTACAGTTTCCATCAATTCTTCGAACAGATTGCCGTTGTTGATTGCTGTTTTTTTCAGCCTGTTCAGCATCTCGGTCGCTTTTGTTTTATTTCTTTCCTGGAAAGCTTTGAGATTTTCTATTTGTTTTTCTCTTTCTTCGGGAGTGCTGCGGATCACTTCTGTTGGAATATTTGTTGGAGACCCTTTTTTGTTGAGAAAAGTATTGACACCAACAATGGGCAATTCACCATTATGTTTCAGGCTCTCATAATAAAGACTTTCTTCCTGAATTTTATTTCGCTGGTACATTCTTTCCATGGCACCCAATACGGCTCCGCGTTCGGTAAGCCTGTCGAATTCTTTCAATACTGCTTCTTCCACGAGATCGGTTAACTCTTCAATAATGAAAGAGCCCTGAATAAAATTTTCTGTTTTGGCACTCCCCAATTCCCGGTTGATGATAAGTTGAATGGCCATTGCCCTTCTCACACTTTCTTCGGTTGGAGTAGTGATAGCTTCATCATAAGCATTTGTATGAAGAGAATTGCAATTATCATAGATCGCATACAAAGCCTGAAGGGTTGTGCGGATATCATTGAAATCAATTTCCTGCGCATGAAGACTTCTCCCGCTTGTCTGGATATGGTATTTCAGCATCTGGCTTCGCTTGTTCGCCTTGTATTTATATTTCATCGCTTTTGCCCAGATGCGTCTTGCAACCCGGCCGATCACACTGTATTCAGCATCCATGCCATTACTGAAGAAGAAAGAAAGATTCGGAGCGAAATCATCGATATTCATTCTCCTGCTGAGATAATATTCCACATAGGTGAAACCGTTAGACAATGTAAAAGCCAGCTGTGTGATCGGATTGGCGCCTGCTTCAGCAATATGATAACCGCTGATGGATACGCTGTAAAAATTTTTCACTTTGTTTCGAATAAAATATTCCTGCACATCTCCCATCAGCTTCAGGGCAAATTCGGTTGAGAATATACATGTATTTTGCGCCTGGTCTTCTTTCAATATATCGGCCTGCACGGTACCGCGGACAAGCGACAGTGTTTCGGCTTTTATTTTATCGAATTCATCTTTGGGTAAAACAGCGTCGCCGGAAAGACCCAATAATTTCAAGCCAAGTCCATCATTTCCCTCAGGCAATTTTCCGGGCGAAGAAGCATCATAATAAGATGGCTGCGGATAGTTTTTAAAAATACCCCGGATTAGACCATTGACCATTGACCATTGACCATTTTCGGTGATGTATTTCTCACACTGCTGATCGATCGCTGCATTCAGGAAAAATGCCAGTATGATCGGAGCCGGGCCATTGATGGTCATGCTGACAGATGTTTTCGGATCGCAGAGATCAAAACCACTGTACAATTTTTTTGCATCATCAATTGTAGCGATGCTGACGCCGCTGTTTCCTACTTTCCCATAAATATCCGGGCGATGATCCGGGTCCTCACCGTAAAGTGTAACCGAATCGAATGCCGTACTCAGTCTTTTCGAAGGCTGATCCAGGGATACATAGTGAAATCTTTTATTGGTTCTTTCCGGGCCGCCTTCACCGGCAAACATTCTTGTAGGATCTTCACCTTCGCGTTTCAACGGAAATACTCCCGACGTAAAAGGAAAAAGTCCCGGTGCATTTTCCTGTGCCTGCCATCGAAGAATATCGCCCCAATCTTTGTATCTGGGTAAAACAACTTTTGGAATTCTTGTGCCGGAGAGACTATGACTGAACATGGGTTGGCGGATTGTATTTCCACGCACATTGTATTCATAATAATCTGCCTGGTAGGCTTTAATTTTATCCGGCCATTTTTGAATCAGTTTGCGGCTGACAGGAGTGAGCTGTTGTTCGTAAAAATCGATTTGTTTTTTTAAAGCTTCCCCTAAATCCCCTCCGGGGGAGGGGGCTTTGGAAGATAACCCATCAGCATTTTGAGCTGTCTGGATTTTTTTGATTTCTTCCAGTGCGCCGCGCAGCTGGTATAATTTGGAAGCGATGGCAGATTGTTCTCTTACCAGTTTATCATATTCCCTGATGATATCTGAGATTTCGCTCAGGTAACGGACACGTGCAGCCGGAATAATTGCTGCATCTTCGAGTTTTTTTTCTAATTCCGAATATTTTTTTTCATCCCCGAATTTGGTACCGCATTTTTTTTCAATCGTATGGATGAGAAGATCGAACAGAGCATTTACCCCCCTGTCATTGAACTGTGAGGCGATGGTTCCAAGTACGGGCAGGTTTTCATCCTTTGCGCTCCATAAAGTGTGATTGCGTTTGTATTGTTTGCGTACATCATTCAATGCGTCAAGCGCACCGGCTTTATCGAATTTATTGATGGCGATGATATCCGCATAATCCAGCATATTGATTTTTTCGAGCTGACTGGCAGCTCCATATTCCGGCGTCATTACGTAAAGACTAACATCACAATGTTCCAATATGGAAGCATCACTCTGACCCACACCCGCAGATTCGAGTACGATGAGATCATATCCGGCAGCATTGCAGATATCAATGGCGTCTTGTACAAATGCACTTAAAGCAACATCGCTGTCACGGGTTGCCAGTGAACGCATATATGCTTTTGGAGAATGAATACTATTCATCCTGATCCGGTCGCCGAGCAAAGCTCCTCCTGTTTTTTTCTTGGAGGGATCGACAGAAATAACGGCAATGGTTTTATCCGGAAAATTATTCAGGAATCTTCTGACGATTTCATCGGTAACGCTGCTCTTGCCGGCGCCGCCTGTACCGGTGATGCCTAAAACAGGACTTGTCCGGTTCCGCTTGGTATCATCCGGAAAATTTTCGCCCTTCATTCCATTCTCTGCCAGCGTAATCGCTCTTGCAATTTTGCGGATATCTTTTTTTTCACCGAGAGGTAATTGTCCATTCCATTTCGCCGGGGCATTCCAGAAACCGGCCTCCCCCCGGCCCTCTCCGGAGGAGGGAGTACCAATAATTTTTTCTCCTCCTCCACCAGGGGAGGTTGGGCGGGGGCTGCATTTCCCAATCAAATCCTCAATCATCCCCTCAAGCCCCATCTTTCTTCCATCATCCGGCGAATAAATTCTGGTGATACCATAATTATGCAATTCGGTGATTTCATCCGGCAAAATTGTTCCGCCGCCACCGCCGAATAATTTGATATGTCCGCATCCGTTTTCGTTGAGAAGATCTTTCATGTATTTGAAAAATTCCACATGACCACCCTGGTAGGAAGTAATAGCGATTCCGTGAACATCTTCTTCAATCGCTGCTTCTACGATTTCATGAACGCTGCGGTTATGACCCAGGTGAATGACTTCGACTCCCTTGCTTTGCATGATGCGCCGCATGATATTGATGGCAGCATCATGACCGTCGAATAATGACGCGGCTGTAATGATCCTGATCCGGTTATTTGTTGTAGGAATCATGGAGGCAAACAATAAGAATATGCAAAGGTAATTTAAAAACTAATGAGTGTTAGTATTATTGGGGGGCAACTATATACCTGTTGGGATATCGCCAACAAGATATTGATTATTTTTATACTCATTTAGAATTTTGCTTTAACCATGATGAATATAAGATGATAAAAAGATTTTTAATTTATAAGAAACAGTGGTAATTATTTTTTAGCAACTATATATTAATTAAACCGAAAAATCCTAATAAGAATCATTCCTTTAAATAACCAATTTCTGCATGAAGTGCTAAAGCAATGTCATTTAATATATTAAATGAACCGCTCAAATCATGGCCACCATAACTATCCTTATTCTTAAATAATTCTGGAGTAATAATTCTTTCTTCAAAAATCCCCGAAATATAGGATACGGAATCCTTTATTTTGACTGTTATCATTATTGTACCGTGATTGGACAGCCGCTTAGGAATAGTGGTTAAAACCCCAAATCCATCATTCGCGACAGAATACCCCTTTTGTTCCAGCAATAATACAATCTGTTTTATATCTCCAGTTTTGACCAATATGATGTTGGTTCCCTTTGGGACCTCCTGCTGGCAATAACCAATACATGGAGTAAATAAGGTGGCTAATAAAAGATATTTCATGTAAGTCGGTTTTCTACCTTTTTTTGGTGATGTGTAGTTGGGCACTAGCCCTTCCACCAATTAAACAATCCCAATGCAATCAATAAGGCTACCAGTATAATAATGATTACAGGAAGAGTAATCCTGATCCTGAATCGTTTTGCCTTATTCTCTTTGCCTGGTTTTTTCATATAAAGTTTTCGAGAAGTTATACATTTTTTTATTTGCAAACCGAGTTGTAAAAAAATCCTAAGTTTATTGTCTAAATAAAGTTTCATGAAATTGTTCCGCCACGGGGAGCCGGGAAAGGAATTTCCGGGAATTCTGCTGAATGAAAGTGAACACCGGGATATCCGCCTTTTTGGGGAGGATTTCAATGAAAATTTTTTTGCTGCCAATGGTATTGCCCGGTTAAAAGATTGGCTGAAAACTTATTTGAACCAATGCCCGGTTATAAATCCGGTAACTCGTTTTGGTCCGGCGATTCTAAGGCCTTCTAAAATTGTTTGTATCGGGCTGAATTATTCTGATCATGCAGCCGAGACAAAGGCCCAGGTTCCACCCGAACCGGTTCTTTTTTTTAAATCTACTACAGCCATCATCGGACCCAATGATAATGTAATCATCCCGAAAGGAAGTATGAAAACAGATTGGGAAGTAGAACTGGCAATTGTGATCGGCAAAAAAACTTCTTATATAGAAGAGAAAGATGCAGAAAAACATATTGCAGGATACATGCTGCACAACGACTATAGCGAACGTGCTTTCCAGCTTGAAAGAAGCGGCCAGTGGGTGAAGGGTAAAAGCTGCGACACGTTTGCGCCAATTGGTCCTTATATGGTTACACCTGACGAAATGCCCCCTGTCGATAATCTTCGGCTATGGCTCAGCGTGAATGGGAAAATCATGCAGGATGGAAATTCAAAAAACCTCGTATATAAAATCCCCCACCTCGTTTCATATATCAGCCAATTCATGACACTCCTGCCCGGAGATATTATCAGCACCGGAACACCAGCAGGTGTTGGAATGGGACAAAAACCCGAACCTGTATATTTAAAGCCGGGTGATGTTGTGGAATTGGGAATCGATGGACTGGGATCTGCGAGGCAGAAATTGGTCGCGTTTGGGAAATAAGGATTAAGGAAGAAGCAATGAGCAATATTCAATAAGCAAATATTCAATAAAGAAGTCAATGCTCATCAAAATAAATAAATCATATTCTTCAGATTCCTTCCCCAGCGGGGGAGGCCAGGAGGCGGCTATTGATACGCATGTTCACTTTTGGAAATACAACAAGAAAAGAGACACATGGATCACCAGCGATATGAAGATATTACGCCAGGATTATTTGCCGGAACATCTTGCGCTGAATTTAAAAAGAAATGGAGTGGATAGTTGTGTTGCAGTACAAGTCGATCAGTCGGAAGTCGAGACAAGGTTCATGGTCGAATTATCCAAAACACATCCGGTGATTAAAGGAGTCGTCGGATGGATCGACCTTCGCGCTGAAAATATAGAAGAACGACTGCAACATTTTTCAGAATTTAATATCATCAAGGGATACAGGCATATCGTACAGGCTGAACCAAATGATTTTTTGCTGAGAAAGGATTTTCAACGTGGGGTTCATGCACTGAAAAAATATAATTATACCTACGATATACTGATCTATCATTACCAGTTGCCATCGGCTGTCAAATTCGTGGCAGAATTTCCCGACCAGAAATTAGTCATCGATCATTGCGCCAAACCGGATATCCGCAATAAAAAAATAGACGAATGGAAATCTTTAATAAAAGAAATTGCGAAGCAACCGAATGTCTGTTGTAAACTTTCCGGTTTGTTTACTGAGGCTTCCTGGAAAAACTGGAGCCCGGGAGAATTTTATTCGTATCTGGATGTGGTTTTCGAAGCATTCGGAACTGACAGATTGATGTTCGGCAGCGACTGGCCGGTGATTTTATTATCGGGTATTTACGTGCAATGGAAAAGCCTTCTGGAAAAATATATGGAGAATTACAATGAAGAAGAGAAAGAAAAAGTATTCAGGTCGAATGCAATCCAATTTTATGATTTGAGTGTCTGATGATATTTCCTTTCTTAGTTCCATATCTTTATCATTTTAATCAAAAGATTGTATGTTCAGATTAGATAATAAAACGGCCATCGTTACAGGAGGTGGAAGTGGTATCGGGAGGGCTATTTCCATTCTATTTTCAAAACAAGGGGCAAATGTTTTCGTATTGGATCTGGATGAAGTATCCGGAAAAAAAGTAATAGATGAAATTAGCAGCGCCGGAGGAAAAGCAGTTCTTAAAAGATGCAATGTGTCCGTACAGGAAGAAGTAAAAAAACAAATCGAAGAAATTGCAAACGAAAGAGGATCGATCGATATTCTCGTGAATAATGCTGGAGTTGCACATGTGGGAAATGCGGAGAACACTGCGGAATCGGATTTTGACAGGCTTTTTAATATCAATGTGAAGGGAATGTATAATTGTATGCATGCCGCGATCCCCCATATGAAAAAAAATGGAGGCCCCATTGTAAACATGGCATCAACGGTGGCGACGGTAGGCATTCCCGATAGATTTGCTTATTCGATGACCAAGGGTGCTGTTGTGGGAATGACCTTATCGGTAGCGAAAGATTTTATTCAATATAATATCCGCTGCAATTCTATTTCTCCCGGGAGGGTACATACGCCATTTGTGGATGGATTTATCGCAAAAAATTATCCGGGGAAAGAAAAGGAAATGTTTGAAAAACTGTCAAAGACGCAGCCCATCGGAAGAATGGGAAAGCCGGAAGAGATCGCATACTTGGCATTATATCTTTGTTCCGACGAAGCCGCCTTTGTTACAGGCTGCGATTATCCGATTGACGGAGGATTTATTACGTTGAATAATTGAGAATTTAAACGTGAGACGTCAAACGTGAAACCTGAGTGCGGCATTAGTTTTCACATCTCGCGTTGCACATTTCACCATCAATCATTAGGCCTGCAAACACTAAATAAATTTCAGATGACGAAACGATTGTTCATTCTATATCTAATATTTAATATTTATTATTCCGCAAATTCCCAGGATCCCTGGAAGATCACAGCAACCAATATCGACCCCTCCAATTATTATGGCGTGACTGTTGCAAATGGCATGATCGGAATTGTTTCTTCTCCAGAACCATTCAGGGTAAAAGATGTTGTCCTCGCCGGCGCTTACGATTTATATGGAAGAGGAAGGGTGAGTAATTTTCTGAGAAGCTTCAATCTTCTAAATATGAATATGGATATTGACGGTCACCGGCTCGGTGCAAAAGATATTTCCAATATGAAGCAGGAGCTGGATATGCATCATGCGAGTTTTACTACTTCATTCGACTATTTGGATAAAGCAACGGTCACATATACTTATTATTCACTCCGTCATTTACCTTTTACGGTGTTGATGGATATTTCAATCTCTGCAAAAAAAGATATCGAAATCACGGCTGCAAGTGTAATGGAAGCTCCCGACGCATTGAAAGATGTACAGAATTATTATAATGAAATTGACCGGCCTCATGTGGTAATCAGTCTGCTCACCTCTTCTGCAAAGAGTCCGACGGGAAAATTATTGATGTGTGCGTCGAATACTTTTTTGTTTAGTGAGCCACATGGACAGGAGCCAAGAGTCATTCATGAAATGTGGGATAATAATATGCACCTGATGAAATTTTCACGGAAGATCAGTGCGGGTGAAACTTATCATTTTTCGATTGCAGGATCTTCCATCACTTCCGCTCATCATGATGATCCTCTCAATGAAGCAGAGCGTCTCACCATTTTTGCAAAACTGGAAGGAAGGGACAGGCTGGTTGCATTTCATAATAAAGCATGGGATGAATTATGGAAAAGCGATATCACGATTGAAGGAGATGATCAGTCGCAACAGGATGTGCACAGCATGTTATACCATCTTTATTCTTTTGTCAGGGAAGGAACAGCACTCAGTCCTTCTCCGATGGGATTAAGCGGACTCGGTTACAATGGCCATGTATTTTGGGATACCGATCTTTGGATGTTCCCTGCCATCCTGGTATTACATCCTGAGATTGCAAAATCGCTTATTGAATACCGTTATGAAAGGCTGGAAGCGGCGAGGCGAAATGCTTTTTCCCATGGTTATAAAGGAGCGATGTTTCCCTGGGAAAGCGCCGGGACGGGCGTGGAAGAAACACCGGTCTGGGCACTCAGTGGTCCTTTCGAACACCATATCACGGCCTGTGTCGGAATGGCTGCCTGGAATTATTATTGTGTGACGCAGGATAAATCCTGGCTGAAAGAAAAAGGATGGCCAATCTTATCTGCAACAGCGGATTTCTGGGCTTCGAGAGTGGAAAGAAATGGTCCCGGTCATTATGATATTAAAAATGTAGTGGCTGCTGATGAATGGGCCGAGAACGTAGATAACGATGCTTTTACAAACGCTGCTGCAAAAACTGTTCTGATGGATGCTACTGAAGCAGCAAAATTATTGGGAATAGTCCCTGATCCTGACTGGGTGCAGGTTGCCAACAATATTCCTATTCTTCAATTTCCGGATGGAGTTACGAAAGAACATGCTTCTTATCATGGAGAAGGAATCAAACAGGCAGATGTGAATTTGCTGGCTTATCCTTTAAAACTAATTACTGATCCGAAGCAGGTGGAAAAAGATCTTCATTATTATGAAACGAGAGTTCCAAACGAAGGAACGCCGGCTATGACGCAGGCTATTTTTGCTTTGTTGTACAGCAGGCTGGGTGATGGAGAGAAAGCATTTCATTTTTTTAAAGACGGATATACGCCGAATCTTAATCCGCCTTTCCGTGTCATTGCAGAAACCAAGGGCGGAACCAATCCTTATTTTGCCACAGGAGCAGGAGGCATGCTTCAATCCGTGTTGATGGGTTTTGGAGGATTGGATATTACCCCTGCAGGTATTGTCCAGGTGAAGTCCAAACTCCCTCCGGCCTGGAAAAAACTGACGATTTCAGGCGTGGGGACGGTTAAGAAAAATTATGTGGTTCCATAAATTTCATTAATTTAGCCGCTACGTGAAGAAGGCCGCTGCCATACTACTGCTTGCAATTCTCTTTTTTAACTGGTTCGGTTACCGGTTACTAACCAGCTATGTGGAAGACAAAGCTGATGTTCAGTTGAAGGCGCAATTGGATGATAATAAATACGACGAATCCCAGTTAATTTCCATCAAAGTTCCCGCAAATCATCTCGGATATTATGTGAACTCTGCCCAGTTTGAGAGAGTGGATGGCAAAATAGAAATTGAAGGCGTTCAATATAATTATGTAAAACGCCGCTTGTACAATGATTCCGTTGAACTGCTCTGTATTCCCAATCACCAGGCGATGCAATTGGCAACAGCCAGGGATGAATTCTTTAAACTGGTGAATGATCTGCAGCATCCGGGCCAGGGAAAGAAATCAGATTCTCATCCGGTATCGTACAAAAGTTTTTCCATAGAATATTTTTCAGTCAATGATCTCTTTAATATGAGCGATCTGTCTTTTACCATTCAAAAAAGACCGGCTCATTACGCTTTTTATATTCCATCTGTCTACGCACTTACATCAGAGCAACCGCCTGATTTTTGCTGATTTTTTATTCATGATTTTTTTATATGCCGGGCATCTTGCTGAAGGATGACGAGCATATTGATTCATTTTTTAATACTAACATTTAATGAAAGCTTTATTGGTTATCGCCCTCGGGCTATTGGTGGTAATTGCAGGTTGCAATACAAAGAAAGATTATGAACAGATTTTTAAAGACCCGGGCCTGTATTCGAACACAGTGCATGAGTTGAACACGGTAGTGATGGGAAATAATTTTACACCCATCGTGGCTTCGAGGAATTATTTATATGCGGCTGTTGCCGGTTACGAGGTTATTGCAGGAGGCTATCCCGACAAATACAATTCTCTTGGGAATCAGTTACACGGACTTGGATCAATTCCCAAACCGCCATCAGATAAGAAGATAAGCTTTGAATTTGCAAGTCTGCTCGCTTATTGCAAATTGGGAGAAGCAGTTACTTTTCCTGTAGGAAGCATGAAAGAATATGTCGATAGTCTGAAAAAACTGGCGGGCGATCATGGAATGCCCTCTGATGTTTTTCAGAATTCTGTCGCCTATGCGGACACTGTGGCATCCGTCATTATGGAATGGAGCAAAAAGGACAATTATCTGCAAACCCGGGGGGCTCCGGAATATACAGTGATGGATTCTCCGGGAAGATGGATTCCTACGCCTCCTGCATACTCTCCGGCCTCGGAACCGCACTGGAGAGAAATCAGGAGCCTGGTCATTGACAGCCCTGGCCAGTTCATGCCACTTCCTCCCTATTCTTTTAATGTTACCGACAGCAAGAGTCCTTATTATAAGGAAGTCAAAAAAATACAGAATTTAGGCGACAGTCTTACAGCCGAACAGGCATGGATAGCCGATTTCTGGGATGATAATCCCTTTAAATTAAATGTAGCCGGACACCTGATGTTTGGAACAAAGAAGTTTTCACCTCCGGGTCACTGGATGGGAATAGTGGGTATTGCATCAAAAAAATCAGGAGCTGATTTTGCAGAAACAACTTATGCCTATGCAAAAACAGCTATTGCGGTTTTCGATGCTTTCATTCAATGCTGGAACATAAAATATATCTACAACACACTCAGGCCGGAGACGGCAATCAACAAATACTTTAATCCCGACTGGAGGCCGCATTTGCAAACACCTCCCTTCCCGGAATATACATGCGGGCATTGTACGATTTCGGCTGCGGCTGCCGAAGCGCTGACAAGTGTATTTGGAGACAATTTCGCGTATACGGATTCCACTGAACTGGAATTTGGGATTAAGAGCAGGTCTTTTAGTTCTTTCCGTAATGCGGCTTTGGAAACCAAACGCTCGCGTTTTTATGGGGGTATCCATTATGAATATTGCTGTGAGCGAAGCACCGAAATGGGGATGAAGTTAGGCGACCTGATCGTTGATCGTTTGAAAATGAAAAAAACGAATTGATCAAAGAAACTGTGCCAAATTAATCATTAACCATTAAACTAACTGTTATGTATAGATGTAAAATTTTTCTAAAAAAAATACCAGCCTTCGTGCTCATGATCTGCTTTTACCAGGCGGAAGCACAGACTGATTTTGATGCCATCATGATGAAAAAGAAACAATGGTGTAACGGAGCTACTTATATGTACTCCGGATGGGATCATTATTGGGAAGGAACCCTCAATCGAAATAATCAGAATATCGGAACACTGACCACACAATCGGTGATGTATATGACCAACTACGGCATTTCCGATAAATTGAATGTCATGGCAAGTCTTCCTTATGTCTGGACTCATGCATCGGCAGGCACTTTGCATGGGCTGAAAGGATTCCAGGATCTGAGCCTGTTCGTAAAATACAAGCCATTTAGTTTTGATGTTGGTAAAGGAAAAATCTCTCTGTTCGCAGTGGGAGGATTCAGTACACCGGTTGATAACTATGTAATCGATTTTCTTCCTTTATCAATCGGGCTCGGGAGCACCAATGTCAGTGGCAGGATCACCGCTGACTATCAATTGGGAATATTCTTCACGACTATTTCTTCTGCTTATGTATGGCGCAGTAATGTAAAACTCGACCGGACTTCTTATTACACGACGGAGATGCATAATACCAACGAAGTGGAGATGCCTGATATGTTGAACTCCAACCTGAATATCGGTATCAGAAAAAAATACCTGATAGCAGAGGCAATCGTTCAAAATATGACAACCCTGGGTGGATTTGATATCCGCAGAAACGATATGCCTTTTGTGAGTAACAAGATGAATAGCACAAGTGTTTTGCTGCACGCGAAATACACATTACCATTCTACACACATATCGAAATAACAGGGGGCGGTGGTTATGTTGTTACCGGAAGAAATGTCGGTCAGGCACTCCTGTTCGATATCGGTGCTTATTATATTTTCCATTTCTAAAATTTAGAATTACAATAAACTTATTGATATGAAAACAAGAATTTGGCTCTTACTGGTTGTGACATCAGCAATCACGGGCTTATCGATCGGTTGCAAAAAAAGTATCAGCGACAGGACTGCCAATGCTCCTTCCTTGCAACCCGACAACCTGGATTTAAACGCTGGTACATGGAAGCCGGTTTTACTTTACCGTGCGGATACATTCGCTGTCGCGGCACCCGCTGCTACCAACTCAACAGCATATGCAGCTGACCTCAATGAAATAAAAGGATATCAACATAATTTAACATCAGACGACGCGCAGCAAATAAAATATTGGGCAGCAGGCGGCGTATTGAGATGGAATGAAATCATGCGCGACCTGGTTGGGAAATACAACCTGGCACCATATCAGAATGATGACGGAACTTACCCCATTCCAAATTCGGCTAACCCCTTCGCATATCCGCAGTTTCCGTTTTCAAATCCTCCTTATGCCGGAAGGGCATATGCATATGTAAGTGCAGCGCAATATGATGCCCTGATTGCATGCTGGTATTACAAAACCAAATATAACCGCGCGGCTCCATATAAAGTGGATTCCAGCGTACAGGCTTATGGAATCAATAAAACAGATCTGCCTGCTTATCCTTCCGAAGCAGCGGTGTTGGCAGGAGTTACTGCAGAAATGATGAAACTTTTATTTCCGACTGAGATCGCCAACATACAACAGCTCGCACAGCAGCAGGAACTCGCAGCCATCATGAGCGGAGCCGCCGCAAGAAGCGATATCACGGCGGGTGAAGCATTGGGAAGACAGGTGGCGCAACAATTTATTGCAAGAGGCAGAACAGATAATGCTGGTAAAGCTGTTGGTACTCCTTCTGACTGGACAAATTTTGAAACAATTGCCATGTCAAAAGGAGAAATTCCCTGGTACAGTCTTGAAGTTCCCAAACGCAATCCCATGTTGCCCTTCTTTGGAAATGTGAAACCATTTTTATTTGATTCTCTCACAGTAATATCCCTGCGTCCTGGCCCGCCTCCTTCAACAAGCAGTGATGAAATGAAATCACAAAACCAGGAGGTATATAATTATATTAAAAATCCTACCCGCGACCAGATAGCTCAGGTTCAATACTGGGCAGACGGAATTGGTACGTCTACACCCCCCGGTCACTGGAATTTGATCGCTGCAGAAGATTTTATCAAGAAGAATTATAGTGAAGTTCGTTGGGCAAGAAATATGGCCCTCCTGAATATGGCATTGATGGATGCAGGAATCGTTTGCTGGAATACCAAATATTATTATTTCAACCCAAGACCCACACAATTGGATCCGAATATAAAAACCTTGACAGGTATACCTAATTTCCCGTCATATATATCCGGCCACTCGAGTTTCAGTGGTGCGGCTGCAACGATACTTGGTTATCTCGTTCCGGAGAATGCAGATAAATATAATTCGATGTCGAATGCAGCAATGATGTCGAGACTTATCGGGGGAATTCATACGAGACTTGATTGTACAGTTGGACTGGATGTAGGCAAACAAGTAGGTAATTATGCAATTGATCGTGCTGAAACTGATGGGGCAAATTAATTTTAAATTATTAATGGTTATAAGCAATTCAGACGCCACGATTCTTCGCGGGGTATTTCTTAAAAAATAAAAAATTTTGTTCAAGAAAAATAAAACCTGACCTGATGTTGAAGATATTTCATTTAAGGCGCGAACAAAAAATGCATTACGCATTGCGGATTGCAACGGCCATGTGTTTTATTGGTCATGGAGCATTCGGTATTATTACTAAACCAATCTGGTGTAATTATTTTGCAGTGCTCGGAATCGGCCATGATCTCGCTTATCGTATGATGCCAATTGTTGGTTCATTTGATATTCTCATGGGAATTACTGTCCTGCTTTATCCCATTCGCCTAATTCCTGCATGGCTTGTTGGCTGGGGAATCGTGACTGCTTCCTTACGCCCTTTATCCGGTGAACCATTTGCCGAATTGATTGAAAGGGCCGGGAATTTCGGCGCCCCGCTTGCACTTTTGATATTATCCGGTTTGAGCTGGAAAAATCGAAAAGATATTTTTCGTCCCATCGATCCTGACAGAATCGTAGATCAAAAAACAATGAACCAGGTAATCCTTTGTCTGAAGATCGTTGTCTTCCTTTTGCTCGCTGGTCATGGATGGCTCAATATCATCGAAAAAAAGGGTTTACTCGATCAATACCGATCGCTCGGATTCCCCAATCCTGGAGGGACGGCTTTATCAGTTGGAATTTTTGAAATAATCGCTGCATTCAGCGTATTGATTCGCCCGTTCCGGCCTTTGATTTTTATCTTTTTTATCTGGAAGATGAGCAGTGAATTTTTCTATCCCCACTATGAATTATTCGAATGGGTGGAAAGAGGGGGAAGCTATGGCTCATTGCTGGCGCTCTGGTTTGCATTGGGCCCGTCTTCATTGGCGCGTGTTCAGGATAATTTTTTTTCGAGGAAGGTGGTCAGCAGCCGGGGATTGTAATAATAACAGGATCATTTCATCTCATCATACAATCAACTTTGTTTTCCTACTGGTATAACATTGAGTTTTTTTAATGGTTTAAGCAATCATCAAAACACCGCGATTCCTCGCGGTGTTTCTTTCAATCTTTTTTAAATTTTTTTACAATGAAAACATTATTCATATTCATTTTATTTATTTTTTTTGAGTACTGCGCTCTTGCCCAGATTAGCAACCGGCAAACAGATACTATTCAGCCAAAATTATTGGACAGTGTGCTGGTCAAATCTTTTTTAAAAAGAGGAATATTACAATCGCTGCCGCCGGTTCAGGGTGTATATGTTTATGCGGGAAAAAAAACAATCAATTTCCGGCTGGATGAGAGCAGCGCCAACCTGGCGGGTAATGTATCACGCATGGCTTTTGCCCAGATACCCGGATTAAATATTTGGGAGATGGATGGAGCCGGTACGCAGGTAAATATCGGCAGCCGCGGCACAGATACACATCGTTCTATCGAAATGAATATGCGCCAGAATGGGTACAATACCAATTCCGATATGTTCGGTTATCCTGAAGATCACTATACGCCGCCTATGCAGGCTATCCAGGAAATTCAGTTCATCAGGGGATCGGCAGCTCTTCAGTTCGGAAGCCAATTCGGAGGAATGATGAATTATATTATGAAAGAAGGAGACAGCTCAAAACCTTTTAGCGTAGAGAGCGAACAAACTGCCGGCGGATATAATTTTCTTAATTCTTTCAATGCAGTCGGAGGCACTTCCGGCAAATGGAGTTATTATACTTATTATGATTACCGCCATGGCGACGGATGGAGGCCCAATGCTAATTTCAATTATCACGCGTATTATGCCAATATAAGCTATCATTTCAATGAGAACGCCAGTCTCACCATTCAATTCTCAAGAATGTCTTATGTACAGAAGATTGCTGGCGGACTGACAGACGCACAATTCAATGAGAATTCAAAACAATCTTTCCGCGCAAGAAATTATTTTAATCCTGAAATCAATATTCCGGCGGTTATATTCCATGACAACCTGTCTTCCAACACATCTCTTGAAATAACGTCGTATTTACTAGTTGGCCAGCGCAATAGTGTGCAGTTCATCAATACTCCCAATATCATGGATACGATCAACACATCATTAGGAACTTACAATCCACGCCAGGTCGACCGTGATTATTATACGGGATTTACGACGGAAGCGAGACTGTTGCATCATTATCATATTGGCAGAATGAGCAGCACGATCACAGGAGGCATTCGCTATTTTTCTGAACTCACTCAAAGAAGACAAAAAGGTACAGGAACTACCGGCAGCGATTTTGATTTGTCGCTGACGAAACCTTATGGCATTAATCTGGAATTCCATACGCATAACTATGCGGCTTTTGCTGAAAATATCTTTCAGCTCTCTCAACGCTTTTCTATCACACCCGGATTCCGTTATGAAATCATCAACACAGATTTAAGCGGCGTCATCAACAACGCCAGTTTCCCGGTGAATTATAAAAGCACAAGAAATTTTCCTTTGTTTGGAACAGGATTGCAGTACCATCTTAATACGGCAAATCAGTTATACGGAAATATTTCCCAGGCTTACCGTCCTTATCTCTATGCCAATATCACGCCTGCCGATCAGCTGGGTGTGATCGATCCAAACCTGAAAGACAGCAGGGGATATGATATTGATCTTGGATATCGGGGACATTACAAAGACCTGCTGAACTATGATGTGAATTTATTTTACCTGTATTATGGAAACAGGGTCGGGCAACTAACCATGACCAATCCGGATAATTCGACTTACCTCTACACTACCAATATCGGTAATTCACTGGCGAAAGGTGTTGAGTCCTATATTGATGTTTCATTATGGAAAATACTGGTCAATGGGAATAAGGCAATCGATAGCCGGTTATTCAATTCATTAGCATATACACATGCACGTTATATAAGCGGCGAAATCAATAATGGCGGTAAGAATGTAAACCTCACCGGCAATTACGTGGAGGGAGTGCCGGATTGGATTGAGAGAGCCGGCTTAAGATTTTTTTACAAAGGTTTCAGCACATCATTGCAATACAGTTATGTGAGCAAAGGATACAGCGATGCGAACAATACGGTTTTTAACCCGACAGGCGCGACAGGTGTTGTGCCCGCCTACCATGTATGGGACCTGGCGCTGAGCTGGAGGTTTTTGAATTACTATCATGTTAGCGCCGGGATCAACAATCTCGCAGATGCAAGATATTTTACAAGGAGAATCAATATGTATCCTGGACCTGGCATCCTGCCGGCAGATGGAAGAACATTCTATGTATCATTGGGATTGAAGCTATGAGTTGCCGTTGGCAGATAACGGATGACTGTTGACAGTCGAAGAATTTTGGTTTCTTATATTAATTTTCTTTGACGTATTCATACACTTGGGCTTTCGTCAACTGTCATCTGTCAGTTTTTTTGCTCCTGTCTTTTTCCGCAGAAGATTTATTTTTTCCTCCTCCTATTGTACCTTTAAGAGAAATATAACCCCGCATGAAGAAAATAATCTGTTTCGTTTGTTTTTTTTCTTCCTATTCTTTTTTATGGTCTCAGACGGAACAACCCGCAACTCCGGATAAAATTTATGGCGATTTGTTTGTCGAAGTACAGATGCAAAGGATTTTTCCCGATGGTAAAACTTTCGTGGATTGTATTCCCAGGCGGAAACCTGCCGATATCATGTACGACTATGGAATTCAGAAGGGACCAAATTTCAATCTGAAAAAATTTGTAGAAGATAATTTTGAATTACCGGCGAACCCGGTGAATAATTATAAAACAGATATCAATGAAGATGTAGTCACCCATATCAAAAAATTATGGGGAGTTTTAAAAAGAGATCCCGATAAACAGGTTGAAGGAAGTTCACTCCTGCCTTTGCCATATCCTTATATTGTTCCCGGTGGCCGGTTCAGGGAAGTATATTATTGGGATTCATATTTCACTATGTTGGGATTAAAAGAAAGCGGAGAGATTGAAATGTTTGATAATATGGTGAAGAATTTTGCTTACATGATAGAGACTTATGGTCATATCCCAAATGGAAGCAGGACGTATTATCTCGGACGTTCCCAGCCTCCTTTTTTTTCTGCGATGGTAGAGTTGCTGGCTGAAGCAAAAGGAGATAGTATTTATCAGGAATTTCTTCCGGCAATGGAGCAGGAATATTTATTCTGGATGGATGGAGCGGATAAAGTAAAAACAGGACAGGCATACCGGCGCGTAGTAAGATTGAACGACAGTTCTATCCTCAACAGGTATTGGGATGATAGCAATGTGCCCAGGCAGGAAAGCTGGAGGCAGGATGTGATGACAGCAAAAAGATCCGGAAGAAATAAACTCGACATGTACAAAAACCTTCGGGCAGGAGCAGAAAGCGGAATAGATTTCAGCAGCCGATGGTTTGCCGACAAAAAAAATCTGACTACGATTCAGACAACCGATATATTACCGGTCGATCTGAATGCACTTCTCTATCATCTGGAAGTTTCAATAGCAAAAGCCAAATCGATTAATGGAGATGATTCAGCCGCTACTATCTATAAAGCAAGAGCTTTGGCGAGGAGCCTGCTCATGGATAAATATTTCTGGAATAAAAAAATGTCTTTTTATACAGATTATAATTTTAAAACCCAAAAGCAGAACAACAATATAACTCCTGCCGGTCTTTATCCATTTTGCTTTATCAGGGAGAAACCCGATTACATGAGCTTTCTTGGAACGAAAGTAGCAGAAGTATTGCGTCAAAAATTATTGAAACCCGGAGGATTTGTTACCAGTGAATATACAACTGGCGAACAATGGGATGCACCGAACGGATGGGCTCCTCTCGAATGGATGATGATCTGGGGACTGGATCGTTGCGGACAAAAAGATCTTGCGGCCGAAGCTGCTGTACGCTGGATAAAACTGAATGTAAAAGTGTATAAACAAACCGGTAAGCTGATGGAGAAATACAATGTGGTTGATATTAATAAGGAAGCAGGGGGAGGCGAATATCCGGGACAGGATGGATTCGGCTGGACCAACGGAGTTCTCCTGAAGCTGATCAGCGTATATGGATTACCGAAAAATTAGTATAGAATATTTACAGACAACCGATGTGTTCCTATTTGGAAAATGAGCTCGCCACATAGGCACATAGAAAGATAGATACACGTAGTAGAAAGAGTTTTATATTCTACATTCCCACTGCTACCTTTGCAAAAATTTCTGCATGCAAAAACTTTTTTTTATTGTTGGTGTTCTTTGCCTGTTTTTGTTTTCCTGTTCTCCGAATAATGTGACAGAAGATAATAGCCTGAAAAAATATTTTGATTCTGCCAATACCACCGGCTGTTTTGCTTTATTTGATAATGCTACCGGGCATTTTACAATTTATAACCTGAAACGCTATCGCGATAGTTCATACACTCCTGCATCAACTTTTAAGATTGTCAATTCGCTGATCGGCATACAAACCGGTGTCATCTCAGATGAAAATATGGTGATCAAATGGGATGGTGTTAAACGCTGGAATGAAGACTGGAACAAAGATCTGACGATGGCAGAAGCTTTTAAGGTATCCGCTGTTCCTTATTACCAGGAAGTCGCACGAAGGATCGGACACGATACCATGAAAAAATGGATTGATACGCTGTCTTATGGAAATAAGGATATCAACGGACCAATCGACTCATTCTGGTTGAACAATCATTTGAAGATTACTCCGGATGAAGAATTAGGCCTGGTAAAAAAATTGTATTTCGATCAGCTGCCATTTTTTAAAAGAACACAGGGAATTGTGCGTAAGGTGATGCTCAGGGAAGACAATTCAAATTATAAACTCAGTTATAAAACCGGCTGGGGCAATCGGGAAAATGGAAATCAGATCGGCTGGGTCGTCGGTTGGATTGAAGAAAATAAACATCCTTATTTCTTTGTGCTGAATATTGAATCTGCCGATAAAAATGTCAGCATACCCACTGTGCGGATGAATATCCTCAAAAGCATCTTTTCACAATTGGGCTTTTTTCAGGGAAAAAAATAAAACCGATAAGATTTTTGCTATGATTCCCGTTAAATGAAATCCTAAAATTGCTTGAGTCGCGCGTTTGCAAAAAATGGGTTAACTATATTGCAGAGGGGAATTCCTGACGACGAATCATAAAAGAATAATTGATCTTGTTAAAGTTTCAACATATCGAATACCTGGCAGTTCTTATTGCAATTCCATTTTTAATATTTCTTTTTTTCCTGCTTTTGCAATGGAAAAAGAAAACCGAAAAAAAGATTGGAGATACTGCGCTGGTAAAACAGCTGATAAGGAATTATTCTCCCTTGAAATTTTTATTGAAATTCCTGATTATAGTTCTTGGATTCACAGCCATTGTTTTAGGTGCGGCGAATCTGCGCAAAAGAGGATCGGTTGAAAATGTCGGTCGCCGGGGCGTGGATGTGATGCTGGTTCTGGATGTGAGCAAAAGCATGCTGGCACAGGATATCAAACCCAGCCGGCTGGAAAAAGCCAAACAATTGCTTCTTCGTTTGCTGGATAAATTGGAGAATGACCGCGTCGGATTGATCTTGTTTGCAGGAAGAGCCTACATGCAAATGCCTCTTACCACCGATCAGGGCGCTGCGAAGATGTATATTCAAAATGCGAGTCCGGATGCAGTACCCACACAGGGAACAGTTATTGCAGATGCACTCAGGATGGCAAATTCCGCGTTCAATAGCAATGAACACAAATACAAAGCAATTGTATTGATTTCGGACGGAGAAGATCATGATCCTGATGCATTGAAAACTGCAAAGCAGCTCGCGGATGATGGTACCATGATCAATACCGTTGGCATCGGTTCACCGGAAGGATCGGTGATCATTGACCCGGTTACTCATGAAACAAAAAAAGATGAGAACGGGCAAATTGTAATTTCCAAGCTCAATGAAGCTGAATTAAGTCAGTTATCGGATGCAACGAATGGTATTTATATCAGGTTGGATAATTTGGATGCTGCACTGATCACTTTGTCACAAAGACTGGACAGCGTAGAAAAAAGAGCATTGACAGATTCGGACGATATCGATTATAAAAGTTATTTTCAGTGGTTTTTGTCGGCCGCATTCCTATTCCTGGTCATTGAATTCTTTTTACCTGAAAGAAAACTTGGATTTTCTTGAGAATTTTTTTAAAAATATCAGTCCTGATTGCGATGCTGATGACTTCAGCAAGGTCAATAGCCCAAAAAGAAAATGTATTGATACGTAGCGGCAATCGATACTATAAACAAAAACAGTTCGATCAGTCACAGTCTGAATACCAGAAAGCGATTGGCCAGGCTCCCGACAATCCTGCTGCCAATTATAATCTCGGTAATACATTTTTCAGGAAAAGTGATTACGATGATGCCGTTAAATCCTATGATGCAGTGATTGATCATACTACTGACAGTTTAGTGAAGGAAAAAGGTTTTTATAATAAAGGGGATGCACTTATCAAACAACAAAAATTGGATGAGAGTATTGAAGCCTGGAAGAATTCTCTCCGCATTGATCCGGCCGATTCGGATGCAAGAGAAAATTTACAAAAAGCATTGATGGAAAAGAAACAACAGTCAAAACAGCAAAGCAAAGACGATAAGCAGCAGAAAAAAAATGAACAGCAGGATAAGAAGGAACAGCAACCAAAACAACCGCAAAGCAGGCTGACCAAACAACAGGTAGAACAACTATTAAAAGCCCTCACTCAGAAAGAAAAAGAAGTGCAGGACAAACTAAACCAGAATAAAACCAGGTCCCTATCCCAACCGGATAAAGACTGGTAATGAGTCGGACGATGATTCAATGGATTTTTCCTTCCCTGACTCTTATATAATCTGATTATTTTTGCCAATTAAGTAAGGCTGACTATATGCAGTTGTATTGTAATTCGCTTACGGAATATCGGCGCCTGAAAACGCTGGAGGTGAAGATCGGTGATCTGCTCATGGGAGGAATCAATCCGGTTCGCATTCAGACAATGACAACCACGGATACGATGGACACCATGGCTACGGTGGAACAATGTATTCGTTGTATTGAAGCGGGATCTGAATTGGTTCGTATAACGGCCCCAAGTAAAAAGGAAGCTGAAAACCTTCTCAATATAAAAAATGAATTGCGTCGCCGCGGGTATACGACCCCGTTGGTAGCGGATATACATTTTACGCCCAATGCTGCTGAAATTGCGGCCAGGATAGTTGAAAAAGTAAGAATCAATCCCGGTAATTATATCGATAAAAAGAAATTTGAATTCATTGAATACTCCGATGCCGAATACAACAATGAGATAGAACGTATTTGCGAGCGGTTCACTCCACTCGTAAAAATTTGTAAGGAATATGGAACGGCTATGCGCATCGGCACAAACCATGGTTCACTCAGCGACCGGATCATGAGCCGTTATGGAGACACGCCTATTGGAATGGTGGAAAGTGCAATGGAATTTCTGCGGATCGCGAGAGGAGAGAATTATCATAATATCGTGTTGAGCATGAAGTCGAGTAATCCGCTCGTCATGGTGGAAGCATACCGGCTGTTGATAAAGAAAATGGATGATGAATTTGGTGAATGTTATCCCCTGCACCTGGGTGTTACGGAAGCCGGCGATGGCGAAGATGGCCGCATTAAATCTGCCATTGGTATCGGCACACTGATGGAAGATGGCATTGGTGATACCATACGGGTATCCCTGACCGAAGACCCTGAATTCGAAATTCCGGTTTGCAAAGATATTGTCAGAAGATATGAGAAACAGTTGGAGAAGGAGGAGCCGGGTCATGTGACCCCCATCGAAAAAATTCCCTATTCACCATTCGGTTATCAAAGAAGAAAAACATTTGCTGTTTCAAATATCGGGAATAAACATGCACCGGTAGTAGTTGCGGATTTTATGCAGTCAAATCTGGTTTTAAGAGATGATTTGAAATCGGTTGGTTATGATTATGATCCTGTAAGCGACAAATGGAATATCAGTGATGCGGCAGCAGATTATATTTATACGGCCGATAAAATGGTTGATTTCCCTCTGCCCGGAACTCTGAAAGTGATTTGCAATTATTCAGTCTGGAAAGAAATGATTGGGAAAAAAGAGAATGAGCCGGATCATTATCAGAAATATTTTCCCTTATTCACCGATGCAGAATATTTACAGGCCAATGAAAAATCGGGGATATTAAATTTCATTTCGGTTGATTCGGATGGAAAGAACGCTTACGAGTTAATACATGCGATACGTAAGCATCAGGAAATTGTTTTATGTGTTTTTTCTTCCGGAAAAAATCCGGTACAGTCTGTCAGAAGATTTATTATGGAGTTGATGAATGAAGGAATTCAATGTCCTGTAATCCTGGCCGTGGAAAGCCGTGATGAAACCATTGATGAACAACTGATCCATTTTTCAATTGGTGCAGGGGCTTTGTTTGTGGATGGGATGGGAGATGGGATCTGGCTGATGAATGACCCACGAAAAATAAAAAATATACAAGTAAGCGGAAGAACTTACCTGGAAGCAGGCAACAATCACCAGTTTATTAATAATACGTCTTTTTCTATATTGCAGGCTGCAAGAACGAGGATTTCCAAAACAGAATATATTTCCTGTCCTTCCTGTGGCAGGACGCTTTTTGATTTACAGGAAACAACCGCAAAGATCAGGTCTGTCACCAATCATCTGAAAGGAGTGAAGATTGCTATTATGGGTTGTATCGTAAATGGTCCGGGTGAAATGGCCGATGCCGATTTTGGCTATGTGGGTAGTGGGCCTGGTAAGGTTACACTCTATAAAGGAAAAGAAATAGTAAAGCGTGGAGTGAGCAGTGAATCGGCCCTGGATGAATTAATTAATTTGTTGAAAGAAAGTGATGAATGGATAGATCCCTGATCTGAACGCATGCAGACTTGAAAATTGTTTCTCACCTATGTATTTCAAACGCCCAATTTTTTGTTTGATGATAATGATTTGTTAAGCGATTCGTTTTAATCAACGCTATAACTCAATAAACGTATTTTATTTTTAAACTGTTACCTGTCCTTGCGTAAGCCGGTTATTCTGATATCAATATTTCTCTCTTTGTTTGCCTATAACCGGGTGCATGCCCAGTCTGATAGCTCCGGTCAGACTAAACAAAATAAAAATTTAAAGTCTGATACGGCTCAGAAGGATTTGGTGGATGTATTTTTCTCAATTGCAAAGCGGAAAAAAAACGGCTCCGACAGCACGGCCGAACCGAAAGCCGATAAATATCATTTTTCGGTTGTACCTGCTATTGGATACACGCTTTCCACAGGTTTTGCCTTAATCGTAGCGACCAATGTTGGATTTTTTACGAATGATCCGGATAAAACAAATGTTTCCAGTATCAATATCCCGGTTGTGTATTCACAATACAACCAGCTCACCATTCCCATCCTCACAAATATCTGGACCAGGGACAATAAATACAATATCGTAACCGACTGGAGATATTATAAATATCCGCAGGATACTTATGGACTGGGCGGGCACAGCTCCCTGAATGATGCAACAGAACTCGACTATTCCCATTTAAGAATTCATCAGTCTGTCTTGAGAAATATTGCTCCTAACTTCTATGCGGGAATCGGATATTTTTTGGATTATCATTGGAACATAAAAGAAATAGGAGATACCGATTCTTCTTCGGATGCGCAGAAATATGGCCTGCCTCCTGCATCTGTTTCTTCCGGCCCCGTCATTAATTTATTATTTGATAACAGGAAAAATTCGATTAACCCACAGGGAGGGTTATACGCAAATATTTTATACAGGCCCAATTTTACTTTTATGGGGAGCGATGAAAACTGGCAGTCATTGACAGTAGATCTGAGAGAATATTTTAAATTTCCCCGCGGAAGTAAAAACATTCTCGCTTTCTGGGGATATGCTTGGTTGACTCCTTCCGGAAATCCGCCTTATCTGGATTTGCCGAGCACCGGCTGGGATGCATATAACAATACAGGAAGAGGATATATTCAGAGCAGGTTCAGGTCTTATAATATGCTCTATCTCGAATCGGAATACAGGTTTGGCATCACCAAGAATGGATTGTTCGGAGCCGTAGTTTTTGCAAATGCACAAAGTTTTTCCAATTATCCCGGCAATGATTTCGACAAGATCTGGCCGGCGGTGGGGCTGGGAATCCGCATCAAGGTCAATAAACATTCCAATACAAATATCGCGGTCGATTATGGTTTTGGAGCCGATGGATCCAGAGGCTTTTTTGTGAACCTGGGAGAAGTGTTTTGAATCGATGACCGATGATCGTTGGCCTTTGTTCGGATCTTATTTAAACTGGTTTATAATTCAGCCATCGATTAACGGCCATCGACAAACGATCATGGGTCATGGATTCAGACGACTTTCGCTCCATCTTCAATCTGCGTAATATATATATCAGGTATTTTTTTGAATTCCTTTTCATAGACAGTCGAAACATATTGACTGAACTTTTCAACCATATCATTTTTTATGATATTGATGGTGCAGCCGCCAAAGCCGCCTCCCATTTGTCTCGCACCTGTAACACCAAATAATTTTGCATGTTCAGTCAGGAAATCTGATTCGGGACAGGAGACTTCATACCAATTACTCAATCCGTCATGAGCCTCGTACATCAGTTGACCAAATCCATCCAAATCTCCTTTTGATAATAATTTACATCCCTGCAATAAGCGATCATTTTCAAAAACAACAAAATGACATCGTCTGTAAATGATATCAGGCAAATCTTCACGATACTGTTCCAATTGCGGGATACTGATATCACGCAGTGAATGTATGCCGGGAAAATGTTTCCGGAATATTTGAACCCCTTCTTCGCATTGCTGTCTCCTGATATTGTATTCTGTTCCTGCGAGTGAATGGCTCACCATTGTATTGACGAGTACAATTTTATATTCCGGATATTGAAAAGGTATATATTCGAATTCCAGACTACGGCAATCCAATTTTATAACATGGCCGCTTTTCCCGTGAAGACTTGCAAACTGATCCATGATGCCGCATTTAACGCCGGCAAAATGGTGCTCTGTTTTTTGTCCGATCAACGCCAGTTCAATTCTTGTCAAACCCAACCCGAACAATTCATTCAATGCAAGGCCAAATGCTGCACAGAGAGCCGCGGAAGAACTCATGCCGGCGCCCACGGGCACATTGCCATCAATCCATACATCAATCCCGTCAATGGATTTTTTTTGCTGTTGGAGAAAATAGATAATACCTAATAAATAAGTCGCCCAGCCTTTTACCGGTTTTATATTATTCAGTGAAAAGGAAAATTTCTCTTTGTACTGACCCGCATAAACTTCTAAGGTATTTTGATTGTTTTTAGCAATAGCTGCATAAATTTTTTTGTCGATGGCTCCGGGTAACACAAATCCTTCATTATAATCCGTATGCTCGCCAATCAGGTTCACCCTTCCCGGTGCGCTTACTATCAACGCTTCTTTCCCATAATATTCGAAAAATTGCTGCCGGATATTTTTTTCCATACCTGAAAAATAATGATTTTCTTACATTGCAATGATTTTAGGAACATGAGCTACTCTATTCATCACGTGCAGGAAAACGGATTGAACCTGGTGACGCTGAAAGATGATAAAACAGGTACCGCGGTCAGCATACTACCTCAATATGGGGCTTTATTGCATTCTTTCTCCGTGGAAACCGAAACCGGCACTTTCAATATCATCGATAACTATAACAGTTCTGCACAAGCGAAAAATGAAATTAGTAAAACATTCAAGAGCGCGAAGCTTTCGCCTTTTCCCTGCCGTATTCTTGAAGGGAAATATAGCTATCATGGAAGAGCAGCTGAGTTTTCCAGAAAATTCACAGACGGATCGACGATCCATGGTCTACTCTATGACAAAGCTTTTTCAGTGATCCAGGAATTTGCAGATGAATCAATGGCATCCATCTCTTTGTTATATCATTATAAAAATGATGATGAAGGCTATCCATACAAGTATAAATGCCATGTAAGATATTCACTTCATAAGGATAATTTTTTGCAGATCCAGACAACAGTCACCAATGAAAGCCAGGATACCATTCCAATTGCCGACGGATGGCATCCATATTTCCAATTAGGAGGATCCATCAACAGCTGGCAGCTTCTTTTTAAATCGGATTCCATATTGGAATTTAATGATAAATTAATACCAACAGGCCGTTTGCTGAAATATGATCATTTTAAAGATTTTCAGGAAATTGGCTCTTCTGAATTCGATAATTGTTTTGTGCTGAACCTGGATAATGGACATGCTGCATGTGAACTTCTCAATCCCGGGAATAAAATAAAAATTTCATTTTTCCCGGATAACACTTATCCATATCTGCAAATTTTTACTCCTTCTCATCGCAAAAGCATTGCGATAGAAAACCTCAGTGCAGCCCCGGATTGTTTTAACAACAATATGGGACTTACACTTCTCCACCCGGGCCATACGAAAATTTTTACCGTTGGATATCAGGTAAGTTGAAGTACCTTGCTGAATAAAATTCTGATAAATGAAGAGGATAAAATTAATATTGGCTGCAGCATTGTTGTTTTTTCTTGCCGGTTGCTTTGAAACTACTGAAGAGATCGATATCAAAAGCAATGGAAGCGGCGAATTATCAATAAATACTGATATGAGCCAGTTACTGGACATCATGCAGACTTATTTAGGAAAAGAGGAAATGGACAAACAATTACCCAATAAAGCGATGGATACAACTCTTTTAATGAAGGACGTGGTTGATTCAGCAAAAAATATGACACCCGAGAAAAAAGCCCTGGTAAAAGACGGGAAAATTCATATGAAACTGAATATGGATGAGAAATTATTTAAGACAGACATGCATTTCCCTTTTTCAAATTTGAGCAATCTGCAAAAATTATATACTTCGATGAATGACGGAAGCCTGAACACTACCAGTCTTTTTAAAGGGCTCACATCGGGCAAGGAAGATAATAACTCCGATACATCTTCCATGCCTGATATGAATCAGTTCAATTCAATGTATGATTTTCAAAGTAAGGATGGGTTGCTTTCCAGGAAACTGAATGCAGAAAAATGGAAATCTTTGCAACAGAGCCAGGATTTTGCGCAGATCAAACAGGCAGCCGGTATGGGGATTGAAGTCCCTTATACCTTGATCGTAAATCTTCCAAGACCCGTGAAGAGAATTGATAATGTACTGGCCAAACTTTCTGATGATAAAAAAACAGTTACTATCAAATATAATCTTATAGAAGTATTCGATCATCCGGAAAAATTTGAATATACGATTACTTATTAATTTTTTTTCACGTTTGACATCTCAGGTTTCACGCGAATACAGAATATCATTCTATGACTCAACAGGCTGATTTTTTGGTAGTCGGTTCCGGCGTTGCAGGCCTGAGTTATGCATTAAAAGTTGCCAGGCATTGTCCTGACAAAAAAATCCTGATCATCACTAAAACAAGCGCAGATGAAACTAATACCAAGTATGCGCAGGGCGGTATTGCCGGAGTAACTGACCTTGAGCATGACAGTTATGAAAAGCATATTGAAGATACATTGATTGCAGGAGATGGGTTATGCAATCCGAAAGTGGTGAATATTGTCGTGAAAGAAGGGCCGGATCGTATTCAGGAAATGATTGAATGGGGCGCCCGCTTCGACAAGGACGAAGATGGTGAATATAAATTAGGGAAGGAGGGCGGTCATTCTGAATTCAGGATCCTGCATCATAAAGATATTACCGGGAAAGAAATTGAGCGTGCACTGCTGGCAGAAGTAGGGAAACAAAAAAATATTGAAATCATCAAGCATTGTTTTGTGCTTGATATAATCACCCAGCATCATTTAGGATATCTCATCACCAAGTCAACCCCGGATATCGAGTGCTATGGAATTTATGCACTGGATCTGCAGGATAACAAAATCATAAAAGTTTTATCAAAGGTCATCGTTTTTGCAACCGGAGGTAACGGTCAGGTATACCGTACAACAACGAATCCCCGTATTGCGACAGGCGATGGGGTCGCTATGGTGTATCGGGCCAAGGGTCGTATCGAAAATATGGAATTCATTCAGTTTCATCCGACGGCTTTGTATGAACCAGGTATCAGTCCTTCTTTTCTGATTACCGAAGCAGTGCGAGGAGATGGAGGGATTTTGCGAAACAGAAAGGAAGAAGCTTTCATGGAAAAATATGATCCAAGAAAAGATCTTGCTCCACGTGATATTGTGGCCAGGGCTATCGATAGCGAAATGAAAAAAACGGGAACTGAACATGTGTACCTGGATTGCAGGCATATGGACATAAATAAATTTGTTGAACATTTTCCGAATATCTATGAAAAATGTAAGTCGATTGGTATCGATGTAGCAAAACAAATGATACCGGTTGCTCCGGCAGCACATTATAGTTGCGGAGGCATCAAGACAGATGAATGGGGAAGAACTTCTATTAAAAATTTATATGCCTGCGGAGAATGCGCATCTACCGGCTTGCACGGGGCCAATCGTCTCGCCAGCAATTCACTCCTGGAAGCCCTGGTGTTCGGTCATCGCTGTTACCTGGATAGTGTAAAATATATAAACGATGTTGAGCTGAATTCATCTCTCCCCGATTGGAATGCAGAAGGTACAACAGAACCCCGCGAAATGATCCTGATCACACAAAGCGCAAAGGAATTGCAGCTGCTGATGTCTGATTATGTAGGCATCGTTCGCACAAATGTTCGTTTGCAAAGAGCGATGAAACGACTGGACCTTCTTCATGAGGAAATAGAATCCCTCTACGAAACTACGGCCGTCTCACCGCAATTGGTTGAAGTCAGAAATCTCATCACTGTGGGTTATCTCATTGTGAAAGGAGCGCAATTCAGAAAAGAAAGCCGGGGATTGCATTACAATACTGATTATCCTTTCAAGAGCGAATTGATTCAGAATATTGTTTTATAAGTTTTCCAAAGTTTAAAACTTTGGAAAATTGTATCCACGATTTTTCACAACGTGAACAACCAAATTAAAAATATCACTCCCCCTTCAGGGGGACGAGGGGCCCTCAAGGCCATGATCTTTGCCGCTGGCCTTGGTACCAGATTCAAACCATGGACGGATCATCATCCAAAGGCCCTGGCC
This sequence comes from Puia sp., assembly GCA_035499855.1. Classification (GTDB taxonomy): domain Bacteria; phylum Bacteroidota; class Bacteroidia; order Chitinophagales; family Chitinophagaceae; genus Puia. The sequence goes on along the minus strand of DATJXY010000054.1, from coordinate 12,727 downwards.
CTGGTAAATGGAAAAACTCTTCTGCAAAGAAATATTGAATACCTGCAGCAATTTGGAATCAGAGATATCATAATCAACGTGCATCATTTTGCTGACCAGGTTTTACAAAGCATTCAATCCAATCAGGGTTGGGGGAGTAAGATCACGATCAGTGATGAAAGAACCGAATTGCTGGAAACAGGAGGCGGATTGAAAAAAGCATCTTCATTTTTTGATGCGGGTTCTTTCCTGGCGATGAATGCAGATATACTCACAGATCTTGATTTGAATTTGATGATAGAGGATCACTATCTCCATCGGCCTGTTGCAACGCTGGCTGTCTCTGACCGGTCCAGCTCAAGATATTTTTTGTTCAACAATAAGAATGAATTATGTGGATGGAAAAATGAAAAAACCGGACAGGAAAAAATTTCCAGGAAAGAACAGCCCTTGTTTCCGAAAGCATTCAGCGGCATTCATATGATCGATCCAAAAATTTTTTCACTGATCAAACAGCATGGAAAATTTTCCATAGTAGATGTTTACCTGGAACTGGCTTCTTCGGAAACAATCCGGGGCTTTGATCATAGCGGATCAAAATTGATCGATGTTGGTAGACCTGAATCAGTGAAAGAAGCAGAAAAACTATTTCCTTAAACAGTGATGTGTAGGCCCGCTAACCAAATGATATTTTCATTAATTCAGAATCATTAACGGCAGTATAGCTCTACATTCAATATTTTTGTAGTTGATAAATATTTCCATGAGAAAGTTATTATTCTATTTTTTGACTGCATTCATTGTGAATAGTGGATTTTCACAGATGCCGAATGCGAGTGAGCCGGTTAATAAAAAAGTACTTCTTCCCAATGGGTGGTCTTTATCTCCCGTCGGACGAAGTCTGCCCCTGGGAGATCTTCCCCTGAATATTGCCGTTTCATCCACAAAAAAATATTTAGCAGTTACATGCAATGGACAGAGCACTCAGTCACTGCAACTGATCGACCCGGTACATGAAAAATTGTTGGATAGTATTGACATTCCAAAATCCTGGTTGGGACTAAAATTCAGTGCAGATGAAAAATATTTGTATGCTTCGGGTGGTAATGATAACTGGATTTTGCAATATGCGATCCGCAATAATAAACTGATATTGACCGATAGTATCAAACTGGGAGAAAAATGGCCCGAAAAGATTTCTCCTGCAGGATTGGATATTGATGACGCAAGGAAGCTGATGTATGTCGTAACGAAAGAAGATAATGCTTTATATATTCTGGATCTTAAAACGAAATCTGTTGTAAAAAGAATTGGCTTTGGCGCCGAAGGGTATACCTGTTTGCTTTCGAAAAATAAAAAAGAGCTATATATCTCCTGTTGGGGATGTGACAGGCTTTTAATCTTCGACACCCAAGCGCAAAAATTTATTGACGAAATGCCGGTCGGTGACAACCCGAATGATCTCTGTATCACAAAAAACGGCCGCTATCTTTTTGTGGCAAATGCCAATGATAATTCGGTATCTGTCATCGATATTCAAAATAGAAAAATTCTGGAAACGCTGAATGCGGCTTTATATCCGGATGCACCGAGCGGTTCAACGACGAATGCCTTATGCCTGAATGAAGATGAGAAATTATTGTATGTCGCGAACGCGGACAATAATTGTCTTGCTGTTTTTGATGTAAGTGTTCCGGGAAAAAGTCATTCAAATGGATTTATTCCCGTGGGTTGGTATCCTACTGCTGTAAAAATTGTCGGTAAAAAAGTTTTTGTCGCAAACGGAAAAGGTTTTACATCTATGGCAAATCCGATGGGCCCGGATCCTTATCATCGCAGGCAGCATGTGCATTATCAGCAAGGCGATATGGATGAGCCAAAAGAAGTACAATATATCGGCGGACTTTTCAAAGGCACGATGAGCATTTTCGAAGAACCAGATGAAAAAACATTGGGTACCTATTCGCAAATGGTTTATCAAAATACTCCATATCATAAATCAACCGAATTGCAATCACAGGGCGAACCCGGTAATCCAATTCCAATGAAAGTCGGAGATCCTTCTCCCATCAAATATGTTTTCTACATCATTAAAGAAAACAGAACCTATGACCAGGTGCTCAGCGATATAAAAGAAGGGAATGGAGACACAAGCCTGTTGTTATTCGGACAACGTATCACACCGAACCTGCATGCAATTGCAAAAGAATTTGTTTTGCTGGATAATTTTTATTGCGATGCAGAAGTGAGTGCAGATGGACATAACTGGAGTATGGGTGCATATGCAACAGACTATCTGGAAAAAACATGGCCGACCAGTTATGGAGGAAGGGGAGGAGAATATGATGGAGAAGGGAACAGGGCCATTGCAAATAATAAGGCAGGATTTATTTGGGATGATTGCAGAAGATCGAATGTCAGTTACAGAACATATGGGGAATTCGCAGATGAATACAAGCCCAATATCGCTGTATTGAGAAATCATTTGTGTCAGTATTATACCGGTTGGGATCTCAGTGTGAGAGATACGGTCCGGCTGAGTCAGTGGAAAAAAGATTTTGATTCATTACTTGCGATCAATGCAGTACCGCATTTAAATACCATAAGATTTGGCAACGATCATACAGAAGGATTAAGTTTGGGAAGACCTACCCCTTTTGCACATGTTGCCGATAATGATTTAGCTGTTGGCGGATTTGTCGAGTACCTGAGTAAAAGTCCAATATGGAAAGAGACTGTGGTTTTTATTTTGGAAGATGATGCACAAAACGGTCCCGATCATGTGGATGCACACAGAACAACTGCATATGTAGCTGGCGGATTTGTAAAACGACATTTTACAGATCACTCGATGTATTCTACTACATCTATGCTCCGGACAATGGAATTGATATTGGGGTTGGCTCCGATGACCCAGTATGACGCAGCCGCTCCTTCTATGTGGCGGTGTTTTTCTTCTGATGCTGATCTCACAGCTTTTCATTCATTGCCCGCCAATATTGATCTGAATGAAAAAAATATGCAGTCGAATGAGATGTCAAGGAAGTCAGCCGGTTTTAATTTTAAGAAGGAAGACCGCGTGCCGGAAGATGCATTTAATGAGGTATTATGGAAAGGAATCAAAGGCATGAATGCTGTTGTTCCGGCTCCAAGGAGAGCTGCATTCGTAAAAGTCAATCCAAAAAAGGATGATGACGATTGATTTGACTGAAAACTAACAACAACACAATTTATATTTACTGCATAAAAAAAGCTCACAACATGTGAGCTTTTATTTTAGATATTATCACTTACCATTTTCTCCGGTGTTTCCATCCATAGTCATAGCGGTTTCCATAGGATCTTTCATAGCGGGGATAAACATTATAATGATATCGATCATAAACACGGCCATAAGGAACAACTGCCCTTTCGCAATCGCGGGGTGGATAATATGGAACGGCATAAGGATCGCTGTAGACCGGAGCCGGAGGAATAAATACCCTGGGAACCGGAATCCCAAGACCCACACGTGCGCGAACTATAACCTGAGCATGACCGGTAGTCGTTACGAGTACGCCGGCAAGAATGAATGATAGCAGGAGTAAGCGTTTCATAGTTGTAAATTTTTTGTTATTGAATATAGCCCTGTTTTCAACCCGGGCTATGTTATAGACTATCATCCATTCAAAAAATTTAATCAACCCGGATGCTGTATTGTTAAAGTTTTTGTTAAATGGGAGTGGGAAGAATAAATAGAATCCATTGCAAGGGGCTTACTAACAGCCATCCCTATGTGCCTGAATGAATCAGATTTTTTAGCTCCGGTTTAAGGCCGGAGCTAAAATCTGCAAAAATTTTATTCTTTGTAACCCGTGATAGCGACTCCTGTTACAGGATGCATATCGCGAAGCTCGAGTTGAATATGTGATAATCCGGCGAATATATAATCCTGTTTTATTTTTTCAGCGATCTCAACCACTTTGTTTTCCTTTGTTGTACCCGGCTGGAATACCATCGCCAGTTTTCCACCACTTTTCAGAAGATTAACCAGCGGGAGCAATATATAACCCGATTCCTTTACATAGGAATAGAGACTGTTATTTCCATAAATGGTATGAAAATAATGATGAGGATAAGGCAGTTCATGAATTTCCCCGATATGCAATTGCAATAGTTGATCGCGGATTAATTTTTTATTTTTTTTGTAGGCCCTGCGATACATTGTCATGGATTCATCAATACCTGCAAGGAAACCGATTTTTAATTTTCTTGCCACTTCACTCAATGTATACCCTGATGTATAACCGATTTCGAGTAAATGCTGATAAGGTTGAATATTCAGATGTTCGATCGTCCAATCAGTAATCGTTTTATTTTTTATCGCTTTTTTCCATTCCGTTAATTTCTCCACGGACCATGGAATCTGTCGGAATTCATGAATAGCTGGTGTGAGTTGCATATAAACTGTTGAAAAGATTCAGTAATTATCATTAGTATCTTCCTCTGAACATTCAATAATCAATATTCAATACTCAATGATGATATTTAACATCTCCCCGAACTCTTATTCTCCACATTGAAAATTGTTTATTGAATATTGATTATTGATTATTCCTCAGAACACAATAATGTCTTATTATTTATTCGGTTCCGTTTGTTCCGGATAAGAAGGATTTTCTTCGAAAAAATTAAACCGGCCACCGCAGCGGTTTTTCCATTCCTGTTTGAATTTTTCTCTTTCTTCGACTGTCATAGTCATCCATTTTTCCCTCATTCTCATCCTCATTTGATTACGGCCTCCCCAGGATTTACCACGGAAACCATGGAACCCGCCAAACAAAATTTTAGCAAGGACCAAAATTCCCAGGGCCTGCCAGAAATTGATCTTGCTGACATGGACCACATCGGCCAGCACATTGTTCCAGAGCGCCATCACAATAAAACTGAAGGCAGCGAGAAAAATAATTACGAAGAAAAAGATTCTTGCGAAAATTCTTCCCCTGAAATTCCTGTTGTCTTTATTCATAAAAATTTTTTTAAACTTTTAATATTTTAATAATTGAGCAATTCATCCCGCAAATCCTGCAACCTGTTTCTGAGATGCAATACTGCATATCGTTTGCGTGATATCAATGTATTGACACTGGCTCCCGTCTTTTCTGCTATATCTTTAAACGGAATATCTTCTAATTCATTCAACACAAAAACATCTCTTTGTTCTTTCGGCAGTTCCTGTAATGCTTCATCCAGGATTTCCCAGAAAAGACTGCGCAGGTGTTCGGTCTCAGGATTGTTACTGTCGTCGAATAAGATATCTTTAAATCCAATCACTCCTTCTCCATCTTCAGTTGATAGCAGGTCTTCCAGGAATTCCGGTTTTTTTTTGCGGTATCTGTCCGTGATCTTGTTCCGGGCTACTGTAAACAACCAGCTGCCAAGTTGTTCAATCGGTTCAGCTGTGGCGGTGAACTGGTACCAGACATCCTGCAGAATATCTTCAGCATCCGCTTCATTATTTACACGTTTGCGAATAAAGCCCAATAGCCTTTTTCCAAACTGACCAATGACAGTACTGATATTTTTCCTGGAAGGGCTGTTCATTTCCTTTTCTATCGTCAATACATTCTGCATGCCTATTGAGGTAGACGAATGCCAAATGACTATATTTTAAGGTTTCAAAAAAAAATTAATATTATGAAATATCATCCTTTAACCAGGTTAATAGTAAGACTGATCATGATATCCTTATGATCAGGGTTGCTTTGCGCAATTAGCAATGCAAGGGCAACAAGAGCATTATCGTTTATCTGCGGAAATCAGGACTTTGATTGACAGTTTTTATCTTTAATTTCCCTCTTTTTGTGAGCAACTGACTATTCCGATCTAAATACCAAATGAACAAAAATGCCCCAATGCGCTTATTACCGTCAATAAAAGGATGATTCTTAATAATAAAATACAAAAGATTCGCTGCTTGCTATTCTATACTTGCATATAAAAGTTTCCCATGAAAAGTTTGTAGAATAATCTTCAATAAACCTTTTGCCTCGTCTGATGCTATTTTCTTTTTAATGGTACTTTGCTCAATTATAGATATTGCCTGATACAAACCAGCCAGCTGTTCCTGTTCCTCTTTTAATCTTTTTTCATTGATTGTAAAGCCCTTTATTAAGTGGTCTTTTAACACTTGAGTAGCCCAGATACGAAATTGCGTACCTTGTTTGGACTTTACTCTATAGCCTACAGATATTATGACATCCAAATTATAATGGGTTGTCTTATATTTTTTTCCATCCAAAGCAGTTGTCAAGGATTCCTTGACAACTGCTTTCCTGTTTAGTTCGTTTTCCCTAAATATATTATTTATGTGCAAACTTATATTCTGTTTAGTTTGCATAAATAAAGAAGCCATTTGCGATTGGGTTAACCAAACAGTTTCATTTTCAAGTCGGACTTCTAATTGACCTTTACCGCCTTTTGGTTTATAAATAATTATTTCGTCAGAATTTTTCATAGACACAAGTTACAGGTTTGTCAATTTACTTCTTTCAGCTCTTCCCACCGGGTGCTGTATCTCTCTGATCGCAGTTCCTGCCGCATTTTCCAGTCTTTGTTCACTCCGGAAGAACAGAATTTCAGGGTATCATCCCGCATACTGAAATTGACATTGTCGATGGTACTCATTAAAAACCGGTGCATATTTGCCGTTCCTGCGCGGAATAAATTTCCCTGGACCGATTCGTCGGGTTCCAGTTTGCTCAACATCACCCCGGCTTTTTTATATTCCTTTCCTTTTTCAAAGAGGGATTCAACCAGTTTTACTGCGGGTTTAATCAGCTCATGTGTGATAGAGGTCGCGGATGGAAGTGTGATGTGAGAACTGATGGAAGGCCCATGGCTGAAATTTGTGGAATGATCGTCTTCTTTCGGAACGATGAATACGCTGACTGTTTTTGCTGCGCTCTGCTGCCTCCTCAGTTTTTCTGCTGCCCGCGAAATATAAGTGGCTACTGCTTCTTTCAGGTCGGACAGTTCGGTAACATTTTTTCCAAACATCCGCGTAGTTGCGATCATCTTTTTTTCTGTCAATGGTTTTTGCATGACAATCGATGGTTCTCCGCGCAATTCCCTGATCAGCCTCAATCCCACTACGCCGCCCATGTTTTTATGCGCCCATGCTTCCGGCATATTGCGAAGCTCCCAGGCATTCGTAATGCCCCATTCAATCAGTTTACCTGCATAGGCACCGCCGACACCCCAAATAGCGCTTACACGTGTACGTTGTAATGCTTCCCTGCATTCATCTTCCGTGATCAGTGTGCAAACACAGCCCGTGGCCGATTTGTTCATTTTGGCGATATGATTGGCAATTTTAGCCAGGGTTTTGGTAGGCGCAATTCCTACGGAAACAGAAATGCCTGTCCATTGCTCTACGGTATCCTTAATATGTTTTGCATAATCACTGAGCTGATCTGAAGAAATCCCATCCAGGTTCAGGAATGCTTCATCGACGGAATATACTTCGACAGAAGGCGACAAAGTACGCAGCACTTCCATAACACGCCAGCTCATGTCGCCATACAAATGATAATTGGATGAGAAAACAGCGATATCATTTTTTTCAATGATATGCTTTGACATGAAATAGGGTGTGGCCATTCCAACTCCGAGTTTTTTAGCTTCATCACTGCGGGAAACAATGCAGCCATCATTATTGCTCAAAACTACAACCGGTTTCTTCCATAGATCAGGACGAAATACCCGCTCGCAGGAACAATAAAAACTATTGCAATCTACTATAGCTTTGTAGTGCCCGGCCCTGAAGGGCCTGACTGTTGTTTCGAAATCATTCTCTGTGTGCCAGCTCATATTTTGTTCATTGAATTGCCTGTGCAAATTTCTGTCGCACTAATAATTCGCTGTATTCTTCCGGAAATGTTATTTTCTGTGGTGCTCTTCCTGATTCTTTATATAGTTCCTGATTTTACTCAATTCAGAATCACTTTATTGATGTTGCAAAATATTCATCCTGCCACTCAAACTTTGATGAACATAAATTATTTTGATTTATCCAGAATGAACTCTCCCCCTTTATCAGCCGAATAACTTTCGCGATATTCTGTTCAGATTTTAATGAAATAAGGCAATGAACATGGTCTTCATATCCATGCATGCAACCGATATAAATATTTTTTGATCTTGCATTTTCTATGCAATGAAAAAAAAGCTTGTGGCGCAATTGTTTTGTCAATACCGGCTCCCTGCACTTCGTGGCCCAAACAGCATGAATCCAAATTCTTACAAAGGACATAGGAAAGGTTTAATGGTAATGGAATTTATTTTTTGTGCTCTGGTTATAATAGACCGGGCATTAATGCCGGGCTATTGAAATGTTTTCATATGTGATTGATAGGTTTAATGGCTAACGAAATTTATTTTTATAGCTACGGCCTTAAGGCGTAGCTATAAAGAATGTATCACATACGTTACCACACCCCATATTGAAAAATCAGAATTGTAGGGATCAATCTCCAGTGCGGAAAGTTTTGTTGTTTCCGGGATCAGCCGAACCTTGTTGAAAGTTTTTTCCAGGCGGCGAATCATCATTTCTCCGTCGAGAGTCGCAATGATGACGCGACCGCTCATTGCTTTGACGGAACGATCGACAATCACCACATCGCCATCAAAAATACCTGCACCCGTCATGGAGTTTCCTCTTACCCGCATAAAAAAAGTAGCCGGTTTATTCCGGATCAGCTGTTCATTCAGATCAATTCCTCTTTCCATATAATCATCCGCAGCAGCAGTAAACCCGGTTGCATTTGCAGTCTGTACATCATGCTGTGAAAATTGTTTTGAACCCTTGTAGGCAGCTCCGAAAAAAAATTCCCCATCCATAAAAAATAAATTTTGTGATACTAAAATATTTAGTAAATTTATGCTAAATTATTAATCATACAAATTTATTTTGTGAAAAAGCAGATAAAAAAAGAAGAGCCTATACAACCACAGATTCAGGCCATGCCCGGCTATCGCATCAATGAATATTTATTGGTGTTAAGCCCGCATGAAGAACTAAAAAACCGGATCATGCAGGTCAAAAAAGAATTCTATGAATCATACAAAGCGCCCAATGCCATTTGGGGAAAGCCACGTGTGACGCTTGTAAAATTCATGCAATTGGAAATGCTCGAAGAGCGAATTGTGAACCGTTTGAAAACAATTGCGATGGGATATCATCCGATCAAAGTAGAGTTAAAAGATTTCGGAAGTTTTCCTTCTCATACCATTTATATCAATATCATATCGAAGGAGCCCATAAAAAACCTGGTAAGGGAAATCAGGGAAGTGCAGAGACTGATGAAACTGGACAATGATAACAAACCACATTTTATGACGGATGAACCACATCTTGCAGTCGCACGAAAATTATTACCCTGGCAATATGAAAAAGGCTGGCTGGAATATTCCAACCGCCATTTCACTGGAAGATTTATTGCAGATAGCATGCTCCTGTTAAAAAGAAGAAGAGGAGAGAAAGCCTGGCAGATCGCGAACAGGTTTGATTTCCAAAACCTTCCTGTGGCCACCAGACAGGGAGAATTATTTGGGTGATTTGGTTTGGAGAGAGTGAGAGAGGAGATGGGGATACTGACTGTTCTGTGAAGATTTGATCAAGCATATATTTGATCTGAATAAAGAGGGAACTGAAAATTGTAATACAATCTGGTATCCCTGTCTCTGATCCCACCTCACTTATTTGAATCTCCTGGTTTAACAAACTTTGAATTCAAAAAAATTGCTATGTCGAACCGATTGAGACAAGATCAGGTGCCCGTGACCGGTAGTGATAAAGAAGAATCCGATCAGTATCTGAAGGGAAGAGGGGCCCAGATCAATACAAAAAACAAATTCCTGAAAGACGAAATCACCAGGGAACATATAGAGGGAATTGATGACTGGACAGAAAAAAATCACGCTACTCAGTATATAGAACAGGAAAGCAAGACGATTGTCAATAAAGTAGAGAGTCCCGATGTTGGGATGATGTACAGTATGAATCCCTATGCCGGTTGTGAGCATGGCTGCATTTATTGTTATGCAAGAAATGTGCATGAATACTGGGGATATAGTGCAGGATTGGATTTTGAGCGAAAAATCATCGTGAAAAAAAATGCTCCGCAGTTATTGAGAAAGTTCCTGATGGATCCCAAATGGGAATGTGTACCCATCGGGCTCAGTGGAAATACGGATTGTTACCAGCCTGCTGAACAAAATTATCGCCTCACAAGAGGCATACTGGAAGTATGTAATGAATTCAATCAGCCTGTAGGGATGATCACGAAGAATGCCGGCATGTTACGCGACAAAGATCTGTTGAAGGAAATGGCGAAAAAAAAACTGGTTTCCATTCTCGTTTCAATTACATCATTTAATGAAGAACTGCGCAGACTGATGGAACCGAGAACAACAACTGCTTCACAAAGATTAAGAACAATCCGTGAACTCAGTTCCGAAGGAGTGCGGATGGGTGTGATGATGGGGCCCATGATACCCGGACTGAATGAACATGAAATGCAGCGGATCATGAAAGAAGCAAAAGAAAATGGGGCCACGTTTACTGCATATACATTTATCCGTTTGAATGGAGCGATTAAATTTTTATTTCACGACTGGCTCTACAAAAATTTTCCTGACCGTGCAGATAAAGTATGGCACCTGATCGAATCAAGTCATGATGGAAAAGTAAATGAATCAAGGTGGGGTGTCAGGATGCGAGGTGAAGGTAATATTGCTGAGATGGTCAGGCAGCAATATAAAAAATACGGCAAGCTCTATGGGATGAATGCTGAAAGATGGGAACTCGATTGCTCAAACTTTAGAAGGCCCGGCGAGCAGGGGAGGTTGTTTTAATCGGATCCATGCAAGGGTCTGGCCTTAGGTGGACCACTCCATCCATCTTGCAGTCGACCACTCTATATTACGACCGTCGTCTGACGAAACTGGCCCGGCTCATCTGACCAACTCTGCCAGCTCTCGTCTGAGTAACAACCATCTTATCATTCATAATCCAATCATACCCTCCATCCTCTTTTTTATGAACTAAAAAATATTTTTTCAATTTTATTTGGCGTATTCAAAAAAATATTTTCACCTTTGCATCACCAAATAAAACGAACGATGAAACTTACATTCATGAATATCGATCCAAAAAACAGAATTGTCCCTGTAATGGACTTTTTGTTTGCGGGAAGGATCATGCTATGTTAGTGAATTAATATAACTATCAGTATCGGACCCCCGCAAATATGCGGGGGTTTTTGTTTTATGAACCTTTAAAACCTTATTCAGAATTTTTCAAAAGAATCAAAATGTCTAAACAATCAACATATAATTTATCAGGAGCTTTTTCATTCATCAAGCAGGCCATCAAAGGAGGCCATCTTGATTATACTTCCATTGGCATCCGGAGAGCTGTATTTATGCTCGCCATTCCAATGATCCTGGAGATGAGCATGGAAAGCGTATTCGCAGTGGTCGATCTTTTTTTCGTAGGTCATCTGAAAAACAGTCAGCATACATTGCAAACCGTTGCCCTCACTGAATCAGTACTGGCCATTGTATATTCACTGGCAATCGGCATCAGCATGGCTGCAACAGCCGTCGTAGCCAGAAGGATTGGTGAAAAAAATACGGAAGCCGCATCTAAATCAGCAGTACAGGCCATCTGGATCGCAGTAATACTCACCATTGTCATCAGTGTGTCAGGATTTATTTTCTCATCCGATATCCTGCGCATGATGGGAGCCGAACCAGAAACGATTTCTATCGGTACCCCATATACGCATATCATGATGGGAGGAAGCATGGTAATCATGATGCTTTTTCTGATCAACGGAATTTTTCGCGGGGCAGGCGACGCATCTATGGCCATGCGAAGTTTGTGGCTGGCCAATCTCTGCAATATTATTTTATGTCCGGTCCTGATCAATGGTCTGGGACCTATTCCCGGATTTGGGTTGACAGGCGCAGCGATGGCCACAACAACAGGAAGAGGAATTGGTGTGTGTTACCAGGTATATCATTTGTTCAGGGGAAAAGGAATTATAAAAATTCACAAACGGCATCTGCCTTTCGACTGGCCCATCATCCGGTCGATTGTCAGCATTGCTTCTCCCGGAACTTTGCAGTTCATCATCGGATCATGCAGCTGGATTCTTATGGCCAGACTGGTAGCAGAAACAGGACATAGTATTGCATCGGCAGGCTATCAGACAGCCATTCGCGTGGTAGTCTTTTTTATTTTGCCTGCCTGGGGAATGAGCAATGCAGCAACGACACTGGTCGGACAAAATCTCGGAGCAAAACAACCCGGGCGTGCAGAAGAATCCGTAATCAAAACTGCGAAATACAATGCCATTTTCATGGCAATTGTTTCCGTGATTTTTCTGGCATTTCCGGATCCGATTATTTCAGTGTTCAGCAATGATCCCGAAATAAGATCAATTGCAGTAAAAGCATTGCGCATCATCACCACAGGTTATATTTTTTATGGAATCGGGATGGTGATGATCAATGCATTCAACGGTGCAGGAGATACATGGACGCCAACCTGGGTCAGTTTTTTTGGATTCTGGATTTTTCAGATACCACTGGCCTACCTGCTGGCGAAATATTTTGAACTCGGTCCGACCGGAGTATTTGTAGCGATACCGGTTGCAGAAACTGCAATGGCCATCACAGCTTATATTCTATTCCGAAGAGG
>DATJXY010000053.1:0-23273 GCA_035499855.1 Puia sp. | reverse complement strand
AAAGAAAATGAAGCGCACGGTATCCAGGGAATAAATGATTTCAACAAACATCAATATGGAGGCCCATGCCCGCCAGGAGGAACACACCGTTATTTTTTCAAAATATATGCGCTGGATTGCCCGCTTGCGATACCTCCTTCTTCAAAAAAAGAAGATGTTGAAAAAGCTATGAGTGGCCATGTGCTTGCCTTTGGCGAATTGATCGGGTTATATTCAAGAAGATAAAATGATGAACAAGATCAATCGGTAAGGAATTGTCGAAGATACATTTCAGGGCGCCAACCGGAAATCTGAGATCAATGATTTCTTATAATAATGAAATTTTAGCGTATTTTTTTTAATTTATTGGTGACAAAAATTCAAAGAATAAATTTTGTTCTAAAATGAATTTTTCTTTCAACTTTGTCGGTAAACCCTTGTTTTGATGAATCGCTTTCTGATTATTATGCTTCTTTTACTGGCTGCATGTCATAAAAAAATAACCTTTCATCCTCAGCAAAAAAATATCATAGAAACAGTATACGCTTCTGGGAAGATTATGGCAGACAGTGAATATACTGTTTACGCACTGGGTGCGGGCACTATTATAGAAAAACTTATCAAGGAAGGCGATACTGTCAATAAAGGACAGCTGCTTTATGTTGTCAAAAACGAGGCTTCATCAGCAAAACTGGAAGCCGCAAAAAGTGCATACAAAGTGGCACAGGACAATATTTCTGACAAATCAAGAATCCTTGCCGACCTGAAAATTTCAATCGAAAATGCGGAGGCAAAATTTTCCTATGATTCTTTGTTATATGAAAGACGGAAAAGGCTCTGGCAACAAGGGGTCGGCACGCAAAATGATGTTGATATTGCCTACACTGATTATCTTACTTCACTGAATCAGAAAAGATCTTTGGAAGAAAAATATTTTTCCACTAAAAATGATTTAATTGTTTCGCTTGATAATGCCAAAAGCCTGCTGACCAGTGCTAAAAATGAACTGGACAATTATTTTATCCGTAGTGATAATAACGGACAGGTATATCAGGCTTTTAAAGAAATAGGAGAAGCGGTGAAGCTGAATGATGCCATAGCGGTGCTTGGCAAATCTAAAGACCGCATTATCAGGCTTGCCGTTGATCAGCAGGATATTGATAAAATAAAATTGGGACAGGAAGTATTGCTCCGGACGGATATAACGGGAAACAAAATTTATCATGCGGCAATTGAACGAATTTATCCTATGATGAATGAAGCCGACCAGACTTTCAGGGTCGATGCTTTGTTTAGGGATAGTAATCACCAACCTTACACACATAGTTCAGTAGAAGCAAATATTATTATCAGGAAAAAAAATAATGTCCTCACAATTCCAAGGTTGGCAATGGTTGCGGACGATAGTGTTTTGATCAAAGAGAAAGGAAAAATTAAAACCGTTGCCGTGCAAACAGGAATCCATACTTTAGATGAAGTGGAAATAATTAGCGGCCTCAACAGCTCTACTGACGTAATCATGCCTCAACAAAAATAATTATGAGCTTTGTTGTAAATTTTTCAATAGCAAAAACACATCTCCTTTCAAGAAAAAAACAATCGGTAGTAGCCACCCTTGGTGTAACTTTTGGCATTGCGATGTTTATTTTGATGATCAGCTTTATGAAAGGAGTAAACCAGTTTTTGCAGGATACGATGTTATCTTCAACACCCGATATCCATATTTATAATGACGTAAAAACCGATTATTCTTTTTCAATATCTGGCGATTATTTCAAAGATTCAAATGCCTTGATTATTGTTGATCATCCTAAACCTAAACAGATATCACTGAATATAAAAAATGCTGATGCTATCCTTGCGGATCTGAAAAGGGACCCGGATATTTTCTCTGTCTCGCCGCTGCTCAGTACACAGGTGTTTTATAATTACGGACCTGTTCAGATCAACGGGTTTATTGACGGTGTTCATATCAACGAAGAAACAAGGCTATACAACCTTGAAGATAAAATGGTGCAGGGTACAACGCAGAACCTCTTGACATCAAGTGATGGAATATTGATGGGGTCGGGGCTTGCTAATAAACTAAATGTTACACTTGGCGACCTCGTTTCACTTACCACACCGATCGGGACCACTATGCGTTTCCGGATCGTTGGCATTTTTACGATTGGTATCGGCACGATCGACAACGCCAAAAGTTATGTAAACCTTGCCAATGTACAACAGCTGCTCGGAGAAAACAGCAGTTATATTACAGACATCAACATCAAATTAAAAGACAACAATTCTTCTGTTCCGAAAGCCATTGCATTCTATAAAAAATACGGATATAAATCAGACGACTGGCAAACAGCGAACTCATCCGTAATGGCATCAAACTTAATCCGGGATGTTCTTACTTATGTAGTCAGTATTACTTTACTTATCGTTGCAGGATTCGGGATCTATAATATCATGAACATGACCATTGCCAATAAGATGAAAGATATTGCAATATTAAAAGCCCAGGGCTTCGGAGGAAAGGATATCGTGCAGATATTTTTAACACAATCGATCGTCATAGGAACTTCTGGTGCTGTCACGGGCATCGTGTTGGGATTTGCATTATCCTATGCGCTTTCGCGGGTGCCATTCCCCGCAAATAACAGTTTCATTTCACTCAAATATTTTCCCGTTGTGTTCCGTGCATCACATTATATTTTTGGGATTGTTTTTGGCGTACTCACAACTTTTGTTGCCGGATTCATGCCTTCATTACGGGCCTCAAGGGTCGACCCCGTTGCAATTTTGAGAGGATGAGTCGGTATTCGAATTGGTGGTCGATTTCATATTTGGGTGCACACGAAGTGCTGCCATTTTAGGGTTAGACAAGAATTGAATTATTATGGACATCATATTACGGGCAGAAAAACTAAATAAATATTTTTATGAACCGGAGCCTTTTCATGTGCTTACTGATATTTCATTCACTGTTAATGAAGGCGAATTCGTTGCCTTGGTAGGAAAATCAGGGAGTGGAAAGTCTACCTTGCTTTATCTGCTTAGCACGCTGGATACTGAATATGAAGGATCATTAACAATAAAGAATGAGCTGTTGACGGGTTTGGGGCAGGATCAGCTTGCAAAATTTCGAAATGATAATATTGGTTTTGTATTTCAGTTTCATTTTTTACTTCCTGAATTTACCGCATTGGAAAATGTAATGATGCCTGCCTTGAAACAAAATAAATTCAATCGCAATGAAATCGAAGAAAGGGCTATGGAAAAATTGCGACAAATGCAGATGCAAGAGTATGCAAAAAAGCCTTCAGCAAAACTTTCAGGCGGTCAGCAACAAAGGATTGCTGTTGCAAGAGCACTGATCAACGATCCTGCAATTGTGATGGCCGATGAACCGACCGGTAACCTTGACAGTGCAAATTCAGAGACCATTATCGGGATATTTGAAGATATCTCTAAAAACAAAGGAAAAACAATTATTATGGTAACACATGACAACGACTTTGCCAGGCGCGCAAATCGGATTATTGAACTTGTAGATGGAAGACTGGTTAGATAACAACTCATTGCATCAACTGCATAAGAAAGAATTAACCGTTTAGGTTTCATTTCTGGTGATTCTTACAATTTTATCTTAAGTACTTTCCTGAGCTGACCCTTGTCTATAAATTATTGACTCAGCCTCATTGATCCATTACATTCAAATTCTGACGGATATTCATATCTGTATTGATTTCTGTCATTTTTTTAATCAATGTCGGTTTTTTGACAATTGTCACTGACGGGAATGACTTCAATCATTTTGTAGTAACAGGTACATAGATAATTTGAGAAAAAATTTTATGGAAAAAACTTTAACCGTTTCCAATCCCACTATTGATACAATCAATATGAGGAGGGCAGTCAGGAAATATAAAAAAGAAAAGCCGGATAAGGATCTGATCACAATGATCCTGAATGCAGGAATGATGGCCCCATCTGCAATGAATAAGCAACCATGGAAGTTTTATGTATTGACTGATCAGGAACTGATCAAATCAATCTCAAAAGAAATTGCGGCAGTGGCATTTAAAGATGTTGTGAAGCCTGGCTTGAAAGGCCTGGTAAATGCTGCGAGGCAATTGCTCCATTTTGCACACGATTTTAATTTCCATTTATTACAGGATCCCGTATTTCATGGGGCACCGGTTGTAATATTTATTACTGCACCGGTGGATAATGTATGGGCCCCCTTGGATATTGGCATGTGCGCCCAAAATATAATGCTGTGCGCCAAATCAATGGGGCTGGATTCATGTCCTGTCGGTTTTGGCAAATTTGTAACAAATACGAAGCAATATGCAAAACTGAAAATTCCGGGCAAAGAGCAGGTATTGCTTGCAGTAATACTTGGATATGGTGATGAACAGCCGGAAATTCATGAACGGGCTGGAGACAAGATCGTTTTTGTCGAATAAATTTTATGGCTTACTATAATAGGAAAGATCTTTAAAGAAATATCCAGCTATTCAAAGCCTGACCAGGGAGCAACTGATGTGCAAGTGTTCCTTATTGATTACTCTCAGATTTAAGTTTGACTGCAATCAGTTTTTTTGGATGTAAGAGAATGTAAATTGGTTTTAAAATCATTTTATTTTATAACTCTTAAAATTAAGTTGTATGAAAAAAAATTTATTGCAATGCAGTACTATTATATTAGTTGCTGCTTTGGCTATAACGGGAGCAAATGCCCAGGACACTTTGTATAAAAAGCTGCCAACAATTACAGTATATTCCAGTACAAAGGTCTCGAATGAAGTTTCAAAAGCTTTTCGTTCAACATTCCCTGATGCGGAAAAGGCGGTCTGGTACAAGGCAAGTGAAAATTATCTTGTACGGTTTATGACAAACGACCAGACCAACCGCGCGTTGTTTGAAAAAAACGGTATGTTGGTTTATCATATCCTTTATGGAAACGAATCAAATTTGCCAGACAATATTCACAAAATGGTTAAATCCAATTATAGTGGATATGATATCACTATGGTTATTTATGTAAGCCAGGACGAAAGAAATGTTTGGGTTATTAATGTGGAAAACTCCCAAAAATTAATCATCCTCAGATCCGAAGACGGCGAATTGGAAAAAGTGAATACATACAATAAGATGTAAAGATGGTCTCCAAAATGGCAGTTTCGGTATCAGCATTTAACTGGTTGGGAGTTAACTAAAGTTTTATTCAATGCGAACAATTCTTATTGCAACCGATTTTTCAGAAGCAGCACGTAACGCGACTTATTATGGTCTAAAATTGAGTATAGCTTTTCATGCGCAGGTCATTTTATGCAATATCTTCAAGCAGGTGTCTGTCCCTGAAGGCGATTCTTCAATGTATGCAATTGCAGATGACATAAAGAAGTTGGCAGAAATGCATATGCAAAATGAAGTGGAAGAGCTTCACCTTGTAGCTGCTTTGCCTGTTAAGACATATTCTGTCAATGGGACACCTGCCAAATCCCTGCTTGCCAAGGCACAGGAAACAAATGCAGATTTGATTGTAATGGGTATGAAAGCAAGTCATCATACGCTCAGGACCGTTTTTGGCAGCACAGTTTCTGCCGTGGTAAAAAATTCAACCATACCCGTATTGATCATCCCTGAAGAAGTGAAATACAATGACCCCAGAATAATAGCATTGGCGAATGATAGCAAATTGGAGACAGAAAAAAACTTTCTTCAACTCGATTGGCTTCGTTGTATTACAGAAAGGTTTCAGTCGAAGTTGTTAGTGGTCAGGGTGGTTAAAGACGTGTTAGATGAAAGTACTGAAGCGTTTAACAGCATCGTAAAAAACAAAAGTATTCTTCCCACTTTTGATACCGAATACAAATATGTAAAAAGCACAGGTTTGCAGGATGCATTGAACGATTTTATCAGGTTACATCGGGTTGAGATATTAGTTATGCTGCCGCATCGCCATTCTTTAATAGCAAAATGGTTTTATAAAAGTGCTACAAGGTCAATGATTTTTCAAACACATATTCCATTACTCATCTTGCCTGAAGTAAATAACTATATGCGAAAGACGCCTGAATCAGAAAAAAGAAAATATGAAGCTGGAAATGGGTATATGGTTGATTAACCTCATCAAGCGGGATGACAGAAATCCTGGGAAACAGTAACGGGAAATATTAGATTACATTATTAATAAAAATATAAAACCAGGAGATCGTCGTTCATGGCATCAAAAAAAAAGACAGATCGTTATTCGTGGCATAAGAATTTTTTCAAGCGATGGTATAATTAATGGTATAATTAGTTTATCAATAGCTTATCTGGAATCATGGTGCATCGGATAGAGGATGAAAAGTGGCTTGTCAAGCTTTGCTGCTAATTATCCGCTGCCGACGGTTTTAAAAAAGTTCTGTCGCATTTGGCAGAACTTTTATACAATATTTTTAAGGTTAAACATTATAGTTGAATTTATTTCTAAAAATTTGATTATGGCTGTTGAAAAACGGATAAAAGCAGAAAAGAATAAATCTTTTTTGTTTGAAGTCAGGCTCGACTGGTTGACAGGCGACAAGGGTATTTTAACATCTAATGAAGTGAAAGATACTATTCGCGTTGCGATGCCGGAAGCATTTGGCGGTGAAAGTAATCAATGGAGCCCGGAACATTTATTTATTGCCTCGGTTTCTTCTTGTTTTATGGTGACTTACCTGTCTTTTGCAAAAAAAATGGGGTTCAATATATCTCATTTTGAATCTCACGCTACCGGTCAGATTAAAATTATTGATGGCCATTATCAGTTTACAGACATAGATGTTTACCCAAAGATCTTTATCGAAGATGAAGTTCCTGTTGAAAAAGCAGTGGAAGCATTAAAAAAAACCGAAAAGTATTGTATTGTTTCCAATTCTGTTAAATCGCATATCAATTACCACGGCGAGATATTGCCAGAAAAACATATAAGTTTTTATAAGGGTTTAGAAGACAGTCAAGTTGTTAAAAAATGATTATCCCTGAAATATGAACATAGAAACAATTAAAAGAGAAGATACAGGTTTCAAAAAGAAAAGCCCGGTATTTTTTAAGGGTGAAAATAATGGACCGGGTATTCAATTCGATGAATTTGAAGATGAATACATCATATCGATTGAAACCCCGGGGCTTCAAAAAAAAGATATTGAAATTCGTCTGGAAAATAATATGCTTGTCGTTATTTCAAACCAGGATACGACCCATCTCGATAAGATTGTTCGCCTGGATGATCATTGCAGTTATGAAATGCATCAATTAAAAAGCTCCTTTGCATTGCCATCAGATGCAGATACCAATGCAGTAACAGCTCATTGGCATGACAGTAACTTATTCATTCATTTTCCCAAAAAAGAGAATCCTCATCGGGATAAACTGATAAAAGTATCGATTCATTGAATTTCTTTGATGAGCTATTTATGGTGAGCAATAAATAAAGGTGCCCTTAGCTCTTGCATCAAAGCATCTGCCATGCTTGGTTTGAACCATCTGGATATCATTCCCCGCCTGTAAGCTCCGAGTACAATTAATTCATCTTCGTGTTTATGCTTGAGATAATTAGTGATTTCCATATCAGGATAACCTGTCAATACAGTATATTTTGCATTAGGATAATGTCTTTTCATAAATTCCTTCATTAATCTGTTGTCCGGGACATGTCTGTTCTTAGTCATGGTATTTACGGTGAGCACCTCCACTTCAATATTATTTAAGAAGGAAAACAAATAGCTGAACATTTTAATTGCATATACTGAAGATGGTTCCCCGTCATAGAGAAGTACAAGTTTTTTTATTGAGCTGACATTTTCCGGGGTTACAATAACAGGACATTCGGTGTGAGTAAGCAGATTTTTGATAAAGCTGGTGGGCAGGTTTTCCTCATAGTGAGTCAGGGTTTCCCTGCGATCTATTACAAGCAGATCCGCATAGATACTTTCATGAAGGATTTCCCGCATTGCAAAATTCCGGTCGTGGTGTATTGAGTAGTTAATTCCGGCTTTTCGGCATGCAGATTCGAATTTGTTTGCAGATTCTTCACGGAGTTCCCTGTCCTTCTCATCATATTCCATAATCTTTTCTTCAGTTACCGGCTCATCGCTATGTACCAGGTCGTAAATCTTGTAATTGTGATATGTGAAATCATCCAAAAAAACTCCTACCAGGTGCGCATTCATTTGCCTGGCAAATTGGATTACATACTCAGTAACGCTATTTGGATATTTATATCCGTCAATCGCAACAATTATTTTTTTCATTTACTTTTTTTTAAGTGAGCAATAAAAAAGACAGCATATCAAAATTATCCCCAAAATTATCCCGGGAAACTTCCCATAAAAATGATGCTGATTAGTATTCGATATGACAATCCTCAAATTCAGAAAAATTAAAAAAAGGGTCATCAATATTTATTTACTGTACACCATTTAAAATCATTCTATATAATAATCACAGTCAATAATTGGGAAGAAATCTTCAAATACCTCTCGATCTTATTTTATCCGCCTCCATATGCTCCTCTTTTTGTTATTGTACAAATAAATTTTTAATCTTTTTTATGAACAGTAGAAGCCTGGTATCTTGACCACAATTTTATTGCGAATTAATATTTGGTTTGATATTACCTTAACAATGTGCAATAAAAACAGGAGTCTTAGTTTCTTTTAATAAAAGATCGGCGAGACTTTTGTGAAACAGCATGGACAAATTACTTCTCTGATACGACCCCGCTACAAGCACTGCCTCCTTTTTTTCTTTTGCCAGTGTTGCTGTAAGCTTCTTTTCTTCTCCATTTAGTATCTTATAAGTGACTTTTGAATAGTGTCTTTCTATCCATTCCTTTAATAATTTGTCGTCTGGCAATTGAGGAAGACTGCTTTTATTGGCTGCAAACAATAATTTTGTTTCCAGTTTGCCCATTTCCGGCAGAATATAATTGAACATTTTAATAGCAAAGATTGATGAAGGGCTGCCATCATAGAGCAACACGGATTGTTTAATCGGGGAAAATGATTTTGGCACGATAAGAACGGCGCATCGGGTTTCATGAAGAATATTTTTTATAAACCAGCCAGGCATTTCTTCCTTGAGATATGAGAATGTTTCCTGTGCATCTATTATGAGAAGGTCTGCAAACGCAGTTTCATGCAATAATTCCCGTGCAGCGTTTCCTGTATCCCGATGAACCCTGTAGCTCAATTTGGCATTGCGGCAGGCCGTCTCAAAATTATTTATTGCATTATTGATAGCAATTTTATCTGATTTAGCTATCTCTTTAAAAATATTTTGACCTGAAACAGATTGTTTTTCAATCATTGTGTATACTGCAAACCCCAAACTTGTAGATTCATACAGAAATACTCCTGTAAGATGGGCATTGTACTGTTTGGCCAAATAAATTGCATATTTCATTGTGCTTTCTGAAAACCGGAGGCCATCAAAAGCAGCGATAATCTTGTTCATTTTAAAATTGATTAGATGTTTTTTTATTTTTTTAAACAGATTTATAATAAATAATCCATATTAAGATTTATCTAAACAAATAGCGTATTCTCATTCAAGATTGTTCCTACTTAAATTAACTTGTGAAATGATTTTGAAAGTATGACAGGATTCATAATTTAAAAATGAGAATTATCAATTCAATGACTGACCCTTATCATTTATAAGCAAAAGTCATGCAGCTATTTTTGAACTATATTTTATTTATGGAATATCATTTTAGCAAAAAGGTCCATTTTGACTATCACGCCGCAATTGACAGGGTGACAGAAGAATTAAGAAAAGAAGGCTTCGGTATAGTTACTTCCATAGATATGAAAGAGACGCTGAAGAAAAAACTGGATGTTGATTTCAGGAACTATATGATCCTTGGCGCCTGCAACCCACGGTACGCATATGAAGCTTTGTTAGAAGAAGACAAGCTGGGCGTTTTTCTTCCATGCAATATTGTTGTACAGGAACACGACAATGGGGATGTAGAGGTTTCAATGGTCAACCCCGAAGAAATGGTGCACAGCATTGATGATTTGAATCTTAGAAGCTTTGCAACCAGGGTAAAAGAATCCCTTCTGCAAGTACTTGGAAATATTTAATTGATGATATTTAGAAAAAAATGAGGTAAGAGAATTGGCGCTGATGATATGCTCATTCGTAAATCAACAAAAAATCATAGGGGCTATTCCCTGGGTAATCAGGTAAAGCTTATCCGCGGAGGGAAAGAATATTTTCAGCTGCTTCACGAAATGATTGAGAAAGCGCAGGATACTATTCACCTTCAGGTTTATATATTTCTGGCCGATGAAACCGGCGGATATATTGCCGATGGACTTATTGCTGCTGCCAGGAGAAATGTGAAAGTCTATTTGTTGGCAGACGGGTATGCATCGCAAAAATTACCAGGATCTTTCATTCAAAAATTACGGGAGGCAGGTATAAATTTCAGATTTTTTGCACCGCTTTTAAAAAGCAAGTACTATTATTTTGGACGGCGTTTGCATCACAAAGTAGTGGTGGTGGATACTAAATATGCACTCGTAGGCGGTATGAATATCAGCAATAACTATAATGACATGCCTGGCCATCCGGGATGGTTCGATTTTGCTCTTTGGGTGGAAGGCAATATTGCAAGAGAACTTTGTGTGCTCTGTTGGAAAACCTGGAATGGATACCCTTCACATATGGGCCTCACGCCATGTGAACTGAAAAGCCCTAGTTTCGATTTTAAGCCTGAAGAATCTTATATGATAAGGATGCGGCGCAATGATTGGGTAAGACGAAGGATTCAGATTTCAAAAAGTTATGAGCAGATTTTTAACGAAGCCGAGAATGAAATCATTATTGTATCCAGTTATTTCTTACCCGGAAAGAGATTTAGAAAATTAATTGCAACAGCCGTTGAACGTGGTGCTAAGGTTAAGATTGTTCTTGCGAATATTTCCGATGTAGCGATTGCCAAACAGGCAGAGCGGTATATGTACAGGTGGCTTCTGAAAAATGATATTGAAATTTATGAGTACCGGCCCAGCGTCCTGCATGCGAAAATGGCAATCTGTGATAATAAATGGCTTACGATCGGCTCTTACAACGTTAATAATATCAGTGCATTTGCCAGCATTGAACTCAATCTCGATGTCTGTAACGAAAAATTTACCACCATAGTAAAGCAGATGATCGAGAAAATTATTGAAATAGATTGTATTCCCGTTACAAAAAATGAATTTAGATTGAAAAATCATTTTTTTCAAAAATTATGGCAGGACGTATGTTATGAATCCATACGAATTTTGTTTTACCTTTTTACTTTTTATTTTGAACAAAAAGAATGATTGTTCAGCTGGATATCCCGGATAATTTATGCTGTTTTTTAATATAATTGACGCTCATGGAAAACTGCCCCCAAAATCATTCCCTGACTAAATATTTTTTTTGCTTTTAAAATCAGCTTGCTTTTTTAAGGGCTTTTAATTTGTCGAGATAAAATAAAACTTCTTCGTCGCTCACTTGTTCGAAATTTTCATAAAATGCGCCAACTCCATAAAATTCCTCCGGAACAAATAATACAACGACTTCATCGGCCGCCTTAGATAGTTTTTGAATAGCACTTTGAGAGGCAACCGGAGCAGCAACAATGATTTTTCCCGGGCTGCTTTTTTTAAGAAGGTGAATAGTCCCTATTAAAGTGTTACCGGTTGCAATACCATCATCAATTACGATCACAGTTTTGCCTGCGATACTTTCAGGCTCTTTATCCCCGATAAATTTTTTATACATCAGCCTGAGCCTTTCCCGAATCTTCTTCAATTCTGTTTGAATGTACAGATCGGAAACATTTTCGTGCGGAATGACAAAATAATCAGTCAGACTGGCTGCACCAATGGCATATTCTTTATTCATCGGATGGCCAATTTTTTTTGTGAGCACAATTTCGACCGGGAAATCCAATTCTTTTGCAACTGCATATGCAACAGGTACGCCACCACGTGGAATTGCCAACACAAGCCCCTCCTTATTTCTATACTTCCTGAGTTTTTCAGCAAGTAGTTTGCCAGCTTCCAGTCTATCCAGAAAAATGGTATTTATCATAATTCAAGAATTTTATAGATTTTGATTTGCGATCAAATTATAAGATATGCTTTCTGATTACCGGAACCGGTTGCAAATATTTTGTGAACCAATCTGCAGCCAGTTCTGTCACTTTTTCGATCATTCCTCTTTCTTCAAATAAATGAGTTGCTCCCTCTATTATTTCCAAAGATTTCACTCCACCCAATTGTGAATAAGCCTGTCTATTTAATTTCAGGACATTGTGGTCGAGACTTCCGACAATCAGCAGAGTGGGTGCAAGAACATTTGGTAGATCGTCCATAACAAGATCCGGTCTTCCACCCCTGGAAACGACTGCCTGAATTTCGGGCATGAATGATGCTACTTTCAAAGCAGAAGCTGCACCTGTACTCGCGCCAAAAAAACCAATGTTGCTGTGCTGCATTTCCGATAAACCCAACAGCCATTCGGTTGCCCCGGCCAATCTTGTTGAAAGTAAATCGATATCAAATCGATTTTCATATTGGCTGGCTTCCGGCAATGTCAAAAGGTCGAATAATAATGTTCCAATCTTTTTTTCCTCTAATCGTTCTGCCACATATTGATTCCTTGGGCTCTTACGGCTGCTTCCACTGCCATGCGAGAAAATAATTACGCCTCTGGACCCAAATGGGATACTTAATTGACCACTTAGTCTGGCGCCTTTAACAGGGATATTTACTTCTTTATTGAATTGGTAATCCATAATTTTCTTGGTATGGGCGCTGGCATTTGTTTTAGGATTTATTTCATGTTTTGCAAGTCGGGCAAGAGGACCATCTATTTGTTTTTTGGTTTCGGCTTCCTGGAACAATTCGACATCATTTCTCACCCTTCTTGCAAATAACCTTGCAGTTCCACACCTGCTTATTTTGTAAACGAATTTAAATCTTAATGGGCGCAGAAAGATTGACGATCGTCATTACATTCTATAATCTTTCTCATTTTTTTGTAGTGCAAAATACAGTTGCTTTGAAAATTATTCTGTTTATGAAGCTGACTCATACGTTAATGAATTGAACATTCACCAACAATCATAATACTATGCGACATTATTTCACAAAAGAAGCAAAGCTGGATGAGGTTGATGCAGTAAATGCGATTAAGGAATGGTCTTATCCGTTGGATAGCAAGGCCGGGTTACAGCCTCTTTTTGATCGGATCAAGGATGCAAGGATTGTCATGCTGGGTGAAGCGAGCCATGGCACTCACGAATATTATATGTGGCGGGCTTATATTACAAAATATTTAATTGAGCAAAAAGGGTTTAATTTTATTGCGGTTGAAGGAGACTGGCCTGATTGCTATCTGCTGAATCGTTTTGTAAAAGGATACGATATACTTCACAAGAGTGCATTCAAATTGTTGCATACGTTTGACCGATGGCCTACCTGGATGTGGGCAAATTGGGAAATAGTTGCACTTGCTGAATGGCTGCAGAAATGGAATGCCGGGCTTCCGGCCAATAAGAAAGCTGGTTTTTATGGGCTGGATGTGTATAGTCTTTGGAAAAGTATGGAAAGCATTATGCAATACCTTCAAAAGACTGATATTTCTGCCTTGAAAATTGCTGAAGAAGCGTTTAAATGTTTTGAACCTTACAATAAAGACGAAGGAACATCTTATGCAAGAGCTTCCCAATTTGTTCCTGAATTGTGTCAGCAGGAAGTAGTAGACCTGTTGAAAGAAATTCATAAAAAACTTCCCTCTTACAACACGGACCACGAAAATGTTTTTAGTGCGGAACAAAATGCCATCGTTGCTGTCAATGCTGAAAGGTATTACCGGGCGATGATTGGCGGTGGCCCCCATAGCTGGAATATCCGCGACAAACATATGGCTGAAACGCTCGACAGGCTGCTTTCATTCCATGGCAAGGATTCAAAAGCAATCGTCTGGGCACATAATACCCATGTGGGAGATTCAAGAGCTACTGATATGAAAGATGAAGGGATGTATAATATAGGTGAACTTGCCAGGCTTAAATATTTTGACAATCATGTTGCTTTGATCGGGTTTGGTTCTTATAAGGGCACAGTCACTGCCGGGAGAAGATGGGGAGCAGATATGGAAACAATGACATTGCCAGATGCCATGAAAGGAAGTTGGGAAAATCTTTTGCATAGCGCCGGTAAGCAAAATAAATTATTAATAATGGATGATTTTACTGACAATGATACCTTGATGGAAA
Organism: Puia sp.; assembly: GCA_035499855.1. Lineage (GTDB taxonomy): Bacteria > Bacteroidota > Bacteroidia > Chitinophagales > Chitinophagaceae > Puia. The sequence continues at coordinate 8,998 of DATJXY010000053.1, read as the reverse complement.
ATCATATCGGGCATCGCGCAGTTGGTGTAGTCTACAATTCCATTTATGAACAATATGGTAACTATGTGCCGACAATTTTGCCAATGCGATATGATGCTTTCATATACCTGGATGAAACAAATGCTTTGCATCCGCTTCACCTGAAACCGAATGGTCATGAAATGCCTGAAACTTATCCTTTCGGCGTGTAGGATTATGCGGGTTTTTTGATTAAACAGTCTTCTGTCTCAAAAAAATAGTTTGTTCTCTGAGGATTGGAAATATTCAGACATTCACAGTGCTGATACTTTCATCCGGCGGATCATTTTTTACCCTGATCCATTCATTTATCCTTGCCGATAATTCATCAAAAGCATACCGGAGCGCCTGTTCATAACTATCGGCTTCTTTATAAATAAATAAAGAATCTCCTGATGCCTGAAGTTCAATCTCACAAATCTTTTGCATTTGCTCTATTCCCTTGCGCTCTTTAAATGAAACTTGAACAGCCGAAATGCTTTCATATTTATGGTGGAGATCCAATAATTTGTCTTTTAAATAATCAGTAACCCATTGTTTGACTACATGGGGAGGTGTATTGATTTCAATATTCATAAACTTTTGTTTTTAAAAAAAATAGATAAATACTTAATTTGTTTTTTTACCTAAGGATCCTTGTGACAACCTTTCAAAAATCATTAATATTTTTTAATTTATAATTTCATTCGGTTAAATGCCCAGGTGCCGATGATGATAAAGCCACAATTGTTGAAATAAAATCAAGCTTATAATAATTTCTTCCAAGCAAGATTGCTTCAGGCAGTAAATCAAAAAAACACACTCCGATCACGGCACCTGCGCTGAATCCGACAATCAACCTTAACCTGTCTTTGAATTGAAATGCAAATAAACCTCCGGTTAATGTCGAAAAAAAAGTCAGAATTGTCAATAAAATAATCATGCAAAGAGAAATTAAACTTTCACTAAAAGTGTAAGTTTAGGCCAGAAAATTTTTTTCTTTCTGCCAACAAAAACCATTCGCAATAGAACTATTTAAATATATCCCTGATTTCGAATCGGGTAAATGATGATGATCACGAATTTTCATGATAATAATCAAAAATATAAAGACCAGAGATTCTTATCCGCTTGGCAATAGCGGTCAGTAAACATCAAAATTGTTTTCCCTCTGTTTCTTTCTTCACAAGCTTTATGCAACGTGTAGGTTGATTGCGGGTGAATTTTTAAAGGTTACGATTGAACCCTGTTAAGATGAAATCTATCAATACGTTTCATGACAAGCGTCACCATTTTCTGATTTGCACGAAAGTATCTTCAACAAAATTCAATTGCCATGAATAAGGTCAGATTAAACTTAATCAGCGAAAACGAAGTAATAGGTGTAAATGATGCACCGGCTGTATCGATCATCATGCCATTTGAGCCGAAAATGTCGGCGAAAGCTGAAATTGAGTATCGATTGAAGCTGGCAGTCGCGAAAATAGAAAAGGAATTGATGTTGAACTATCCTTCTGAAAAGGCCCTCCCGGTTATCCATAGATTGAGCCAGCTCATTCATCATCTTAATTTCAATACACACAAAAAAAGCATAGCTGTTTTTGTTTCGCCTATTATTGAAAAAGTTTTTTACCTGGATGTTGCGGTTACTGAGAAAATCATTATAGATGAGTCGTTCGAGATACGCGACCTGATATATAGTAAAAAATGTACCACACAATACCTTGTTTTTGTATTAAGTGGCAAATCTTCCAAAATGTATCTTGGTAATTGTTCTCAATTTATTCTCATTAAGAACAATGTTCCGGACAATGTTTTTGCCTATAAAAGGGACCTGCCCGAAAAAGTAACACATTTTTCTGACGCACATGCTGAAAAAGAAATTGAGCTCGACAAATTTTTACGGCATATGGACGACGGGCTTTCTTTGATTTTGAAAGCATATCCCTTACCTGTTTTGTTAATGGGAGCAAAGCGCGTATTGGGTCATGTCAGAGAAATATCAAAAAATCAAAATCATATTGTTGAATATATTCATGGTAATTATGAAGAGGCGACTGAAACTGAGATACGCGAGCTCATCAAACCATATATTTCCGACTGGAATAAGATTCGTCAGCAAAATCTGATGCAGCAAATTGAGCAGTCGATGAATGAGAATAAACTGTCGTTTGGCACGGAGGATGTATGGACGGCGGCATCCAACAAAAATGGGCGCCTGCTGATTGTCGAAAAAGATTTTATGTTTCCTGCACATTATGGCACAAATGCAAATAGAATTTATGCAGAAGATTCTTCGATGCAGCATCCATTTTATATTAAGGATGCTGTTGATGACGTCATGGAGAAAATATTACAAAACGGAGGGGATGTGGAATTCGTGGAAAACGGTGTATTAAAAAATTATGGAAAAATTGCCCTGATCAGGTATTATTAATTCCCCGGATTCCTTTTGCAACTGTATAAAAATATTTTGAACGAATTCTCTTTGTTATTCAATATGCCTAATAAAACTGTTTCAAAAAGAACAACCAGTGGTTTATCCGTGAAAATAAGACCTGCTCGCGCTAATGTTTTCTTTCAACGGATGAGTTTGTCCTGCGGTATTTGGGCTGCACTGTGGTATGCCGTTCTTACACTGATTGCGGCCATGCGCTTTCCTGGCTATAATTCCTTTTCACAAACGGTAAGTGAGCTTTCTGCTGTTGATGCGCCCACCCGATCCTTGTGGGTATGGTGTTGCCTCGCTTTCAGTTTGCTGCTTTTAGTTTTTGGTCGTGGTATTGTGCTGGCAGCCCAACAGAACCGGGCATTAAGAATAACAGGAATTTTACTTATCGTATATGGTGCAGTAGGTATCTTCTGGCCACCTATGCATTCGCGCGAAGTTCTGGCCAAGGGTGGAAAAACGATGACCGATTCATTGCATATTGCATTCACAATTATAACGAGCGTTATTATCCTGCTTTCAATGGGTTTTGCAGCAGCAGCCACAGGCAAAAGATTTCGGCTTTATACATTATTTACAATGGCTCTTCTCTTGTTATTTGGAATGTTGACAAGTATGAGTGCATCAAAACTTGAAACCAACCTTCCCACTCCCTGGATGGGTGTTTGGGAACGTGTCAATATATATGCAACCATGCTTTGGCTGGCTATGCTATCGATCAGGATATTGAATAAAGAAAAAATGGCGGCAAAAATATAAAAGGATATATTGTTCTATTGGTTGTAGATCCGGCCAATTCCTGTATTCATCTTATTCGTGGTAGCTTGTTCTTTATTATAAATATCTGTGTAGAAATGAACTTGATTCGCGGAGTCGGTCCAGGCTGTATGGTAGAGCACAATCACAGGTATTTTTTCCGATGCATTAATGACTAGCGGCCCCTGATTTTTTAAACAACTTTTTTCTTCTATTGTATCAATGGCTGATGTATTATCTTTTAATACAAAGCGCGCAATCTCTGCAGCTTTTTCCACACGAATACAACCGTGGCTGAAATAACGGTTGTTTAATTTAAATAAGACTTTCCATGGGGTATCGTGCAAATAAACATCATATGGACTATTCAAATTGAGTTTGATTATACCCAGCGAATTATCGCAACCGGTTGACTGGCGTATTGTATAGGGAAAATTGTTCCGGTTCAATTTTTGCCAGTTTATTTTCGAGGGATCACATATCCGGCCATTTTTATCAAGCACCTGGAAATTATTTTCTTCAAGGAAACGGATATTTTCTTTTATACTGGGCAATAGCTCTTTTGTTGCGATCTTATATGGCACATACCAGTATGGATATATTATTACCTGAGTGATCTGTGCCAATAAAGTAGGAGTTGGGGTTGATCGTTTGCCGACAATAATTCTCGAATACAAAATGTTTTTTTCATTTTCCGAAAGCATCAGTGAGGCCGACGGAATATTTGCCGTTATAATATGAGGCGATTTTTTCTTTATGTAAGTTAACCATCGCTGTGCATTCAATGCAGCTGAAAGCGCTGATACACGATTTGCAAGCGGGATATTCAGTGCGTGCATCAATTGGCTCTTTAATGCACTATCATTGGGAAGATTAAAAAATTCCTGTGCTGCCATGATTTTTTGTTTTAGCAATGCCTGGGATAGACCTGGGTGGCTGGCAGGAATAAAGCCTAATTGATATAAGCGGGTAATCAGTTGTGTATTGCTGCTGTCAATTTCTTGCGACGTGATAAATGCATCTGCAAAATTCTTTTCAGCCATGATCTCCTGGAAAAAGTTCATTCTTTTTTTGATTGCAAGGTAGATTGCATCTCCTAGTTCGATATCGTTGAGTAATTCGCCAAACCTGTTCTGGTTAAGATATTCAACAAGCAATGGCACAATTTCGGAACAGGAAGGAGAATAATTCAGTCCATTATAGAGAAGCATTTCAGGTTTGTTTCCCGTCAAGAGGTCATGAAAAAAACAGATGGCCCCATCAGTAAATTTTATTTCAGTAATCAGTGAATCGGTTGCATTACCAGGAGCCAAAGCAGGATATTCAGTATTTTGAAAAAGATCTGGATAATAATCGGTTTTTCTTAATCCGAGCCACTCAGATTGCTGAACATATCCGTTCAAAAATTGAAGGTTTGATTTTTTTTGATCAGCGAGCAGCCAGCATGTCTGGAAATTGTTTAAGGTGTAGAATTGCTTCACATCGTCGGCACATTTTAGGCTTAATTCATATAGTTTTTGGTCATTGACGATTGCGCGGATGCTTTCGGACCTGATTTGAGCCGGCATCTGAAGTGCCGATAATAATGCACAGCAAAGAAGAGTTATCCTGGATAACATAGGTATTTGATGAAATTTGCTTTTAAAAATATCTTTAAGCGCATAACAATCTTAAAATGCTGGTCAGCTCATCCAATGATAATGATCAGATAGATGATGTTATTCATAAGAAAGCCCGCACGATTTTGTGCGGGCTAAAATGACCAAACCGGGACCTGTTTACTTTACGGAAATATGTTTACTTGCCGTAATTTTTTTAGCTTCATCTTTTTTGGGAAGAGCCAGCCTCAATACGCCATCTTCATAATGGGCCTCGATTTTTTCCCTGTTGATTTCGTCAGGTAATGTAAAAGTTCTGCTAAATGATGCATAGCTATATTCTTTCCTCGTATAGTTTGCATCTTTGTCTTCTTTTTTTTCTTCTTTCTCACTGCTGATGGTGAGCATATTTCCCTGTACATCGATTTGAAAATCATCTTTTTTCATTCCGGGCGCTGCAACAGTAAGGACAAATTCATCTTTGTTTTCGGCGACATTCACTGCAGGTACTGTCAGTGTATTTCTCCAGGTTACTCCATTGTCGAGCCATTCGTTCCATGGACGGAAAAAATCATCGAATACACTAGGCAGTGTAGTGCCAACTCTGGTTAATGCTTTTGTAGCCATAAAGACCTCCTTGTTTTTTTATGATTCTTATAATTAAAAAATTGTCCAGGATTGCTGGTATCGGTTTTAATAAATCCGACTCTCTATGCTTTTCCATCGTTTCAGGTTGGGAAGCATAGCAAGAGATTGTTGCACGACGCTTTGTGGCAATTTCATTTCCTGCGTCATTTTTTCCATAAATGATTTCATTTCCTGGAAACTCATATCCGGATTGACAAAACTGCCATTCTGATAACAGTACTTGCAATATTCTTTCGATTTTGTTCCGTCCTTTTCGGTTCCCTGGTCTTGTACATTGTCAATTGGCATGGTGCAACTTTGGCAAATCAATTTCGGTTCCATATCAATTATTTTTTTGTTGTGTTTTGAACATCTGTCAGCTTTTAATTGAAAATTATTTATTACACGAAAATAAATTGCTCCCGGGTAGCATAATATGATCTTTGATTGATGAAGGGATGATTATTATCAGCAATAATCAACTGACTTAACAATTTTACATGCCGGTTGAATTAGGAGTGAGATAGCAATACAAATATGAGCCACAAAAAATGAGCCGGATAGAAATCCGGCTCATTTTTATCCAATATTCCTTGAAAACCTAAAAAAATTTAAATCAGGACCCTGCCCCTTTCCGGCTTCATGATCTGATCAAAAGAATTAACCTTTTTATTCTGTATGTTCGTACAGTTTGGATTCAGCTTCAACAATGTTTTCGATCCCGTTCAGAACGGCATCGGGGTTGAAGGAAATACTATCGATTCCGTTTTCAACAAGGAATTGCGCAAACTCCGGAATATCGCTTGGCGCCTGTCCGCATAATCCGACCTTCACACCTGCATCTTTTGCTTCATTGATCATCGTAGCGATCAATTTTTTTACAGCTTCATTTTGTTCGCTGAACAGGTTACTGACAATCGATGAATCCCGGTCGATACCCAATGTTAATTGTGTGAGATCGTTGGAGCCGATTGAAAAGCCGTCAAAAATTTCTGCGAACTCTTTAGCAAGCAGCACATTGCTCGGTATTTCAGCCATTACATATATTTCAAGTGTTTCATCTTTGCCACGGTCGAGACCATTTTCCTTCATCACTTCGACTACTTTTCTTCCTTCTTCGGGTGTGCGGCAAAATGGTATCATTACTTTCACATTCATCAGGCCCATATCGTTGCGAACCTGCTTAATGGCTGCACATTCGAGCCGGAAGCCTTCTTTATATTGTTCATTATAATACCTTGATGCACCACGAAAACCCAACATCGGGTTTTCTTCATGTGGTTCGAATTGTTTTCCGCCAATAAGATTGGCATATTCGTTTGTTTTGAAATCGCTCATTCGCACGATCACATCCTTTGGATAAAATGCCGCGGCAATGGTAGCGATGCCCTGCGCGAGTTTATCGACAAAATATTTTTCTTTATCTGGGTAATGATGTGTAAGTTTTTCTACTTGTTCTTTGATGGCCAGATCTTTTAATTCATCAAATTTCACCAGGGCCATCGGGTGAACCTGGATAAAATGGGTAATAATGAATTCGATCCGCATCAAACCAATACCATCATTCGGATAAAATGAAAGATTGAATGCTTTTTCGGGATCTCCGGCAATCAACATGACTTCCGTCGATTCTGGTTTTTTAGTGTGCAGAAAATCCAGTGCTCTCTCCCGGTATTTTAATTTCCCTTCATAGACATATCCTGTTTCGCCTTCGCAACAGGAAACAGTAATCAGTGATCCATCGGGTATTGTTTCTGTTGCATTCCCGCAACCTACGACAGCAGGCACATCAATTTCTCTTGCCACGATAGAAGCATGGCTGGTTCTGCCACCTTTGTTTGTTATGATTGCAGATGCTTTTTTCAGAATCGGATCCCAGTCGGGGGAACTAATATCAGTAACTATGATTTCACCTGTATTCAATTTAGCGCTTTCTGCGGGTGATTTTAATATGCGTGCAATACCTGAAGCCACTCTGGTTCCGATGGCATTGCCTTTGGCAATCCGCCTTCCTTTTTCCAGCAGGGCGTATTCTTTTATGCTGCCCCCATGCTGAGTGTGAACTGTCTCCGGCCTTGCCTGAACAATGAATAATTCATTCGTGATTCCGTCCTTAGCCCATTCAATATCCATGGGTTTTTGATAATGTTCTTCAATCAGCAAAAACCACTTTGCGAGATGCGCAACCTCTTCATCACTTAAAACATACTTTTCTTTTTTTTCATTTGGGGTTACCGTGTTGACCAGTGATTTTGACCTGTCAGATTCCGGAGCATAGACGAGGGTCATTTCCTTTTCTCCCAGTTTTTTTTGAATAATCGCTTTTTTATTCTGACGAAGAGTGGGTTTAAAAACAAAGAATTCATCGGGTGTTACTGCTCCCTGTACTATATTTTCACCGAGTCCCCAGATGCCACTGATATGAACGATATCCCGGAAACCTGATTCAGGTTCAAGGGTAAAGCCAACCCCGGAACAAGCTTTATCTGAGCGCACCATTTCCTGTATCCCAACAGAAAGCGCCACTTTTGCGTGATCAAAACCATTGTCTTCTCGATATTTGATGGCACGGTCTGTATATAATGACATAAAACATTTCTTTACAGCATCCAAAATAGCATCATTGCCTTTTACATTCAAAAATGACTCGTGCTGTCCGGCAAAACTGGCCTGTGGTAAATCTTCTGCTGTCGCGCTGCTGCGTACAGCTACTTCTTTTTCGTGTGAACCGGATAAACTTTGATATGAATCAAGGATATCTTCTTTTAGATCCTCCGGAAGGTTTCCACGCAATATCAGCATACGTGCCTTGTATCCTATTTCTTTCAGATTGCTGAAATTTTTTTTATCTAATTCATGCATCACTTCCTGCAAGGGGCGCCGAATGATATTGTAATCTAAAAAATGCCAGAATCCTTCGGAAGTGATGGCAAAACCATTTGGTACACGAATGCCGCGGGAACTGAGTTGGGAATACATTTCACCTAATGAAGCGTTCTTTCCACCCACTATCGCTGTATCGGTGATCCTGATTTCTTCGAACTTTCTTATGAATGATTGCATAAGCCTGTTTTATACAAAATTTATTTTTTATTGATAGAACAGACTTGAGAAAAATCAAGACATACTATGATGTTAATCACTTTTACCAAAATAAAAACATATAGGTTTATAACAGTAAAGATTTAATCATTTTAAAAGCAAATCTTTTTTGAAAATGAAAATGGTTGTAATCAAAAAATTGAGCCGGATACAAAATCCTAAAACGATTTTAGTGAGATTACAAACTGCAGAGGGAACAATGAATATCCAGGTGGAGCGTCTTTAATACCCATTTATTGCCGATCTTCTGCAAATATGCTATGCATACCGCATAGCCTTTCTGTCTTTTTATGTTATCCGTAAAAGCTGAATCAAGAAAATCAAAAGTAGTATTGACACTAACGGCTGTATAATCATCCGAATATCTTATGATCGCTTCATGATTGGGTATAATAGTATGCATCATGGTGGAATGGACGGCACTGTCACGCATGGCTTTTATAATATTTTTCCTGGTTATAAAATTTTC
>DATJXY010000052.1:0-4359 GCA_035499855.1 Puia sp. | reverse complement strand
TTCCATAAATCAGCGATGGTTTGTATGGGATAGTGTAATTCAGGACTATTTCGGAGTAAGGCTTCCAACTCCCGGAGTTCTTGTTCAGAAGCTTCTCCGGATAGTTTTTTAGCAATCAGATTCCAGATATGATCTTGTCCCATGACATTTAACTAATAATAGGACAATCGATCAATAAAAAACCACTAAAAGAGATAAAAATAAATTTGTTATGGTTTCACTGATACAGGAATTGTTCTTTTAATATCGAAATCTACAGCAAGCCCTATTTTTTTTAATGCGATGGCCAGGTGGTTTTCTACTGTTTTTACAGTGATATTCATTATTTCAGCAACCTCTTTATACTTTAACCCGTCTTCTTTCACCAATTTGAAAACCAATTTGCATTTAGGAGGTAGTGCATTAATTGCATTTTGAATCCGGGTCATCATTTCTGCAGTGATCAACAATTGCTCGGGATCCAAGTACAATGATTTGATTTCTCCCATTGATTCGTCAATCGCAGATTCATTGTTTCTTTTTTGTTTTGCCGAATAGTTAAGCGAGGTGTTGCGGGTAGCTACGTATAAATACAGTTTGAGGTTATCGATTTTTTCTAATTCCTTTCTTTTCTCCCAAATTTTTATAAAGACATCGGAGAGAATTTCTTCAGCCAATGGTTTTGATTTGACATAAGAGAAAGCAAAATGATAGAGGTACGCATATAATTCAGTGAATAATACTTTATATGCATATTGGTCGTCATTGCATGCAATACGGCCTTGCAGATATTTTATCCTGTCTCTATCAATCATAGGATTGCTTGAGGGATTTTCGACAACAAATCAAAAAACAATTTAAGAAGAAAATTCCGGCTATGATTTTTTGACAATAGACAGGGGGTGTTTGCTGCTTTATTCATCATTTTAAAAGTACTGTATTATATTTCTTAGCATGTGATGAATTTTCTATTTTTGCAGCGCCAAAAAAATGAGGCAAGCCCTGAAGGGGTTTGGACCCTTAGCTCAGCAGGTTAGAGCATCCCGACTGATAAGTCGGGAGGGTCGTAATTTTGGGAAATATAAGTTCTTAAAAATAAGTTTTATAAATCTGCTTCATAACAAATGAAGCGCGGACCCTTAGCTCAGCAGGTTAGAGCATCTGACTCATAATCAGAGGGTCGCTGGTTCGAGCCCAGCAGGGTCCACACGAGGCGATAGGTTGTGTACTTTGTTTATATCCTTTATTCAGTAGAGTTGGACCGGTATTATATCGGGTCGACGGAAAATGTTGAAGAAAGATTAAAAAAACATTTGGCTAGTCACGCGGGATTTACAAGAAAGGCAAAGGATTGGCAAATAAAATATACAGAGGCATTTTCTGAAAAATCAAATGCTTTAAGAAGGGAAAAACAGTTAAAAAACTGGAAAAACAGATCAAGAATAGAGCGGCTTATTGGAAAAGGCTTTTCGGATTAGAGTATCCCGACTGATAAGTCGGGAGGGTCGCTGGTTCGAGCCCAGCAGGGTCCACAGGTGAAATCATAAACATTGATGTTGAATTTTCGGTGTTTTGAACAATTGTTAGAAACGAAAATTAATACTCCTACGATATAGGCCCATGGCTTGATCTATGGGCTTTTTTGTTGAGTTTCTTTAACCTTTTATTAACCCTAAGCAAAATACATTTGTCAATCAATTGAAATTATGAAGAAATTTTTGGCTGCTGTCCTGATGATTTTAACCATTTCTACTGCCTTTGCACAAAAAGATTCGACGTCGACCAAATCCAAGAAGAAAGACTGGAGTAAAGTGCTTTTGGGTAATCGGGCAAACGATCATTTTATGGTACAAATCGGATATGATAATTGGTCCGGCAGACCTGATACCATCAGAACTACTGGTTTTTCAAGAAGTTTTAATTTTTATGTGATGCTTGATTTCCCTTTTAAAACCGATCCCAGGTTTAGTGTCGGAGCGGGTCTGGGAATCGGCAGCAGCAATATCTTTTTTGATAAGCAGGAAGTCCTGGTGGCTTCTCTCAATCCTACCCTTGCATTTCCTGATGTGTCGGCTTCCAATCATTTTAAAAAATATAAACTGGTATCCACATATCTCGAGGTCCCGCTTGAGTTGCGATTTGCACTGAATCCTGAAAACACAAATAAGAGCTGGAAATTTGCGCTTGGTGCAAAAACAGGATTTTTGCTGAGCACTTATACAAAAGGAAAAAATTTGCAAAACAGCGCGGGTCAGAGCATCAATAATTATATTGAAAAAGAAAGTTCAAAAAAATATTTTAACGGAACTCGCCTGGCTGGTACTGCAAGAATCAGCTATGGAGTTTTTGGTGTTTACTTCCAGTACCAGGTGACTCCATTTATTAAAGGAGTTTATGGTCCGAATGTATATCCCTGGGCTGTGGGCATTGTCTTCAGCGGATTGTAAAATTTCATGGGGATGATGCATGAACGCATCGGATCCCATGATTGAAATCTCTTCAATACTTATCTTTACTTTTCCAAATTAGCATTCATTTGATAGGGAAAAAACAGATTATAGAAAAGGAGGAAAATGCAATATTAGTGGGCCTGATACTGCAGGGCCAAACCGAACAGCAGGTGACAGAATATCTGGATGAGCTCTCCTTCCTGGCCCTTACAGCCGGAGCCAAAACCACCAGGAGATTTATACAAAAACTTCCGCATCCCGACAGTAAGACTTTTATCGGAAAAGGCAAACTGGAAGAGATCAGGAATTATATTGAAGGAAAAGAAATCAATATTATCATATTCGATGATGAATTATCAGGATCCCAGATAAATAATATTGAGAAAGCATTGAATGTAAAAACAATTGACAGGTCTGACCTGATCCTGGATATTTTTGCCCGCCGCGCGAAAACAGCACAGGCAAAACTCCAGGTTGAGCTGGCGCAATATCAATATTTATTACCAAGACTGAGAGGGATGTGGAAACACCTCGAAAGATTAGGAGGCGGTATCGGAACCAGAGGACCGGGTGAAACTGAAATTGAAACTGACCGTCGAATCGTTAATGATAAAATTGTTTTGCTAAGGAAAAGATTAAAGCAGATCGACAAACAGGCTTTTACACAAAGAAAGGAAAGAGGAGAATTTATTCGTGTGGCATTGGTGGGATATACCAATGTAGGCAAATCTACCCTGATGAGTTTATTGAGCAAGGACGAAGTTTTTGTTGAAAATAAATTATTCGCCACCCTGGATACCACCACACGCAAAGTGGTTTTTGAAAATACTCCATTCTTACTGAGCGATACTGTTGGTTTTATCAGAAAATTACCACATCATCTGGTTGAAAGTTTTAAAAGCACATTGGATGAAGTTCGTGAAGCAGATATTCTTTTACATGTGGTAGATATTTCTCATCCTCAATACGAAGAACAGATCGGGGTTGTGAACACAACTTTGCAGGATATTAAAGCTTTTGAGAAACCGGTCTTACTCATATTTAATAAAATGGATCAGTATGAAAAAAATACATTTGATCCATGGCTCGAAGAAAATGTAAAAAATGAAATGCTGAATGAACTAAAAGAAAAATGGGAATTAGAGACGGATCATCATTCGGTATTCATTTCTGCCACGGAAAAAAGAAATATTGATGAATTAAGATCCATTGTCCTGAAAAAAGTAAAAGAACTATATCAATCGCGCTATCCGTATAAAACAGCCTATTTTTATTCATGAGTGAAAAAAAATATCGATGGCATAAGATAGCCGGATCGGAAAAAGAAATCAACTGGCCCGAAAATGGAATTGCAGTTGTGGAATTGAACGGGAAAAAAATATGTTTGACAAAATGGAAGGAAGAGTTTTATAGTTTTGCCTACAGTTGTCCTCATGCAGGCGGATTGCTGTCTTTGGGGGATATCGATGCTGCGGGAAATATTATCTGCCCGGTCCATGGGTATAGATTCAGCATTCAGAATGGAAGAAATAGCAGCGGAGAAGGATTTTATCTGCGTCACTGGCCTGCGGAAAGAAGAGCAGATGGCATTTATATCCGGATGGAGGATACTGGTATTTTCGGATCCTTTTGAAAAATGGATTTTAAGCGCTGAATAAAAGCAGAAAATCCCTATTTTTGCAGCCCATTTGGAGAGATTCCCCTTTAGCTCAGCTGGTTAGAGCATCTGACTGTTAATCAGAGGGTCGCTGGTTCAAGTCCAGCAGGGGGAGCTTGAAAATCAATAAATTAGGAAAATTTATAAGGCGGGAAAACGTTAGTTGACTAACAAAACGACTAACATGGAGTGTTTAAATTTTCTTCTTTTAGTCCCTTACATTCAATGTATTGGAAAGAGCGGTGCCAATTACAGAGGGGTTAGCCCTATTGC
>DATJXY010000051.1:0-55197 GCA_035499855.1 Puia sp. | reverse complement strand
TTTTTGAGAGGGGCACGATCAGTTTCAGCCCGCTCCATTCTTCACTAACGGCACAAACTTTCACATCTACAAGCCCATTTTGAAGCGCATACTCACGGATGATATCTTCAGTCATGTCAGTTGGTATACCTGAACTTTTTTTATACCATGAAACCCAAATGGTAATGTTGGAATTTTTCCTGCAGGTAGTTTTCAGCTGTTTCATGGCGGCGATAAATTCTTTTTTTGAAGCAACAAACAAGTGAACTAAATCAGGAGTTTCATTTTTTCCCGAGAGCTGATTGGAGATATCCGCTTCCATTAAATCAAAATAATTTTTTGGTGCATTGATCAGCATGATTTTGAAATTGTCTCTGATGCCCAGTTTCTTTAATAGAGGAGTACCGGAATAACCTGCCGGCATAGCTTCATTTTGAAATGCGAATTAAAAGAATTCCTGCTCACGGAATTAAAGATTCTGGTTATGCACAGGAAATGCACCGCTATTCATATTCAATCCACAGATAAAATAGTTACTAATAATGTCCCACCTGCTAAAAACCATAACCATCCGCATTCCTGCCAATAAATAATTCTGTGGAAAAATTAAAAGTTCTAAAATTTCTTGCAGAAGTGGGAAAAAGTGTTATTTTGTGTTAATTTTAATAAATCTTGACTCAAGTCATTATAAATGAATGGTTTTCTAGGAGAATACGAAGCTACTCTCGACCCCAAAGGTCGCTTTTTACTACCGGCTGCCATTAAAAAGCAGCTGGGGGAAGAAGGGGATGGCCAGTTCATTATCAACCGGGGATTTGAAAAATGCCTGAGCCTGTATCCGATGAAGAGTTGGGAGCCCATTTTTGATGAAATCAGCAAGCTGAATGATTTTGACCCCAAAGTTCGTGCATTCAGGCGATACTTTTTAAACGGAGCTACCATGCTGGAACTGGATTCAGCAAGTCGATTGCTGGTTCCTCCAAACCTGAAGGAACACGCAGGACTGGTAAAAGATATAGTGCTGGTGTCAGCAGTCAATAAAATAGAAATCTGGGATAAAAGTAAGTATCAGCAGTTCTTTGAAAACTTTTCACCTGACAGTTTTAGCAATATCGCAAATGAGGTGATGAATCCTAAGACAGATAAGCCGCAAAGCTGATCAGTTGTTATGGATAGTAAAAAACATAACCAGCAAAAATCAGATACAGCATATCATGTGCCGGTGATGTTGAGAGAGGCAACAGAAGCTTTGAATATCCAACCCGGCGGAGTATATGTGGATTGTACATTCGGAGGAGGCAGTCACTCGAAAGAAATCTTAAAAAGTTTGAATGATCAGGGCAGGTTGTTTGCTTTTGATCAGGATGTGGATGCGAAGAAGAATTTGCCTGAAGACAAAAGGGTTGTTTTTCTTCCTCATAATTTCCGGCATCTCCAACGCTTCCTTCGTTTGCATCAGATCAGGCAGGTAGATGGCATATTGGCTGATCTTGGGGTCAGCAGTCATCAGCTGGATGAAGCCGGAAGAGGATTTTCATTGCGTTTTGACGGTGATCTCGATATGCGGATGGATAAGCGACAATCGTTGACAGCCTTTGATATTGTCAACACTTATAGTGAAGTCCAACTGCACAAACTTTTTGAACGATACGGAGAAGTAACCAATGCAAAAACACTCGCAAAAAAAATTGTTAGTGTTCGTCATTCAATATCACTTCAAACGGTTGCGGGGTTCAGGAATGCTATCAGCGATATGGTGAAAGGAAATCCAAATAAATACTTTGCCCAGGTTTTTCAGGCTTTGCGAATTGAAGTGAACGATGAATTAGGAGCTTTAAAAGAAATGCTGGAACAGGCACCCGGATTACTTAAACAGGGAGGCAGAATCGCAATAATCACTTTTCATTCATTAGAAGACCGTATCGTCAAGAATTTCTTCAGGAATGGTTCATTTGGAGAAGCAGAGCAGGTAAACCCCTTCGGATTAGACAAGGAAGCAAAAACATTAAAGGTTATTACAAAGAAACCGATCATTCCATCGGTTATGGAAGTGAGGCATAATCCGCGTTCGCGAAGTGCGAAGCTGCGTATTGCAGAAAAACTGTAGCAAACAGAGATAAGTTTTCAGAAATAGAAATTAAAACCAATATCAATTGTTTTGTATCTGATGGACAACACAGATGAAATACAAAAAACAAAAGAACAAAAAATCAGTTTGAAGCGATTGCTGAGATATCAATGGATCGTAAAAAATATTCCATTCTTTCTCTTCCTCGGGTTGCTTGCAGTCATTTATATATATAACGGGCATTACGCGGATAAACTCGTGAGGGATATCAGCAGGACTAACAAAGAAGTAAAAGAATTACAATATGAATATAAAACCCTGAAGAGTGAGGTCATGTTCAGGAGCAAACAAAGTGAGTTGGCAAAGGCAGTAGAACCACTTGGATTGAAGGAAATGGTAAAACCGCCGGTTGTTTTGGAAGACAGTATCGTCAATCGAAAATAATTGAACAAAGCATTAATACAAAACATCACTAACGTTGGAGCTTAAGCGAGATATATTATGGAGAGTATATGTATGCTTCCTGGGCATAGTGATCATAAGCTGCTTTGTATTAGGAAAAGCATTTTATATCCAGCGAATCCAGGGAAAGTATTGGAGGGGCCTGAGTGACAGTCTTCATCAAAAATTTGTGGAACTGAATGCAGAACGGGGGACCATCTACAGCGAAGATGGAAATATGCTTAGCACATCCATTCCTTATTTCAATATATATATAGATTTTGGAGCAGACGGCCTGAGAGAAAAAAATGGAAAAAGGTTTAAAGAAAATATTGATTCACTTTCTCTTTGTCTTGCCCATCTTTTCAAAGATAAAACAGCGGCCGGATATAAGCGTGAGTTACAACAGGGATATAGGGAAATGGATCGATATTATGAATTACAAAAAAATTTATCATTCGAGCAATACAAAGAGCTGCGATCATTTCCTCTCGTCAGGTTGGGAAGAAACAAAAGCGGCTTTATAACAGAAATAACGAGTAAAAGATTAAATCCGTTCGGCTTGCTGGCCAATCGTACCATTGGCCTGGCAAGAGCGAATGCTCAAAATGTTGGACTTGAAAGAACTTATGATACATTATTAAAAGGTGAGAATGGAAGCAGACTTGTTCGCTATATGGCCGCCGGAACTTATATGCCGGTTGAAGGATATGAGATCGAACCTGAAAACGGAGAGGATATTTTGACTACGATTAATGTCAATATCCAGGATATCGCCGAAAATGCTTTATTGAAAATGCTGACTGAAAACGAATGCGAGCATGGATCCTGTATTGTGATGGAAACTGCTACTGGTAAAATCAGGGCGATTGCAAATCTTGGACGTCAACAGGATGGAACTTATTGGGAAGATCTGAATTATGCTATTCGCGCTTCTGAACCAGGATCAACATTTAAGTTAGCAACCTTACTGTCTTTGCTCGAAGATCATGATGTGAAATTAACGGATCGGCTGACCCTGGAAGGTGATGCCTGGAAATTTCGGAACCGGACTGTACGTGATGCAGAAAAACATGGGAAAATCGAGGTAACTGTAAAAGAAGCTTTTGAGATCAGTTCGAATATCGGAATGGCAAAACTTGCTATCAACAATTATTCGCAAAATCCTGATCAGTTCGTTGCTCATATAAAGAAACTTCATTTAAATCAGATCACTGGTGTTGATCTAGCAGGTGAAACAACACCAATAGTCAAAACACCTGCATCACGTACATGGAGTGCAACGACATTACCCTGGATGGCTTTCGGTTACGAAGTTTTGATCAGTCCCTTGCAAACCCTGACTCTATACAATTCTATTGCCAATAATGGCAAAATGATGAAACCTTACCTGGTCGATAATATGCAACTGGCAGGAAGAATAGAAAAACAAAAACAACCGGCCATCCTCATGGATAAAGTTTGCAGTGAAAATACTTTGAAACAATTAAAGGAATGCCTTGAAGGAGTATGTATTGAAGGTACGGCCAAACATGTTTTCAAGAATTCATTTTATAAAGTAGCTGGTAAAACGGGAACGGCGCTTGTCGCGAATGCAAATCGGGGATACGCAGATCATATTTATCAATCTTCCTTCGTCGGATATTTCCCCGCCGATCGCCCCGAATATTCCTGCATCGTTGTGATCAAAAATAAACCATTTGCAAAAAAATATTTAGGTGCACAGGTAGCAGCTCCTGTGTTTAAAGAAGTAGCAGATAAACTCATGAGTCTTGAAACGGATCATGATCATGGCATGATGGCTGATGTCAATGAATCTGTCTGGAAAAAAGACAGCGCTCAATATTATTATGCGGGATATGCAAAGGATTTAAAACTGGTGACAGGAATGTTGAACGTTGAGCATATTGATTCTACCGGCAAATCAGAATTGGGAAGAATGTATGCATGGAATTATCAACCTGTATTGAATGAAAAAATGATTGATAAGAAACTGATGCCGGATGTTAAGGGAATGGGATTAAAAGATGCCTTATCCATTTTGGAAGAAAGGAATATAAAAGTAATGGCAAAGGGAACCGGAAAAGTAAAACAGCAAAGCATTGTGCCCGGAACGATTTTAAACAAAAATGAAACACTTACCCTGGAACTAAACTAATGGCCCTATTACAGGATATACTATATAAAGTGAGCATCAGGTCTGTGAAAGGAAAGCTGGATGTTGAAGTGAAGGATCTCCAGATCGATTCACGAAAGGTCGGACCAGGTTCTGTATTTATTGCAATCAAAGGAGTGCATGCTGACGGTCACCAGTTCATTGAAACTGCGGTAGAAAAAAATCCTGCAGCTGTTATCTGTGAAGTATTGCCGGAGCAATTCAAAGTTGGAATTGCTTATGTGCAGGTTGAAAACAGTGCAGCAGCGGCTGGCTATATGGCGCACCATTTTTATGGTCAGCCATCTGAAAAATTAAAGCTGGTCGGGGTTACCGGTACCAATGGTAAAACCACAATTGCAACATTATTATTTAAGCTCTTTACGGCATTGGGATATAAAAGTGGCTTGTTGAGTACAGTACAAAATCAGGTGGGAGACGAGATCGTGCCTGCAACGCATACAACACCGGATGCAATTAGTCTGAACGCTTTGTTAAAGCAAATGGTAGATGCAGGTTGTACACATGCGTTCATGGAAACAAGTTCGCATGCAATTGACCAGCATCGGATTGATGGGTTGTTGTATACGGGCGCGATTTTCAGCAATATCACGCATGATCATCTCGACTATCATAAAACATTTGATGAATATATCAGGGTAAAAAAATCTTTTTTTGATTCATTGCCTTCAACGGCTTTTGCAATATCCAATGCAGATGACAAGAGAGGAAAGGTGATGCTTCAAAATACAAATGCAAAAAAGTATTTCTACGGTTTGAAAACAATGGCTGATTTCAAGGGTAAGATCTTTGAAAATAACCTTTCGGGATTGGTGATGTCGGTAAACGATAAGGAAGTTCATTTCAGGCTGATTGGTGAATTCAATGCATATAACCTGCTTGCAGTATATGCTTCGGCTATATGTCTGGGTGAGGAAAAACAGGAAATACTTCGCTGCCTCAGTGTATTAAGCGGTGCGGAAGGAAGGTTTGATTATATACAATCACCCAAAGAAAAAATTATGGGTATCGTGGACTATGCACATACGCCCGATGCCTTAACCAATGTGTTGACAACAATTCAGCAATTGAGAAAAAGTGGTGAACATATCATTACGGTAGTGGGTTGCGGTGGGGACAGGGATAAAACAAAAAGGCCGATCATGGGAGAAGTGGCCTGCAAATACAGCGATCAGGTTGTCTTCACTTCGGATAACCCCCGCAGTGAAGATCCGGAGCAGATATTGAAGGATATGGAAGCAGAATTGAATACTGCTGCTAAGAGAAAATATATTTCGATGGTTGACAGAAGAGAGGCAATTAAAACAGCAGCAAACCTGGCCAAGCCAGCCGATATCCTGCTGATTGCGGGTAAAGGGCATGAAAAATATCAGGAAATAAAAGGTGTGAAATATCCTTTTGATGATAAAGCAGTACTGAAAGAAATATTTGAATTGTTGAATAAATAATCGTGAAACGTAATATGCAAAAGTGAAACCTGGATAGATTGTTTTCACATTTGACTTTTCACGTTTCACAGAAAGAGATTTATAAATCATAGGACGGTAGACAATAACAGCCAGAAAAAAACCAACATGCTGTACCACTTATTTGATTGGTTGAAACAGGGCGGAACAAAAATACCCGGAGGAGCATTATTCCAGTTTATCACCTTCCGGGTATTGCTGGCTGTTTTATTATCTCTTGTCATCACAATGTTGTATGGAAGAAGGCTGATCAATTATCTAAGAAATAAACAGGTTGGAGAGAGTGTTCGTGAATTAGGACTGGAAGGCGAGCATCAAAAAAAGGGAACGCCTACCATGGGAGGTCTTATTATTATGCTCGCCATTTTAATCCCCACTTTATTATTGGCCAACCTGAATAAAGCTTATATCCGCTTAATGATTTTCAGTACAGTCTGGCTGGGTATGATCGGTTTTATTGATGACTATTTGAAATTACGCGCTAAAAGACTTGCACAGGAACAGGGAATTCCATATAAAAAAGGCGATAAGGATGGATTGGCAGGATGGTTTAAGATACTCGGACAGGTAGTGCTTGGTTTCGTTGTGGCGTCCACGTTATATTTCAACAGCAATACAAAAGTCTGGCGTGAATATATCGGGGACAGAAAACCTGCAGACACGACGGGTATCAAGGTAGTCGTACTGGATGGAAAGGAAAAAATGTTTGTCGAACCGAGTGAACCCATTACATCGATTCCATTTGTCAAAAATCATGAATTCAATTATTCAAAATTATTGCCATCTGCCATCAGGGGAGCTACCTGGATTCTCTATATCATCATTGTGATTTTTATTATCACTGCAGTTTCCAATGGCGCCAATATTACGGATGGTCTGGATGGTCTTGCTACCGGCGTGAGTGCAGTGATAGGAGCCTGTCTCGGCGTGTTTGCTTATGCCAGTGGTAATATCCGGTTTGCAGAGTATCTAAACATCATGTATATCCCAAATTTGGGAGAGTTATCCATTTTTATTGGAGCATTGATTGGCGCATGTTTAGGTTTCCTGTGGTACAATGCATATCCCGCATCTGTATTTATGGGAGATACCGGCAGCCTGATGCTTGGAGGAATTATTGCTGCATTGGCTATTATCGTTCGAAAAGAATTATTGATCCCGATTTTCTGTGGGGTATTCCTCGTTGAGAATTTGAGTGTGTTGATACAGGTATCCTATTTCAAATTCACAAAAAAGAAATATGGCGTCGGGAAAAGAATTTTCCTGATGAGCCCGCTGCACCATCATTATCAGAAGCTGGGATATAATGAGAGTAAGATAGTAACAAGGTTTTGGATCGTAACCATTTTGTGTGTTGTGTTTGCAGTGGTCACCTTAAAGATCAGATAAGCAATAGAGAATAAAAAAATATTTGAAAAACCAATAGGAGAGCGAACATAAAAGCCAACAAAAAGATTGTGGTGCAGACAGAATTCATGCTTTTGAAAAACCCCTAAATCCGTCTCGAAAAGCCGGGCTGGGAAAAATTATCAATGATGAGCAAACGCATGGTCATATTGGGCGGAGGAGAGAGCGGAGTTGGAGCAGCAATTTTGGCCATCATGCAGGGATATGAGGTTTTTGTTTCTGATGCAGGAACATTGCAGGCAAAGCATAAAGAGGAACTGCAGTCCAGGGGAATTGAATATGAAGAAGGATATCACACTGAAGAAAAGATCCTGAACGCAGATGAGATCATGAAGAGTCCGGGAATCCCTGAGAAAAATGAGATGGTAAAAAAAATTAGATCGAAAGGAATTCCGGTTATCAGTGAAATAGAATTAGCGTATAGGTATAAAGGTGATAGTAAGATCATTGGAATTACGGGCAGCAATGGCAAAACCACGACTACTGCAATGACTTATCATATCTGCAGGCATGGTGGACTGGATTGTGCCCTGGTGGGAAATATCGGGTATTCATTTGCGAGACAGGTGGCTGAAAAAAGTAAACCCTGGTATGTAGCAGAAATCAGCAGTTTTCAATTAGATGATATAAAAACGTTTAGACCGGATGTGGCGATTCTGACAAATATTACGGAAGATCATCTTGACAGGTATGAGTACAAATTTGAAAATTATATCAGCAGCAAGTTCAGAATCGTCATGAATCAAACCAGTGAGGACTATTTTATTTATTGCGAAGATGACCCTGTGATAAAAAAAAATTTAAACCAGTATTCGTTTCATTCTAACCCATTACCATTTACCATGCAACATGAATTGAATCAAGGAGGCTATATAAGAAACGGGGAAATGTCAATTAAGATCGGAAGTGAAAAGGTAGAAATGAGCATTTATGATTTTGCGCTGAAGGGAATTCATAACCAATATAATACGATGGCTGCCGGGATAGCCTCTGTCCTTGTGGGTATACGAAAACAGAAAGTGCGGGAAGCCATACAGAGTTTTGAAGCTTTGGAACATCGTATGGAATATGTTGGAACAGTAAGAGGAGTGGAATTCATCAATGACAGCAAGGCCACCAATGTGAACTCTACCTGGTATGCGCTCGAAAGCATGAGCAAACCCGTGATATTGATATTGGGTGGAGTTGATAAAGGAAATGATTATTCACTGATCCGCGACCTGGTTAAAGAAAAAGTGAAAGCAATTGTCTGCATGGGAATCGATAACCGGAAGATCCATGAAGCATTCCAGAATGATGTGTCGGTAATGGTGAATACAGGGAGTGCCCTGGAAGCAGTGAAAGCAGCTTTTCATTTTGCAAATAAAGGAGATGTGGTTTTGTTGAGTCCTGCCTGCGCCAGTTTCGATCTGTTTAAAAACTATGAAGACAGGGGAAATCAATTTAAAGAAGCGGTCAGAGACCTGTAAAATTTAGAATCTAAAATACAAAAGGAAAAATAAAAATTAAGTGTAACTGTCATCTGTCAACCGTCAACTCATTCATGTCCGAATCAGTAACGATAGAAAAAAGAACATTTAACCGGCTCGGGTCCAGAACCAGGGGCGATAAAGTGATATGGGCAATCGTGGTTGTATTGGCGCTTGTATCATTGCTTGCCGTTTATAGTTCTACAGGTTTGCTTGCCTATAAAATGTACAAAGGCAATACCGAGGTATACCTTTTTCGCCAATTTGCATTTATCGTCATTGGAATACTCATCATTTATTTTGCTCACCAGGTAAACTATATTATCTATTCAAAAGTTGCGAGAATATTATTTCTTATATCAATCCCATTGTTGATTTATACTTTATTTTTTGGTGTGAGGTTGAATGAGGGAAGCCGTTGGATAAGATTGCCCATCATCAACCTGACCTTCCAGACCTCCGATCTTGCCAAACTTGCCCTGTTTATGTATCTCAGTCGTTTACTGAGTAAGAAACAGGATGTCATCAAGGATTTTCGGAATGGGTTCATACCAGTTATAACACCTGTCGCTGTAATATGTATATTAATTGTACCAGCCAATCTTTCTACTGCATTATTGGTTGGGGCAACCAGTCTCATGCTATTATTTATCGGCCGTGTCAGGGCAAAACATTTATTGCTCACCGTTAGTGTTGCATTGATTCCGGTTCTTATATTAATTATGGCCGCCGTTATCCGTCATAAGGCAGATGGAGGAGTTGTGGTCAAAGAAAAAACAGAAACCAAATCAACATTATTTGTACGCGTGGATACATGGCTCAACAGGGTTGAGACATTCATATATGGGGGAAGCGAAAAGGATAATGCAGATGATGATAACTACCAGGTGACACAGGCAAAAATTGCTATTGCAAAAGGTGGCTGGGCAGGGCTCGGTCCGGGAAATAGCCAGCAAAGGAATTTTCTTCCTCATCCTTATTCGGATTTTATTTATGCGATCATTATCGAAGAATATGGTTTTATAGGAGGCGCATTTATCATTTTTGTTTACCTGATTTTTTTATTCCGGAGTATTCGCATTTTCAGGAAATGCCCATTTGCTTTTGGAGCATTCCTCGCGTTGGGTTTAAGTTTTACGCTGGTCATTCAGGCGATGGCGAATATGGCGGTGAATGTGAATTTGTTTCCTGTTACCGGCGTGACTTTGCCGTTGATAAGTATGGGCGGGAGTTCATTCTTATTTACATGTCTGGCGATAGGAATCATATTGAGTGTTGCAAGAAATGTTGAAAAATTAGAGGGCAAAACCCCTGCCCCTAAAGGGGAAAATCTAACTCCTGCAGGAGAATAAAAAAGAAAGGGATAATGATAACTGATGAAAATCGCGACTTGCATAACTCCCCTTTAGAGGTCGGGGGTGAGAAAGGAGGCCGGATTATCATTGCGGGAGGAGGAACCGGGGGCCATATTTTCCCTGCGATTGCAATTGCAAATGCCTTAAAAAAAATAAAACCGGATATAGAAATATTATTTGTTGGTGCGAAGGGAAAAATGGAAATGGAAAAAGTACCACAGGCGGGATATCGGATTGAAGGGATTGATATCGCTGGTTTCAACAGGAGTTCTTTGATAAAAAATATTGGTTTGCCATTCAAACTTATAAAAAGCTTTTTCCTGGTAAGAAGGATCGTTAATTCTTTCAACCCGGATGCAGTGGTTGGAGTTGGAGGTTATTCCAGTTTCCCGGTTTTGAGATTTGTGCAGGCGAAAGGAATTCCCAATTTCATTCATGAATCGAATTCGTTTGCAGGCAGATCAAATATTCTGCTGGGAAAAAAAGCGACACGGATTTTTGTCGCCAGTGATGGAATGGAAAAATTCTTTCCTGCTGAAAAAATAATGATCACGGGAAACCCGGTACGAGAAACCATTGTCAAAAACAGGATAACAAAAGAAAAAGGAACTGAGTTTTTTGGATTGGATGCGAATAAAAAAATTGTTTTTGTTACTGGTGGAAGCCTGGGCGCAAAAACTATTAATGAGGCAATTGATGCGGGAGTAACAGAATTTAAAAAAGCTGATTTGCAGGTGATCTGGCAGACTGGAAAACTCTATGCGGCAAAAGCCGCGGAGAAGGCGGCAGAAGATAAGAACATCTGGGCGAACGATTTTATTTCTCAGATGGAATATGCATTTGGAGCTGCAGATATAGTTGTATCGAGATCGGGGGCTATGTCTATTGCTGAATTATGTGTTGTTGGGAAACCCGTGGTCTTTGTTCCTTATCCTTATGCGGCAGAAGATCATCAGACTGTAAACGCGCAGACTCTTGTTAACAAAAATGCAGGCATCCTTGTGAAGGATAGTGAAGCAAAAGACAAACTGGTAAAAACAGTGATTGCATTATCAACAGATATTCAGAAGCAAAAAGAATTAAGCGAAAATATCAGCAGGCTGGCAGTAAAGAATGCGGATACAAGGATTGCAGAAGAGATTATAAAATTGATGACCGGGAACCGATGATCGATCGATCAACGAAAAAATGATGGAACTAAAAAATATTCAAAGAATATATTTTATCGGTATCGGAGGAATCGGGATGAGTGCATTGGCGAGGTATTTTAAGTTTCATGGAAGGCAGGTGAGTGGATATGATAAAACAGAAACGGAATTAACGAAAGCGCTCGTGTCCGAGGGGATTAAGGTTCATTATACAGAAGATATCAGTCTTGCACCAAAAGACGCGCAACTGGTAGTGTATACACCGGCAATTCCAAAAGACAATCCGGAATTGTTGTACTACCAGGAAAATAATTATACCGTGTTGAAGAGAAGCGATGTGTTGGGTGCAATTACAGAAAGTTCTTTTAATATATGTGTGGCTGGTACTCATGGCAAGACAACGGTAAGTACGATGATCGCGCATATTCTGCGTGACAGCGGTTATGGTTGTAATGCTTTTCTTGGGGGACTTTCAGTCAACTACAACAGTAATTTCTGGAGTGATCCACGAAATGTTTGTGTGATTGAAGCCGATGAATATGATAGAAGTTTTTTGAAACTCAGTCCGGATATCGCTGTAATCACCGCGATGGATGCCGATCATCTTGATATCTATGGAACGGCAGCATCAGTTGAAGAGGCGTTTATCGAGTTTTCCGCCAAATTGAAACCAGGAGGTCTATTGCTGGCAAAATACGGACTTAAAAGGGCAAGAGAATTAAAAGTACCTGTGAAGTTGAGTTATAGTCTGGACGATATTAACGCAGACATATATGCGCAGAATATAGGGATCGATGACGGCAGCTATGTCTTTGATGTGATTACAAAAAAATGGTCTTTGAAAAATGTGCGGTTGAATATGGGCGGAATGCACAATATAGAAAATGCAGTTGTCGCAATAGCAGCAGCGCATCAGCTCGAAATAGCAGATACGAAAATAAAGAATGCTATTGAGTCATTCCGGGGGGTAAAGAGAAGGTTTGAGTACGTCTTGCCTCTTTCAGGAACAGGAGGAATCGTATTCATTGATGATTATGCACATCATCCCGAGGAGCTGAGAGCCCTGATCAGTAGCGCAAGGAAATTATTTCCTGAAAGAAAGTGTACAGTTGTTTTTCAACCGCATTTGTACACGAGAACAAGAGATTTTGCAAAAGGATTTGCCGGGAGTTTGGATTTGGCGGATGAAGTCATTTTGCTGCCAATATATCCGGCAAGAGAAAAACCGATAGAAGGAGTGAGTAGTAAAATCATTGCAGAAAAAATGAAACATGCAGTTGTTCATCTAATAAATAAAGAAGAATTGTTGACGGCGATCAAAGATATTATTAGTAAGACTCCCTCTCCGGTGGAGGGGGTTGGGGGGAGATTATTTATCACAGCCGGTGCCGGAGACATAGACAGATTGGTCAAACCGATGAAAGAGATTTTTGAACAAACGAACTAACCCAATTGTGACCGGGGCTTATTACCTGTTCACTTTGTACCCGTCTGACGGTTAAAAGCGACCGTTGGGCGGGTCTAAACGGGAAGTGAATTGAAGAATATAAATGAAGATGGATATAAAGGCCAACATAAAAAAAATACTTTTTATCCTGGTATGGTGTGTCTCAGGCGGAGGAGTGTTGGCATTACTGATTGCTGCGATCAATATGAAAAATAGCAAGACCTGTAAGAATTATAAGATTGAATTCAGTGGAAAGGGCCGGCCGATCTTTATTGATCAGAAACAGGTGATCGCAATGCTGGCAGGAGAAGGTTCTTTTCAGATAACAGGAAAAAAAATGGTTTCTTTTGACCTGCGCAGAATGGAAGAGTTGTTGAAAAAAAATGTATGGATCAGGGATGCGCAATTGTTCTTTGACAATAATCAGGTATTACGGATAAATATAACCGAAAGAGAACCGGTTGCAAGAGTTTTTACAACTGAGGGAACTAGTTTTTATATCGACAGTAGCTGTGCTCAGTTGCCATTACCTGTTAAATCGTCGCTCCGTCTTCCTGTATTTACCGGTTTCCCGGCTGAAAAAATAAGATTGCATGGGCCCGACAGTGCACTTGCAGATCAGATGCGGAAACTCAGTCAGTATATTTCGAAAGACCCCTTTTGGTCAGCAGATATTCAACAGATCAATATTACGCCGGAGAAAACATTCGAGATGGTTCCCACGGTCGGCAATCATCTGATCCTGTTCGGAGATGGAAATGACTATGAAAAGAAATTTCGGAGGCTGTTTATTTTTTATAAAAACATGCTTAGTAAAACGGGGTTCGACAAATATTCAAGATTGGATGTGGAATATACAGGACAGGTAATAGGAACAAGGAAGGGAAGTAATATTTCAAAATCGGATTCATTGCAGGTGGTTAGAAATATCCTGCAGTTAATCAAACAGGCTTCCCAGTTACAGGTAGATACTGTGAGACAGAATATAAAACCACTGGAGCATAATACTGTGACTGAACAAACACTCACAAATTATGATATGGTTGGTGAAGATGAAGACAGTGTCCCGAAAATAAAAAAGAAGAAATAAAAAATGAAGATTTCATCAGTGTATATCAGTGTAATCGGTGAGGAACATAATTTATGTTCTCACAAATTATGCAGATGACACAGGTATTAAAAAATAAATCATCAATTATGTTTAAACAACTACCTAAATAAACTAAACTATGAACCAGGAACAACCCATTATCGTTGGATTGGATATTGGCACTACAAAGATTGCTGCCATTGCCGGCCGTAAAAATGAATACGGAAAACTAGAAATTCTTGGATTTGGCCGTGCTAATTCCAATGGAGTAAAGCATGGACAGGTACTCAATATCGATGAAACCATCAAAGCCATTAAGATGGCATTGGATAATTGCTATTCATCGAATCCAAATCTTTCTATCTCCGAAGTATATGTCGGCATCGCGGGACATCATATCAAGAGTCTGCAGACAAGGGGTGATATTGTTCGTCAGGATACGGAGGAAGAAATTACGCAGCGCGAAATCGATCAGCTGATTGCTGACCAGTATAAGACCTATATTCCTGCCGGCGATCAAATCATCGATGTTATACCACAGGAATTTGCTGTAGATAATTTTCAGAATATTATCAGTCCGATTGGTTACGGCGGAGTAAAAGTCGGAGCAAATTTTCATATCATCACAGGCGATCGGAATGCAATTAAAAATATCAATCGCGCAGTAGAAAAAAGCGGACTTGCAACCAAGGACCTGGTATTACAACCACTTGCATCTGCGGCAGCTGTTATGGGTCAGGAGGATCTTGAAGCAGGAGTAGCGATCGTCGATATTGGCGGTGGCACAACAGATCTTGCAGTTTTTTACGAAGGCGTTCTGAAACACACTGCGGTTATTCCTTTCGGCGGTGAGAATATCACCAACGATATCAAAACCGGGTTGGGAGTTTTAAAAACTCAGGCTGAGCAGATGAAAATTCAGTTTGGTTCAGCGCTTTCCAATGAAGCGAAGTCAAATGCATTTATTACAATTCCCGGTTTGCGTGGAATGCCTGCTAAAGAAATCAGCGTAAAGAACCTGGCGAATATTATACAGGCGCGCATGAGTGAGATCATGGATTTTGTGACTTATCATCTGAAACAGGTTGGATTGGATAATAAAATGCTGAATGGAGGAATTGTATTAACAGGCGGCGGAGCCCAACTCAAACATCTCATTCAACTGACAGAGTATATAACGGGCTCGAATGCACGAATTGGATATCCGACAGAACATCTTGCAGCAGGACATATTGAAGAACTGGCGAAGCCAACTTATTCAACCTGTATCGGGCTTATCCTGAAAGGATATAGTGATTATGAACATAACCGCAAGCAGTTCGAGCAGAGCCATGTAAAAGTAGAAGTCCCGGAAAATCTGAAAAAAATAGCAGAAATGGAAGAACCAGAGATGTCCGAAGAAATGATCCAGGAAGAAAAAGTAAGAAACAGAAAAGGACTCAAAGACTTCTGGGGCAAATTCAAGGATGGAATTATTGATTTGTTTAAAGAAGAAGAAGATCATGCATTATAAGATGACAGTATTTAGGAATGTGCGATGTTCATTGACCGTTGCCAGATGGCTGACTTTTACTAAAGTCTGTAATTAAGATCGGCCAACGATCATCGACCAACGTTAAACAGAACCGACAACTGTCAACTAAAAAAATATCTAACCCAATAATTTATCACTATGATTCAATTTGATTTGCCCAAAGAAAGATCATCCATCATCAAAGTCATTGGTGTGGGTGGTGGTGGAAGCAATGCAGTAAACTACATGTACAGCCAGAACATCGAAGGAGTAAATTTTATTATTTGCAATACCGATGCCCAGGCGCTGGCTCAGAGTTGTGTGCCTAACCGGATACAATTGGGCCCTCATCTGACTCAGGGATTGGGAGCCGGTGCAAACCCTGCAATTGGAAGGCAGGCCACAGAAGAAAGTCTGATAGAAATCAAAAACATTCTCGAAGTAAATACGAAAATGGTTTTTATTACTGCGGGGATGGGCGGAGGAACAGGAACAGGTGGTGCGCCAATCATTTCTAAAATATGCAGGGATCTGGGAATTCTTACCGTCGGAATTGTAACTACTCCTTTTTCTTATGAAGGCAAGAAAAGGCAGATACAGGCTGAAGAAGGAATCCAGATGCTGAAGCAATATGTCGACACTTTACTGGTGATCAGTAATGATAAATTACGTCATCAGTTTGGTAATCTCAAAATGAAAGAAGCATTTTCAAAAGCCGATAATGTGTTGGCAACAGCTGCGAAATGTATCACAGATGTGATCAATAGTACGGGGCAGATCAATGTTGATTTTGCAGATGTATGTACCGTGATGCGTAGCGGTGGAGTAGCTATTCTGGGAAGTGCTTCAGTAGAAGGAGAGAATCGTGCACAGAAGGCAATTACAGAAGCATTGAATTCGCCATTACTGAATGATAATGATATCCGGGGAGCAAAATGGATACTGATTAATATCAATTCTTCGGAAGGCGATCATGAATTCACGATGGATGAAGTAGAAATCATACAGAATCATTTGCTCAGTCAGACCGGAGAAAATACTGATATCATTCTCGGACTTGGTTATGACAATGCATTGGGTGCAAAGATTGGCATCACCATCATTGCAACCGGTTTTGAATATAAAGATCCATTCTCTAAGAAAGAAGCAAGTGTATCTGCTCCCGCGAAAGAAAGCAAAATCGTAATGACTTTAGAAATGCCCGACCCTGCGAAAGCCCAACGGCCTGTGCCAACCACTGAACAACAAAAGAAAGAAACCCCTGAACAAACTGCAGTTGCTTTATCAGATGAACTACAACCCAAACTGTTGGAGACAGAGGAAAAAATAGCCGCTACTCCTCTTGTATTTTTTACAAAGGATGAAACAGAGAAAAATCCTGTTGATAACAAAACAGAAGAAAGAGAGGAATGGATATTATCTCCTCAACCCGTTTCTGCAAAAGAAGAAAAAATTCAGGTAAAAACTACCGAAACGAATTCTCCGGTATCTGCAGTTTCCGGAGGATACCTTGCAAGGCCATCCAATATCTACGCGGAAGAATCAGTGTCAGAAAAACAATCCTTACCTGAACACTTCCAACAAAAGGAGAAAATCCCAAATGAAGGTGCAAATCATCCGGGGAAGGAAGATGATGCCTCTCCCGACATGCAGCTTGTCATCAGGGATAATGTTCCGGCGGCGGATATGCCTCGGGCCCATCAATCTCAACCACTCTTCATGGCAAACCAGCCTGCTGAGGACCCTGCGATGCAGGACGAAGCAGAAGAGCTAAAACGTCGTGCAGCAGAACGAATCAACAAGTTGCGAAACCTGTCGTTCAATATCAATGCTGCAGATCCAAATAACGAGTTTGAAACTGTGCCGGCATATATCCGCCGTAATTTGGAATTGTACAATACTATTTCCAATGTCGAGAATTTTTATAGTCAGTATGAAGTAAAAACTGATAATAATAATAATATAGAGATCAGTACGATCAATACTTTTTTGGATGGGAAAAAACCAGACTAGCCCCATACGTAGTTTGTTTTTAGTTGTTTAATCTCCCCCTGGTTTTCCGGGGGGATTTTGTTTTCCGTCAGACTGTCCCCTCAGACCGCCCCGTCTGAAGGTCTCGATTCAATAACTGGTCTGACGAAAAACAGTGAGAGGCTTGATTTCCCCGACAGACCATTGCAACTAACTCGGTCTGGTCTGACCACCCTGTCAGACCATTGCAATTAACTCAGTCTCGTCTGACCACCTTGTCAGACCATTGCAATTAACTCAGTCTCGTCTGACCACCTTGTCAGACCGTTGCAATTAACTCAGTCTCGTCTGACCACCCTGTCAGACCATTGCAATTAACTCAGTCTCGTCTGACCATCCGGTCTGACGAAAAATTGTGAGATGGTTGTTCCCGACAGACGGCGCGGTCTGACGGATTATGGTCCGACGAAAAGTAGTAAGACAATTGTTTTAATTTTAATTTATAATCAAAGTCTTCATGGCTACTGTTCTTATTACAGGCGGAACCGGTTTAATAGGCAAAGCGATGAGTCAATTGCTGATCGAAAAAGGATATGATATCATCGTGCTTACACGCAGTAAACGGACAGCTGGTAAAAAATTATCACCCGGTAGTTCAGGTTTATCTATCTCCTCATGGGATATCCGTAAACAACGGATCGATACAGATGCAATTCAAAAAGCAGATTTTATCCTTCATCTTGCTGGTGCCGGAGTAGCAGATAAACGATGGACAAAAAAAAGAAAGAAAGAAATCCTGGAGAGCCGGGTACGAAGCAGCGGGCTGCTTGTGAAATCCCTGCAGGAAATTCCCAACAAAGTAAGAGCAGTCATCAGTGCTTCTGCTATTGGATGGTATCATCCGGCTTCTGCAGAAGAAATTAAAAGGACAGAAACCGATCCTCCTGACCAAACTTTTCTCGGAGAAACCTGTCGTTTATGGGAAGAAAGCATTGAACCTGTAACGGGGATGAATATCCGATCGGTAAAAATCAGAACAGGAATTGTATTAAGCAATCAAGGAGGCGCGTTTCCATCATTTAAAAAACCAATCCGCTTTGGGATCTGCCCGATTCTGGGTAGCGGTAAACAAATATTGAGCTGGATACATATTGATGATCTTTGCAGGATTTACCTGGCGGCTATTGAAAATGAAAAATGGAATGGTGCTTACAACGCAGTAGCTCCACGTCCGATTGACAACAAAAGTTTTTCTATGGGACTTGCAAAGAAAATAAAGGGGAAATTCTTTATCACTTTTTATATCCCTTCCTGGGTATTGAAAGTCTTATTGGGAGAGATGAGTATAGAAGTACTGAAAAGCAATAATATCAGCTCAGAAAAAATCCGTAATGAAGGATTCCAGTTTTTATATCCAAGTATTGAAGCCGCTTTGCAACAGCTCATCCCAAAAAAAACTAAGTGATTTTATATATATCTTTTTCGGGCAGATAAACCCAAAATCAATCAGGCAAACTTTATTAGCGAGACTTGCTTTTTGGGAACGAACTGAAGCAAAATGCTTAGTCGAATCCCGCCACAGGCGGAAGGTATAATACCATGCAACCTACTGCGAAAATTGAGTTCAGAATTTGCTTTGAAATATCATACCTGTGATTAATTTTTATTTTCGCTACTTAATTTGGACGAAGGCAATTTTTCTGCCTTACCCTTTGTATAAAGTTCAGCGCTCACTTTAGCGGGATCTCCCTGGTAAACCCAGGTGACATGGGTCATATATTTATTGAAAGCTTTATTTACATCACTCACAGAAACCTTTTTAATATCATCATTAATAGTGAGTGATCTGCGCCAATTATTTTGTAAAATTTCATTAGAAGCAAAAGAAGAGGCCTGAGCGCTGTTGGTTTCCTGCTTATAAAAAAAACCGGTCAGGTAAGTAGTTTTCATATTTTTCACTTCATCTTCCTTAAAACCTTCTTTTTTCGTTTTGTCGATCAGTTTCGTCAATACGCCAATATATTTATTCGGCTGTGTTGTCGATACGTCGATATTAAATGAAGATGAAAGGCCGCCGTCTAAATAAACATACGGTGCATATGATAATCCGTTATTAGTTCGGATTTCGAGAAAATGTCGATCATAGAATATCCTGGATGCAAGCGCGAACGCATTGAAATCGGGTGTGCCTCCCTGTGGCGCACTGGTAACCCCCTGTATATAATTTGTTGCAAGATCCTTTTTCTGCGATTTGAAAGAATTTTGCGTTGGCGTATAGACTTCTCTTTTCAAAGTAAAAGGATTTCCGGCGGGGATAAGGGCCAGCATGGATTGTATTTTTTGTTCCAATACGGAACGATCTATTTCACCTACAACCACTATCAATAATCTCGCCCGGGTGAGAATGGATTTATAATATGCTTTTGTTTCGTCTGCTGTCAGTTTTGAAACAGTGGCTTCGGATCCTTCAGGTGTTTTTGCATAATTTTTTCCTGCAAAAGCAATTTCTCTTGCCATTTTAGAAATGGAATAGTCGGGATCGGATGACTGCGATTTCAGGAGATTGATTGCATCCTGTTTGATCCTGTCAAATTCTTTTTTGTCAAAAAGAGGGCTTGTCAATGCATCCACATATAATGGCCACACGGTTTCAAAATCGCTTTTGATACAATTCATGGTAAATGTTGCGTAATCCATCGCTGTATTTCCATAAACCTGGGCGCTAACCTTATCCAGTTTGTCTTTAAAACTATTCTTATCATCTTTTGTTGTTCCGCATTCTGTCAATGCATTCATGGCCACGCTTTCAATACCGGCTTTATCGGCAGGATAATTCTGAACCCCGCCTTTAATAATAGTTTGGATTTCTACAATTTCATTTCCACTCGGCTGCACAATCACTTTTACTCCGTTAATGGTCAATTCATATGCCTGATTATTTTGAGCAGATGCTAATAAAATGGATCCCGATAAAGCAATCGTGAAAAGGCTGTATTTTATGATTGAATGAATTTGTTGCATGATTCAAAGTTTAAGATTTAAAAACCCGGTTTAAAATTTGCCGATGCATGGAATGCCTTGTTCATTTCAGGATTGATGATCATTCCTGCCACATAGGGTTTGCCACTAATGTATTTTGAAATATAATTTTGAATATCCGCTCTTGTTACCTTCAGGCAATTATCAATATAATCTGTATAATAATCCAAGGAAGTGCTGCACCATTGAAAAGTGAGCTGACTGGGAAGAGAGGATGGTTTCTCTTTATTTCGAATATCATTTCTTCTCCTGATTTGTTTTGCGTTCTCCAGCTGTTCATCCGTAAAATAATCCTTATCACTCCACATTTTTATCTGCTTTATCACTTCATCATTACACTCCTTTAATTTATTAGGATTCGGAATGATGATGATACTGATGGGACCAACATATTTACATGTCTGATAACTGACCGATGCAAAGGTTGCCAATCCTTTGTCGACAAGCGCCTGCTGCCATTTGGATGAATTCATTCCCAGGATGGTTGAGAAAACATCGGCAGCGATTGTTGCAGCAGAATCGTGACGATAGTCGGGACCCTCCCACCAATACATTATATAAGGTGTTTGCGCTATCGAAGATTCTTTCACAAAATACTGTGTCCCCTTCAGCGGAGCAAAATCTGGAATAGGATATTTCTGAATCGGATCGAAACCGCTGCTTGGCCAGTCGCCGAAAATATTTTTTGCATATGCAAATGCCTGATCATGCTTGACATCCCCGCAAATCACGAGTATGGAATTGTTGGGGTGATAATATTTTCCTTTGATGATCATCATTTTTTCAGGAGTGGCGGTATTGATGACTTCATGAATGCCAATCGGATTTTTCCGAGTGATGAGATCTCCCCATAATTTCTTCTGGCATTCGAACCATAGTTGAAATCCGGGATCACTTTCTGCTCTCTGAAATTCGCCATCCACAACAGGCCTTTCTTTTCTCATTTCGGCGGTATCAAAATTCGGATAGCGGATGGCTGAACTCATGAATTTCAAACCGGCTTCAAGACTATCCTTGTCGAACGTAAAAAAATAATTCACCCTTTCTTCTGCCGTTGTTCCGTTCCAGAAAGCTCCGAGCTCCTGGGTTCTTTTTAAAAATTTTTCCTGATCCGGGTAGTCCCTGTTTGCTTTGAAAAACATGTGTTCGAACATGTGAGAAAGACCGCTATATTCAGGACCTTCGGTATAAGCGCCATTTTTCACTGCAATTTCAATAGTTGCAAGCGGCACTTTACTGTTTTCGATCACCACTACTTCCAGGCCGTTATCAAGTTTCTGCCAATAATATCCATTGGGCAGTCGGGGTTGTGCAAAAACAAAACCTGTGCTGAAAAGAATAAAAAAAGATAAGATTGATTTTTTCATAATAGATCCACGATTAATGGTATAAAAATTCCTGTGTCTCTAAAGGTAAAGAGGAATTTCAGAAAGGGTACAATATTTTATTGCTTCGGAGTAAATTTTGGCTCCTTTTGGGGAGGTATCACCAGTGCAGTACTCAAATCCGGCAATATTTTTTTTAGTTTATCGGCTTTGTAAACATTGGTATCAATAAAATACCATTTTTTTCCCTTATCAGGTGAAATGGCAAGAAGGGATGTCTCCGCTTCAATTTGTCCCAGCAAAGTCTGAAGTGTTGTTGTTTGCGGAACGACACATTGCAATTGATCCTGGAATGAAACAATCGGTCCGGGATCACCAATGATTATTTTTTTGAATTCTACTCCGAATTGAACCATTGCCTGACTGGCAGAATCCATATTCTTTTTTAGTTTTTCTTTTCCACCAGCATATGCAATAATTTTCGGATGCATAAATTCAACGAATGTGTTAAAGTCGTTTTTGATCAGCGCCCTGGCCATATCCATCGCCTGAATTTTAATTGCAGTTTGAATATTTTGAGAGAAGGCCGATAAAAACAAAAAATTAAAAACAGTTGTAATAATTATTTTCTGTACCAGTTTCATGAAGATCGGTTTTACAGGTCAGCTTTTCTGAATCGCCAGATGGTTATAATGCAATAAATCGCAAGATAAGCTGCAGCGATAGTTATGTATATGGGAATATGATGTTCCCAGTTTTTGTTCCAGGAAGAATTACTCAGAATTTTCTGCGCATAAGGTTGCGGGATTAATCTATCAGTAACTTCTTCAGGCAGGTAATCCACCCAATTCATACCATATTTATTTCGCATAAGGCTAACCACGAATTGCTCCATTACCATATACACAAAAAATATTCCCATGGTCAGGCCTGCTCTTTTGATGAATACGCTTAACAAAAAAGCAATCGTGGAATAAGAAATCATTTCTATAAAAAAGAAAAAAATAAACCGGGAGTCGGAGAGCAATCGTGTATTCTCTGGTATTTTATTGAGAACCGATCCGAAAAAAAGAGCAGTGAAAAAAACGATGATTGTCGTTACAATCGACAATAAGAATATTTCAAAAAGTTTGATGTAGATAAACTGAGTCCTGCTCCATCCATCTATAATATTTTGCCGGTGTGTTCTGTAGGTAAATTCGTTCGTGCTTAATGTAATGATTAGAATAGCTGGTATAATGAAAAGCAGACTGGAATTCCAGGTAATAGTCTGCCATGCGTCCGGAAAAGCAAAAGGACTGCCAAATATACTTTTGCCTCTCATTTTCGGGAAACTATTGTCCATAAGATCAAAAACCGTATAATTAAATGAAGGAATACTCACGATACAGAGTACGAGTAATATCCAGAAAGTTTTATAATTTTTTACTTTCATCCACTCAATTCTCAATGTCCTGGCTATATTTTTCATTTAGCTGCTTACGTTGTTAGTGAGCTCGATAAATTTTGATTCGAGGCTTCTTTTCCTCAGGTTCAAATGACTCAATACGATTCCGTTTTCAAAACAATATTGATTGATTTGATCCAGTCCGATGGTTCCATTATCAAAAAAAACCTGAAGTATATTTTCATATCTCTTTACCTGTTTTACTCCATGCAAGACCGAAATAATTTGCTGCAATTTTTCAAGGTTGGAGGCGCTTATCTCTACCAGTTCTTCATTTACCAATACTTCATTTACATTTCCGGCAGTAATCAATTCGCCTTTTTGTAAAATGGCTACATGGGTACAAACTTTTTCTACTTCATCCAGCAGATGACTTGCCAGAACAATAGTTTTACCTTCTTTTGCCAATAGTCGGATCAGCTGTCTGATTTCGGCGATACCTGCAGGATCAAGTCCATTGGTTGGTTCATCAAAGACAAGTACGGGCGGATTACCCAGCAAACAGGAAGCGATTGCTAATCTTTGTTTCATTCCCAGGGAATAAGTGCTGAACCTGGATTTTTTGCGTTCGGTTAGTCTTACCAGTTCGAGTACCCGGGGAATATCCTGCTCTCCTCTCTCCTTGATAGCTGCAGCAATCTGAAGATTTCTTTCACCGGAGAGATAATGATAAAAATTGGGAGTTTCGAGTAAGGTGCCGATTTGTTGTCGCGATTTTTTTGACGCCGCTTCACCGAACCAGGAATATTTCCCATCAGTTGCTTTCAATACATCGGTGACAATTCCGAGCAGCGTTGTTTTTCCGCTACCATTTGGTCCCAATATGCCAAAGACGGATCCTTCAGGTACATTGAAACTAACTTCTTTCAATGCCCTGATCCTGCCGTAGAATTTTGTGATATGACTGAGTTCGAGGATTGTTTTCACATGTGGTTCAATTAGCCATTAAGTTAGTAAGATAAAAATAGAAATTAGAAAGGGAAAGAAAAGTTATATGATTGGTAAATATTTTTCGTGATAGATACTGGAAAAATCTCCGATAATGGCCAGCCCGTCTTTTCCGAAGGGGAGTCGATGCAGTCGAAGCGCCTCGATATCGCTTTGCAATACCTTTCTCGTGTAGGGATTGAGAGTTCCTCCGGGTTGAAGAGGGGCCGCCATTACATCGTACTGAAAAATGGGATCACAGATGGTGCCACGGGGATACATGATACCTGGTTGCCCTTTTCCCCGGATATCCAGTTCTTTTGGATGATCCAGCCCCAGCGTATGTCCATATTCGTGAGCAGCTGTCGTTGAATTATTGAGGAGGTTATCCAGTTTGAAATAACCGGTATTGCATTTCAATCCATCTACGAAAGAAATATGGTTGATAGAAAACTCTTCTATCCTGAAAAAATTAAAACGGGGATTTGTATTGTACCAAACTGTTTCGGGCTGAAGTTCAGGTGAGAAAATGCCTTCGATATCAAACCTGATATCATACCATTCTTTTTTTATTTCGATCCTGGCTTTTGGCTCATTCCAATGATTGGCGATGTCCTCTGCGATTATCCGGGATAATTCATTCGTTGCCGCATCTCCGTAGAAATAGAAAACGGAATGGATAGTCAGCTGATGAGATTGTTTGTTAAGTTCGGATTCTCCCATAATTTGCTTCTTCGTCTGACCGTCTGGGTCTGACGAAGAAATATCCAGAGTTTCTAGAATATTCTCGGAACCCAATCATTTGAGATAGGAAAATATGATTCTTTCTTAAAAGTATTAATATTAAATGAACAATGATCAATCGCCAATTGCTTATTGCAGATTGTACCATTTCTTAAACCTGCATAATCGTTAAAGGAAGAATATTCCCAATCTTCCAGGAAGGATACCAGCCCTGCCTTATAAGGATTCTGATGAATATAGTTGAAGCAGTTAAAACAATAATCATTCACTTCTAAGGCAATTGTAAATCCAGTTTTGTCAGACAAACATTTTGCCTTTGTTTTTTGCCTGAATAGAGAACCAGATCGATGATATCTTTCATTGAATATTCTGGCATAATTACTGAGTAATTTTCTGATCCCATTTGTTGGGGGATCGATTGTTAAATCACCTTGTTTTATAAGGATATTACATCTGTCATCAGTATGTACAAGAAAATGAAAATGATTTGGCATCAGGCAATAAGCAATAAAATCGAGATGTGGGAGAAGAAAGGTCCTGATTTTTTTTATAAAAGTGATATAATCATCATGACAATTAAAAATAACTTGTTTATTATTCCCTTCATTATAGATATGGTAAATATTTTCTGGTATGAATTTCATTGGATGTTTGGCGGTCAGACGGTGTCCCGTCAGACCGGGTTTGCTCCTCGTCTGACCGCCCGGTCTGACGATTTTTATTTAAATATATTTTTTATTTTTTTGAAGATAAAGTGCTTTTCACTTTTTTAAAAAGGTTTTTACACTTTGAAAAGAAAGAAGAAAGGGTTGATATATTACCGGTCAGACGAAGACCGTCAGGCCCGGTTTGATTTCTCGTCTGACCGCCCGGTCTGACGACGGGTTACCCGAAATTTTTAGAGTAATTTTGAATCCGCTCATCTGCAATAAGGCAATGAAATATATTAATACAATCAAATACCGGTCAGACGGAGACCCTCAGGCCCGGTTTGATTTCTCGTCTGACCGCCCGGTCTGACGACGGGTTACCCGAAATTTTTAGAGTAATTTTTGAATCCTCTCATCTGCAATAAGCCAATGAAATATATTCATAAAATCAAATAACGGTCAGACGGAGACCCTCAGATCCGGTCTGATTTCTCGTCTGATCGCCCGGTCTGACGATGAGAGCGGAAAAATGCCTGATCCTAATTTCTGATTGGCTTGCCTCCCTGAAGTACACTTTGTATTCTTTCCAGAGTCTTCTTTTCTCCGCAAAGTGATAAGAATGCTTCTCTTTCAAGATCAAGAATATATTGTTCGCTGACAAAACTTGGTTCAGTCAGATCGCCACCGCACATGACATAAGCGAGCTTCTTAGCAACTTTTACATCATGATCAGTGGCATAATTGGCGCGCCACATCCCATTGATGCCTGCATACAATGCGCCGAGCGCGGAACGGCCCAGGACTTTTACATCTTTACGTTGCACAGGCATCACATATCCATCATTATATATTTCAATGACCGCTTCCTTTGCTTCAGCAATTCTTCTGCCTGTATTGATACTGACAATATCTCTTCCTTTTCTCAGGATTCCCAGATCAAATGCTTCAAATGCGGAAGTAGATACTTTTGCTGTTGCAATAGTGAGGAAACGATTTTTTAAAGTGATATTCTCAGGTTCATCTTCATGCATTTCGTCCGCAGCTCTTACTGTAAATTCTTTTGTGCCTCCTCCTCCGGGAATTAATCCAACTCCCAGTTCCACCAGGCCAATATAGGATTCAGCAGCAGCAACCACTTTATCAGCATGAAGACTCAACTCGCATGCACCGCCCAGTGCAAGCCCGTGGGGAGCTGTAACGACAGGCACTGCAGAATATCTCGCCCGCATCATGGTATCCTGAAAAAGTTTGATTGCCATATTCAATTCATCATATTCCTGTTCAATGGCGAACATGAAAATCATCCCGACATTTGCGCCTGCAGAAAAATTCTGCCCATCATTGGCGATCACCAATCCTTTATATTTTTCTTCGGCAATGCCGATGGATTTTTGTAAACCTTCAATCACTTCACCACCGATTGTCCCCAGCTTGGTGTACCATTCAAGTCCGAGTACATCATCTCCCAAATGATATAAATGACAGGCACTGTTCTTCCATATCGTCTGGTTGGAGAAATTTTTCATGACGATGAATGCTTCCTCCTGCCCTTCCCCGGAAGAGGGGGAATAAGAACCACTGACTGGCGAATACGACAGTTTCTTTCCGTTTTCAATTTTATAAAATGATTTTATCCCCTTTGCAAGCATTTCATCCACCCATTTTGCCACTGTATATCCCGCCTCCTTCATTTTTTTCGTCGTGGCTTCTACACCCAGTGTATCCCAGCTTTCGAAAGCTCCGATCTCCCAGCCAAAACCTGCCATCATCGCTTCATCAACACGATAGGTTTCATCACTGATCTCGGGGATACGGTGAGATATATACGAAAACAAACCATAATGAAAATGACGATAAAATTCGCCTGCCTTATCGGTTCCCTGAACCAGAGCTTTTAATCTCAGGCTTAAATCATCGATTGATTTGGCAGTTTCTACTGTTGCGAATTTTGATTTTCCTCTTGGTTTATATTCAAAAGTTTTTAAATCCAGTGAATAAATTTCTCTTTCTCCTTTCGGCCCTTTTTTCTTGGAGAAAAACCCCTGCCCGGTTTTATCTCCAAGCCAGTTATTCGTCACCATTTTTTCCAGCCATGCCGGGATAATAAAAGTATTTCTTGCTTCATCATTCGGACAATTATCATATACTCCTTTTGCAACTCTCACCAGTGTATCAATTCCTACAACATCGGCAGTGCGAAATGTTGCAGACTTTGGGCGCCCAATGATCGGACCCGTCAATGAATCTACTTCATCAATCGTCAATCCCATTTTCTCAACCAGTCCGAATATGGCCATGATCCCGAATACGCCGATACGATTTGCAATGAACGCAGGAGTGTCTTTACATAAAACGGTTGTCTTGCCCAGGTATAAATCTCCAAAATGCAAAAGGAAATTGATGATTTCAGAATCTGTATAAGGTGTCGGAATAATTTCGAGTAATCGGAGATAACGTGGAGGATTGAAGAAATGCGTGCCACAAAAATGTTTTTTGAAATCATCGCTTCTTCCTTCTGCCATCAGGTGAATCGGGATTCCTGAAGTATTCGATGTGACTAATGTTCCCGGCTTCCGGTATTTTTCTACTTCATTAAAAACCGATTGCTTGATATCAAGCCTTTCCAATACTACTTCAATCACCCAATCGCTGCCTGCAATATCTTTCATATTATCCGTGAAATTGCCCGTCGTGATTTTTTTAATTACATCTTTGGTGTAAACAGGGGAGGGGTTCGACTTGATGGCTGCAGCCAAAGCTTCATTCACGATCCTGTTCTTTACAGCAGGATGATCCAGAGAAAGATTCTTTGCTTTTTCCGCATCTGAAAGAGATGTCGGAGCTATATCCAACAATAAAACCGGGATACCGACACCTGCAAAATGACAGGCGATTCTTGATCCCATGACTCCACTTCCTAAGACAGCAATTTTTTTAATGATTCTTTTCATATAGAAGTATTATTTCTCACAGATTTTACGGACTGGCACAGATATAAGAGTTAGGTTAGTTGATGATACGGATTAAACTTTCCTTATCAACCAAAGATGCGACATTAAAGTTTACCAATATTCCTAGTTTTTTCCCAGTCAGTTTCAGATAAGTGAGTAATTGTTTTTTTGTGAACATCATGCAAAATATCCACCGATTTAATCTCAATAATAATAATATTTTCGACAAGTATATCAATTCTGAAACCCAATTCCAGTTTTATATTATTGTAATGAACCGGAACGCCTAACTGAGTTTGAATATAAAATCCTTGTTCTAAAAATTCATATGAAAGAGCGGTTTGATACACACTTTCAAGCAATCCCGGGCCAAAGGTATAATGTACTTTAAAGATTGCTCCACTGATTTTGTATGTGATTTCATTCAGATCCATTGGTATTATTCATACCAATCAGAGCGATCTTTGAGAATTAATTGCAATCTGTGCCATCTGCAGAATCCGTGAGAAACAATTTTATTTCATCCCCGCTACCATTGAAATAGCGCTCCAGTCAATCTGATCTTTTCCACTGGCAACCAGCTGTTGCATATTTTCTTTCAGCAATGCAGCCAATGGCATGAATGTATCGATTGCAGCAGCCTGTTGTAATACCAGGTTCAGATCTTTCAATCCAAGTTTTGCCGTAAAAGCAGCTGGTTCGAATTTTCGCTGGATCACAATATTGCTGTAGTTATGATAAATCGGAGCATTGAATAATGTTTGCGAAAACATATTCCACATTTGTTGGGCATTCACACCACTCTTTTCTGCTAATGAAATGCTTTCTCCGATGGCTTCGATAGCTGCAGCAATTAAAAAATTACCGCAAAGTTTTACGGTATTGGCAGCAGTAATATTTTCTCCGAAATCCCAAATGCCCGCAGCTCCTGCATCTTTCAATAAAGGTTCTGCCTGTTTTCTTATCTTCTCTTCACCGCTGATAACAAAATTCAATTTCTTTATCACGGCTGCTTCGGGCCTTCCAAAAACAGGAGCTGCAAGAAATTGCTGCGACTGTTGCTGATGCTGCGCCGCCAGCTCTTTAGCGGTTTGCGGGAGAATTGTGCTCATCGATATATGAAGGGACCCGGGCAAAAGATTTTTCAATAATCCTTTTTCTCCTTCACAGATATTTTTCAATGCTGCATCATCGGCAACCATAGTAAAAACTACAGCACACTCTTTTGCCAGATCTGTAATATTTTCACAAACGATCGCTCCCTTATCTGCCAATGGCAGAGTTTTGGATCTGGTTCGATTATAAACGTATAGCCCGTGACCACTTTCTACTAAGTTGATTGCTATTGGAGCTCCCAGATTGCCGAGGCCAATAAATCCGATTTTTTGTGCCATGACTTAAACTTTTTCAGATTAAAAATTCAGATTTTTCAGGACACGGACGACCCGCTTTGAACTGACTGATCAGGATTTACAAAAATCAGTTTTCCGTCCTTATCTTCTGCCATCAGGATCATACCATTGCTTTCAATCCCTTTCATTTTACGGGGAGAAAGATTTGCAACGACGATCACCTGTTTTCCTTTGATTTCTTCCGGCTTAAAGTGCAAGGCTATACCGGAAACCACTATGCGCTTTTCATATCCCAGGTCTATTTCAAGCTTCAGTAATTTATCTGCTTTTTCGACTTTCTCCGCCGAGAGAATGGTTCCTACTTTCAGGTCCAGTTTGGCGAAGTCATCGTATTGGATTTGCGCCTTTGTGTTTGAAGTCTGAGGTTTGAAGTCTGAGGTCTGACTTCTGATCTCTGACTTCGCACTTCGGACTTCAGACTTCAGACTCCCCGCTCTTAATTTCTCTACCTGCGCGCTGATCTCAGCATCTTCGATTTTCCTGAACAACAATTCCGGAGCCCTCAGGCTGTACCCTATACTCAGTAATTTCAATTTGCCCGCATTTTCCCAATCCAGCATTTTATCCACCACTTTCATCAGGTGAAGCATTTTTTTTGCGGTGGCCGGAAGGAAGGGATTGATCAGAATAGCGAGATTGGCCGTTAACTGTAAACAAAGATGGAGACAGTTGTCTATCTGTTTCTGATTTTCCTGGCTTGTCTCTGCCGGATTTGGAGCAGCTTTTTTCCACGGTTCTTTTTCCTGCAAATATTTATTCCCCTTCCTGGCCAGGTCTATCACTTCATACAATGCTTCCCTGAATTTATATTGCTCAATCAGGTACTCCACTTTTGTTTTGATTCCTTCAATCTCCTGAATGATTCCTTTATCAAAATCATCCAGCAGATCCTGATGCAATGGAGGTACTTTCCCATTGCATAATTTATGCATCAATACCATGCCCCTGTTGACGAAATTTCCGAAAATAGCAACCAGTTCACTATTATTCCTGTCCTGGAAATCCTTCCAGGTGAAATCATTATCTTTTGTTTCCGGTGCATTAGCGCATAGTACATACCGTAAGACGTCTTCACATCCCGGAAAATCTTTTACGTATTCATGGACCCACACTGCCCAGTTCCGGCTGGTGGAAACCTTGTCTCCTTCGATATTCAGAAATTCATTAGCCGGCACATTATCTGGCAACACAAAATTTCCATGCGCTTTCAGCATTGCCGGAAAAATGATGCAATGAAATACAATATTATCTTTTCCGATAAAATGGACAAGCTTGGTATCTTCCCTGCACCAATAATCTGCCCATTGATCTGTCAGTTCTTTTGTTGCCGAGATATACCCGATCGGCGCATCGAACCATACATATAAAACCTTTCCTTCAGTATTCGGTAAAGGAACTTTTATTCCCCAATTACTGTCTCTCGTCATGGCCCTGCTTTGAAGTC
Source organism: Puia sp. (assembly GCA_035499855.1). Classification (GTDB taxonomy): domain Bacteria; phylum Bacteroidota; class Bacteroidia; order Chitinophagales; family Chitinophagaceae; genus Puia. Next base: position 23,728 of record DATJXY010000051.1, on the reverse strand, counting down.
CGCTGTCGAGCCAGCTTTTACACTGACCATATACGTTATTTTTCCATTCCTTATGTCCTTCGAGTATCCATTCTTTTAACCAGTTTTCATAATTCTGCAGTGGAAAATACCAGTGCCTGGTTTTCTTTTTTACAGGCACTGCATCGCTCAATGTGCTTTTTGGATTGATTAGTTGTTCCGGGCTCAATGAAGATCCGCATCGTTCACACTGATCCCCGTATGCATTCGGGTTGCCGCAAATCGGGCATTCGCCGGTGATATAACGGTCGGCTAAAAAGGTTTTTGTTTTTTCATCATAATATTGTTCCGTTTCTTTTTCTTCGAATAACCCGTCATCATATAATTTTTTAAAGAATGCAGATGCAGTATCATGATGTACTTTATTCGATGTTCTGGAATAGATATCAAATGAAATATTCATTTGCTCCAGACTCTCTTTGATCAAAGCATGATATTTATCAACGACCTGTTGCGGGCTAATACCTTCCTTCATCGCCCGGATCGTGATCGGTACCCCATGCTCGTCACTTCCACCTACAAAACGGATATCTCTTTTTTGAGCTCTCTGGTAACGTGTATATATATCCGCAGGAAGATAGCAACCTGCCAGGTGTCCGATATGGATCGGGCCGTTGGCATATGGAAGGGCAGCAGTAACTAATATTCTTTTGTAATCTTTCATTTCTTGTCTTCTTTTGGTCCCGGCTATCGTTCCCTGATCAGCTTCGGTTGTGTCACTCACTTGTACAATTGTATTTCTATTCGGCTGGAATATCTACCGGGAGGATTGCAAAAATACCGCAATCCCCAGCACTGGCAAAATGTGCTGATCTCTGTTTAATTTCACACAAAGACGCTAAGTTCCTCAAAGGCGCAACGACTCTCCGCGTCATGGCGCTCCTTTGCGTGAAACCTCTATAAGTAATCTGAAAACTTCTAACTTTAATTCATGAACCGAAAAAAGTTTTTATCATCTGTATTGGCTACAGGAGCTGTCCTTCCTTTTTCAGGTTTTTTGAACGACGATAATAAAAATCCTCACCTCCCTCCTTATTTGAAGAATGGAGACGTGATTGGCATTACCTGTCCGGCGGGCAATATCACTCTCGAAGAAATTCAGCCGGCCATGCAGGAGATAGAAAGCTGGGGTTTTAAAATACGGGTAGGCGATACTGTTGGTAAAAAAGATTTCAGTTTCGGCGGCACCGACGAAGAAAGAGCTAAAGATTTTCAGCAAATGCTGGATGACCCTTCCATCAACGCCATTCTCTGCGCCCGTGGCGGATATGGCTCGGTTCGCATCATCGATCAGTTGGATTTCAAAATATTTAAATCAAATCCAAAATGGATCATCGGATTCAGCGATGCTACTGTCATTCATTGTCACCTGAACCGGAATTTGGGAATCGCTTCACTTCACTCCAAAATGTGTAATAGCTTTCCCGAAGACTGGACCAGGGCTGAACCTATTCAAATTGAAACAATTCTTTCTATAAAAAAAGCATTGTCGGGAGAAAAAATGGAATATGCCGCAACACCACTTAATAACGGTCGCGATGGAATTGCAGAAGGCATTTTAATCGGCGGCAATCTCAAAACCATTGAAACATTGGCCGGCACAAAATCAGATATTCTCACCAAAGGCAAGATTTTATTTGTGGAAGATACCGGTGAATATTTGTATAGCATCGACCGCATGTTCTGGAACCTGAAAAGAACGAATAAACTGGATAAACTATCAGCACTTATCATTGGTGGTTTCAATATAAAACCCGATGATCCGGGAGAAGAATTCGGGCGGACATTGTACGATATCGTCTGGGAAAAAGTAAAAGATTATAGTTATCCTGTTTGCTTTGATTTTCCCGTAGGACATCAAAAAGATAATTACGCATTGAAATGCGGAGTTAAACACCGGCTGGAAGTGAAGCAGGGGCAGATCAACCTAAAAGAAATTTAGCGCCATGAATGACAATGATATTCGTGTACCCGGAAATTTTCCTGCAATAAGATCTGAATCAGAAAAAATAAAATTCTCTATGCCTTCCGATCTGCAGACCGGATCACTTTTGCGAACCCTGGTGGCATCGAAACCTAATGGAAAATTTTTGGAACTGGGAACAGGAACCGGGCTTTCGCTTTCCTGGATTGTGGAAGCGATGGACAGCGGATCAACAGTGATCACTATTGACAACAATGAAGATTATATTTCAATCGCCGGAAAATATTTCGGAAAAGATCCAAGGGTGACCATCATTTGTGAGGATGGAAATAAATGGATTGAGAAAAACCAGGACTTGAAATTTGATCTGATCTTTGCCGATGCCTGGCCAGGTAAATACGAAAAAGCAGAAGAAACATTTAATTTGCTGGAAAAAGGCGGCTTTTATATTATTGATGATATGTTGCCACAACCCAATTGGCCGGAAGGACATGAAGAAAATGTGACAAGACTTTTAGGCTGGCTGGATACGAGGACCGATATCAGGCTGACTAATATGAACTGGTCGACAGGAATTATCATTGTAACTAAAATCAAATGAGCGATGGTGAAAATTCCCCCATATCTTTTGCCCGGTGATACGATTGGCGTCGTTTGTCCGGCGGGTTATATTTCCCCGGAAAAAACAGAGAGCGCGATTCAAACTTTCCAGGATTGGGGTTACCAGGTAAAGATTGGAAAAACATTGGGAACCGATACAGGAAATTGTTTTTCGGGCACAGACAAAGAAAGACTAAATGATTTCCAGTCGATGCTCGATGATGATGATATTAAAGCAGTATTCTGCGCAAGAGGCGGCTATGGCACCGGACGCATCATTGAAGAGATCAGTTTTAAAAAATTCAAAAAAAACCCTAAATGGATTATTGGTTTCAGTGATATCACTATTCTGCATTCGCATATCTATTCCAATTACAATATTGCCACGCTTCATGCACCGATGGCATCAGCATTTCGGAACGAAGAAAACCAAAATCGGTTTGTTTTATCTCTGAAAAAAGCATTGGAGGGACATAAAATAAAATATCAATCTCCGGTTCATGAATTTAACAGGAAAGGAGAAGCGATCGGGGAATTGGTGGGAGGTAATCTCAGCCTGATTGCGCATCTTGTCGGAACATCTTCTGATATCAAGACCAAGGGAAAAATTTTATTTCTCGAAGATGTGGGAGAATATCTTTATAATATCGACCGGATGTTGTATCAGCTCAGACGTTCAGGTAAATTAAGTAAGCTTGCCGGATTGATTATCGGCGGTTTTACCGAAAACAAGGATACTGAAAGACCGTTTGGAAAAACTGCATATGAAATTATTCACGATATCGTGCGTGAATATAAATATCCCGTTTGTTTCGGATTTCCTGTTTCACATGATAGAGAGAATTATGCACTGAAAGTTGGAGTCGGATATAAATTGAGAGTGGGGAAAACCAAGATGATGCTGGAAGAATAGTGGGGAGTAAGTCGTGAGGCCTTAGCCGGGCGTCCTTAGACCTGAATCGTAAGTCACAGCTCAAGAGATCCTCAGAATTAATTTTTCACCATTGACGTTTCACCTTTCACGACTCCGACTAAAGACTAATATCGCATGAAAAAGGCCGGCCTGGAGAACAATCTCTCATGTGTAGCAGGAAAAAATCTATTTAAACATATGATTTTTTGGGCAGCCATGGTGTTGAATACAGCTCTGCCCATAATTTTGCGCCAAATATTTTTCAGGTGATGGGCAGTGCAAGAAAAATCTTATTGAGTTTATTGGGTGAAAGAAAATACCTTTTGCTCCTGGCTTCTTCCTTTCAAAAACTATATAAAACTGGCAGGCTGGGGTCCAATTACCAGGATATTTATTTTTTGAAAGAGATCATCCGGGATGGAAACTATTGTGTGGATATCGGGGCTCATCTTGGATATTATACATTTGAACTAAGCAGACTGGCAGGAAAATCAGGTCAGGTATTTGCTATTGAGCCGGTCAGCAAGTTTAATAAAACATTGCAGAATCTGCTCGGTAAAAAAAAGATTGAGAATGTAAAACTCTATCAGTTGGCATTGGGCGGAAAAGGCGAATTCGTGGAGATGGGCATTCCGGAAGTGAACAAAATGAAAAAATTCGGGTATGCCCGGGTGGTAGAATCAAGTGCGGGATTACAGTTTGTAGAGACGGAAAAAGTAAGAAATGAACAGGGTGATCATTTGTTTCTAGACCTTCCGAGACTGGATTTTATTAAATGTGATGTGGAGGGACTGGAAGTACCGGTATTTGCTTCGATGATGAAAACCCTTGCGAAGCATCTGCCTGTCTTGCTTTGCGAGCTTGCGGATAAAGGCGATCGGATTACATTATATGAAATGCTGCGGCCAATGGGTTACAAGATCTTTTTCCTGCAGAATAAAAAACTTTACTCACTGGATGCTTATTCGGACGCAAAACCCATTTCTCATAATCATTATTTTATTCCATTAACTCAGGTAAAGAGATTGGATCATCTTGTTATGAATCAGTAAAGTCGGACTTTCGGTCTTTACTGACCCGACTTCAACAGCGAATCTATCTTCTCTCTGAAAATTGCAAAATCATTCAGGTCATTGTGGCTTCCTTTATCAATTGTTACGAATTCATCACCTGTTTTCAAAAATGGTTTTAGTTTTTCAGCATTGCTATAAGGGACTACACCATCGTTGGTTCCTTGGAAAATGATTACGGGCGCTGTTACTTTTTGAATAAACTCATTGGTAGGAAAATGATAATGCAACATCCTGCTGACCGGATAGATCGGGAAATAATGAGATACCAGCGAGGTCATACTATAATAGGGAGTTTCAAGAATAAGATATTTGCAATCTCTTATCGATGCCAATTGTGTTGCAATGCCTGTGCCCATACTTTTTCCGTAAATGATAATATCCTTCGATTGATATTTTGATCTTGCGAGTTTATATACCTGTAATGCATAATCGTACAAGCGCTTTTCGGTGAATTTTCCGGTACTTTTACCAAATCCGGGATAGTCGATCATCCATACTTCGTAATGGTTGTCTGTAAAATTGGGCGAATATTTTGCGTACCAGCCAATATTCTTTCTATTCCCATGAAAATATAAAACGACACCTTTCTCAATAGTATCATCCTTCGTGGTAAACTGGATGATATTCAGGTTTGACTCTTTATCGTAAGGGATATTGATATCGCGATGAGAATAACCAAATTCATATTTTCTATGTTTTTCAATAGGAGTGGGGTGGAACAGGATATAATCCTGCAGATAATATAATGCGATTCCCAGGAGAGCATAGATCAGCAGGATTATTTTAATCCAGCGAAAAAATATTTTACCCCCAGGCCCCCTGAAGGGGGAGAACGAATTTTTCATCCATATGATTTAATTGCAAATGTAATTGTATCCCTTTTAGGGGTCAGGGGATTAAAATATCTCTGATAAAATTATGATATTCCGGGAAGGAGGGAAGATTATTATGGCCTCCGCCCTGGATACGGATCAGCGTAATTTTCTGCGGGTTCAACGATTGTAATTCTTCACTTTGACGGATAGGAATCAGCCAGTCTCTCGTACCATGAATGATATAAGTATGACATTTGACATGGAGGATCCATTTGTCGGTCCTTAACTGGTAACGCAAAATAAAACGTACAGGAAGAAAGGGCAGAAATCTTGTCACGACTTTTCCAAAATTATAAAAGGGCGAATCCAGGATCAGGTAACGTGGATTATTATCTGATGCGATTTTTGCGGCAAATCCACTGCCAATACTTCTACCATAAACAATGATATGATCTTCGGGATATTGAACACTCAGGTTATTGTATACAAATTGCATATCATTGATCATTTCTTTTTCACTTCTTTTGCCGGTGCTTTTACCGAATCCCCGATAATCCACCAACACTACATCATAATTATACCGATAAAAATCGCGTGCATATTTGGCCCAACCTTTAATGCTTCGTGTATTGCCATGAAAATAGAGAATCAACCCGGCAGGCTGGGGACGGAAAAAATGCAATCCGTTGATCCGGACACCCGGCTCGATATCAAAAAATAATTCTTTGAAAGGGATATCATATTTATAGGTAAAATCTTTGGGGAGCTTTTCGGGTCTGAATATAAATCGATCCTGCACAAAGTAAACAACCACACTTAGTGCAATAATTGCAATAACGATATAAAGTAAGATGTGATGCAATTTGAAATACTGAATCTAAAATATTAAATACAAAAGGACCATAAATTTTATACTTAATATTCAATATTTTTCATTCATTTCAGTATTCCGGCACCCGTTTTAAATTGAGATCAGGAAGAGGGGAAACTATCAGCGGGAATTTTTCTATGGTTACATTGGATGGATCGAGGCCGAATCCCCGCTCTTCCGAAAGACTTACTTCCTTCAACCAGAAATACAATTTCATGATCACCCTTTCAAAGAAAGGAAGTTCATTGTCCTGGCTCAGGTATTTTTCCATTACAATAATCTGAAAATCTCCCACCACATTATTTCTTTCCAGCGATTCATAACGACTGGTAATATTGACTTCTTTGTTATTGACCAGGTCTTCCACCACTTTTCGGAACATCAGATTTATCTTTGGTTCAATCCGGAAGCCCAACCTGAATTCCACTCGTATGATATCATTTGGGATAATATGATCCACGGAATATTCAGCTGTATATGGATCATCAAGCGTATCGATATGTACGAACCAGTAAATATCAGCGCGTTTCGGTTTTTTATTCAATATTGAATAAATGATTTTATGTTCAATTTCTTTCGGGTTATTGGCGCTGGTCATATAGACCAGGTGTGTCGCGAATTTTGCAACTGTTCGGTCGTTGCTGAGTTCCTGTATCTGCGGTATATAGTGTTCCATCCGGACAAACTCGACATACCTGTTTTTGATTTTGCGCGAACGATACCAGACATACATCACTGAAAATAAACCTCCACCTACAATGAGTGTAACAAAACCTCCATGTTCAAATTTTTCCAGGTTGGCGAAGAGAAAACTGAATTCAATGGTCAGATAAACTGCCAGGTATAGATAAATCAATCCTGATGCTGTTCTTCGGGATATCAGGTAATTGGCAAATAAAGTGGAAGTAGCCAGCATGCAAAGCGTGATTGCTAATCCATAAGCCGCTTCCATATGAGAAGAATTTTTGAAATACAAAGTGATACTACAACATCCAATAAATAAAAGGAAGTTGATTGCAGGAATATATAACTGACCTTTTTCTTCGGTGGGATAACTGATACGGAATTTTGGCCAGAGATTTAACCGCATGCTTTCGCTGATAAGTGTGAATGAGCCGCTGATTAATGCCTGGCTGGCAATTATTGCAGCAGCAGTGGCAATGATGATCCCGGGAATCAGGAACCAGGAAGGCATGATGCTATAAAATACACTGTTATGCGAAGTATCGAAAATCTTTCCGCTATTGTTGGCGAGAAGCCATGCACCCTGGCCGAGGTAATTCAGGATGAGGCAGGATTTTACATATATCCAGGAAATACGGATATTCCCCCGGCCACAATGGCCCAGGTCGGAATATAATGCTTCGGCTCCCGTCGTACAAAGGAATACGGCACCCAATATCCAGAATCCTTTCGGGTAAGTAGTCAGTAATTCAATGGCATAATGAGGGCTCAATGCTTTGAATATAAAAAGATCATCCAAAAGATGAGAGGCTCCCAATATCGCGAGCATTGTGAACCAGATAAACATGATCGGTCCAAATAATTTTCCAATAGAATCTGTTCCGAATTGCTGAAGGAAAAATAAAATCACCATGATACCCAAAACAATATACACGATGGTCATTTGGGTGATTTCTTTCAATGCCGGCATTTGTTTCAGACCTTCAATAGCTGAAGTGACTGAGATTGGAGGGGTGATCATTCCGTCTGCTAATAATGCTGCGCCTCCGATCATGGCAGGAATGACCAACCATCTTCTTTGTCTTCTTACAAGTGCATATAAAGAAAAAATTCCGCCTTCTCCCTTATTGTCAGCCTTTAAAGTAAGCCAGACATATTTGACTGAAGTCTGAAGAGTCAATGTCCAGATGATACAGGATAATGCACCCAGGATTAGTTTTTCGGAAATAATCTTGCCATTAATAATGGCATTCAGTACATATAAAGGGGAAGTTCCGATGTCTCCATAAATAATACCTAACGCAATAACTAGATTGGCGAGCGTTACTTTATTAATTTGTTTGCTCACGGTAGAGTAAGTTAAATAATTGTTTTCATGCAGGGCGGGTCATTCAATATGGATGACAATCCATTATGGCAAACAATTGCGCCAGGTATTTCCTGACGCTGGCACAAAGATATATGGAAATACATGAATTCATCGGTGGATTTTTTTATAATTACACTCAATCCCTTCATCCACAAGTAAGGCGAGCATGGATTAGCGGAGCTGCGTAAACTGCCTCTTTTTACATCTTTGTAACAGAATTGGATCGTACTTTTGATTAAATTACAACGGGTAAAATCATCGAATCAAACCCGGATTTACCATTATGAAACTCTTCGGATCATTATTATTGCTCGCCTTACCAGTTTTAACATTTGCCCAGCAGATTACTTATTCCAGCCCCGAACAAGACGACACCCGTAGAACTAATTTCGATATTATAGGCAAGGTCAATGGAAACATCCTGGTATTTAAAAACAACCGTGGCTCCAGTGTGGTTTCTGTCTATGGATATGATATGAAACTGAAACAAAGGGTGGATATGGGTTTTTTGCCCGAGAAATATATCAATGTTGAATTTGTACAGTACAGTGATTTCTATTACATGATTTATGAATACCAGCATAAAAATATTGTTCATTGCACTGCAGTAAAAATGGATGGGATGGCAAAAAAAATTGGAGATCCGGTCGATCTTGATACCACACAGATCAACTTTACTGCTAACAACAAAATCTATACTGTTATCGTAAGTGAGGACAAGCAGCATATCATGCTTCTTAAGATCAATAGTAAGAATCCCAGGAATTATGTATTCACATCTTTTCTGTTTAATAATCAACTTGAACTTGTAGACAGGCATAGAATCAGCATGAACATGGAAGAACGGAATGATATGTTTACTAATTTTTTATTAGACAATGAGGGAGAACTGGTTTTTGGTAAATTTCAAAAAAACAGCGGAGGCGCAGATTATATTTCCAAGGTTGCAATAGTTACAAAGGGTCCTCTCTCTGATACTTTTTCGATCCATGATATTGGTACCAATGACCGCGTATTGGATGAAATCAAATTAAAAATAGATAATAACAATAAGCGTTTTATTTTAACGGGCTTTTATTATAAACAAAAAAGGGGAAATATTGAAGGCTTGTATACTGTTGTTTGGGATAAGCAGACAGATAGTAAAGTAAGAGAAACAGTAACCGTTTTTAATGATGAATTACGCACCCTGGCCAAAAGCTCTGAGGAAAATATAAAAATGGCTTTTAATGATTTCTTCATTAAAAATATAATTGTTGAAAGAGATGGAGGATTTTTACTGGTCAGTGAATCTGAATATACTACTTCGAGAGGTAGTACTTTTAACCGATGGGATTATATGTATGGATATAATCCTTATCTCAGTCCGGTAGATTATTATTCACCTCTTTATAATCCATATTATCAGAATCGATACGGGTATGGCCCTGCAACCCGTTTTAATTCAGAAAATATTTTGGTACTTTCCTTCGACAAAGATGGCAATCTCGAGTGGACGAATGTCATACCAAAAAGTCAATATGATGATGAATCAGATAATCCTATTTCTCATCATGTCATGAATACGGGAGGTGAAGTACATTTTTTATACAATCAGTATGAACGCAGGACGCTGTTACTTTGTGATCAGAGCATTTCACCAGAAGGGAAATTGACGCGCTATCCTACCTTAAGAAATCTTGATAAGGGATACGATTTTATGCCCCGGTATGGTAAGCAGATCAGCAGTAATCAAATTGTGATACCTTGCCTTTACAGGAATTATCTTTGCTTTGCAAAAATTGATTTTTAAATACCATACAGGTGATAGGTATCTTTAAACAAAAGAGCTCCGCAAACGCTCTTCTTTTATTTGTCTATGCATTGGTGCTGAAGTTTTCTATCTTTTTACATCCCGTTTTGCCGGTACTTCATCAGGAAGACAATTATTTCTACCATTTTATATTGAAAGTTTTAGCCGTTATTTTTCATCAGGCTGCTCTTCCTTACGCAATTCTTACTTTTTTACTTCTGTTTACCCAGGCAACTTTATTTAATACCATCTGTAATTTTCATAAGATTCTTCCAAAGCCGAATTATCTCCCAGGCATGGCATATATTCTTGTGACTTCCCTGTTAAAAGACTGGAATCATTTTTCTGCACCCCTGCTCATCAATTCGGTTATGATCTGGTGCTGGTACAGGATGATTGGGTTGTATAATAATAATCGTCCGGTGAGTTCTATTTTTAATATTGGGTTGCTTGCGGGAATTGCTACCCTGTTATATATGCCGGCCATCGCGTTTTTATTGCTTGTATTGTTCGCATTAATTATTATGCGCCCTTTCAGGATACAGGAATGGCTGATTGGATTTTTAGGTTTTACATCACCCTATTATTTTTTGATTCTTGTACTTTATTTTACTCATCAGCTGCACTGGAAAAACCTGGTGCCGGATATTATCTTTACTTTACCTGCAATACCGGCATCGGTTTGGATTGTGTCAGGACTTGTATTGCTGGTCCTTCCTTTTATTATAGGCGGATATTTTGTTCAGAACAACCTCAATAAAATGCTGATACATGTCCGCAAAAGCTGGAGCCTGCTCCTCGCTTTTATGATTGTTGCAGTCATTGTGATTTTGATCAATAAAGCAGGTTCTTATGAAAACTGGATTGTGACAGCTTTGCCTTTTGCTGCTTTTCATGCGGCTGCATATTTTTATCCTGCTAATAAAACTTTTCCCCTGGTTTTGCACTGGTTGTGTTTTTTGTTTATTATCCTGAATAATTATTTTGTATAGAAAGTCCCAAGAATCCTAAAGCTTTTTAAATATCCTCCACCCTTCCGGACTCCGGACTTTCGGACTTCTTTGTTACCTTTGTATCTGTAAATTTCCATTATGAAATTTGGAGTCATTGTTTTCCCGGGATCCAATTGTGATCGTGATATGCATGATGCCTTGAAATATGATCTTAACCAGGAAGTGATCATGCTCTGGCATAAGGATACCGATCTGAGTATGTTTAATACAGAGGACTGCATTGTGCTGCCCGGCGGTTTTTCTTACGGAGATTACCTGCGTTGTGGCGCAATTGCCAGATTCAGTCCAATGATGCAGAGCGTTATCGAGTTTGCAGGCAAAGGAGGAAATGTATTTGGAGTATGTAATGGATTCCAGATTTTGTGTGAGTCGCATTTATTGCCAGGAGTATTACTCAGAAATGCCAACCAGCAATTCATCGGAAAAAATATTTATGTGCAGGGGCAGCGGCCTGAAGAAAAATCTCTGATGATTCCCATCGCTCATGGCGAGGGAAGATATTATGCGGATGAAAAAATCCTCGATGAATTGGAGGCAAACCAACAGGTGATCTACAAATATTGCGATGCAGACGGGAATATCACGCCCTCTTCCAATCCCAATGGTTCACTAAGAAATATTGCAGGAATATGTAATAAAAGAAGAAATGTATTCGGTATGATGCCCCATCCCGAACGCGCTTCCTCGGAAGCCCTGGGAAATGAGGATGGAAAAATCATTTTCCATACACTTTTTTTGCATAAAGAGCCCCAGTTTACAAGCCGCCCGGCTCAATTGGCTAATTTTTAGATTTTCTTAGCATCTATTGTCAGATTTTTGACCGTATTTATTCAATAGTTAGGATATTTTTGTGGTCAATAGTGAGTGTGAATAGTGAATGAGATGGCTTTAATTCACCATTGACTATTTACTGTTGACGAAATAAATAATTATGAAAAAAATTTTCTTCTTCATTCTGGGGCTTTGTTCATTTCAGGTCATGATGGCGCAATCTGGTAAACAGGTTCAATGGGCGTACAGCACAAAAAAAATTGATAGTAAAACATTTGAAGTTCATATGAAAGCGACCATCAATGGCGACTATCACCTGTATGCGCAGGATGCAGGTGGGGAAGGCCCGATTCCCACTTCTTTTACGTTTACAAAAAACCCCCTGCTCACACTCGATGGCCAGGTGAAAGAAGTAGGCAAACAGCTTAAGAAATATGAAAGCGCCTGGAACCATGATGTAAAATATTACGAGAAAAATGTTGATTTTATACAGACGGTCAAACTGAAGGGAAATGCGAAGACAAGTCTGGCGGGAAAAGTAGAGTTCATGGTTTGTAATGAACAGAAATGCCTGCCTCCTTCAACTGTAGATATAAAAATAAATATTGGAGGATAGTCTGCAATGCTATAGGAATTTTCAGCATAAAACGGGTTCTTAAAGGGAACTCGTTTATTTTTTGAAATAATACCATTCTTCCATTAGCCCGGCATTTAAAGGCCGGGCTATTAGAATAGCTAATGGCCGGTTCGAAGAAAAATGAATTTATCCCGAATGTAATCATGATGAAAACAATTCGACCTCTTATTTTTTTCTGGGCATCCTTTCTGTTTTTTTGTTATCCTGCCCGATCGCAGAACCACAATGATTTTTCATGGGCAGTTACCAGCAAAAAAATCGGTGAGGGTATATACGAGTTGCATTTTAAAACGAAGATGTCAAATGGATGGCAGCTATACGCACCTAACCAGGATATCAGTGGTGTTAGCTCGGCAGATATCACCTTTTCTGATAGCAGTATCAAACATGATCATGATTTCAAAGAAGCAGGTAAATCAATAAATACCTCAAGTAAATTATTTGACAACGGTCATTTCAAAGTATATGAAGAAGAGGCAGAATTCATAGCGACAATCAGAATCAAGGGAAATATTCCGGCCAATTTATTAGGAACATTTAACTATGCATATGGAAAAGGAGATGAGTTTTACCCTGACTCATATTCTTTCAATGTTCCTCTGGAAGGCGGAGTAACCTCCAATACAAGAATAAAGATCAGCAGCCTTGATTTAAAAGACCCTGTCAATAATTGCGGCGATGACGGAACTACAGGAAAAGGTTTGTGGAAAATTTTCTTATTGGGATTGGTGGGTGGCTTTATCGCATTGCTGACTCCCTGTGTGTTTCCTTTGATACCACTGACTGTTTCATTCTTTACAAAGAGATCGGCTGATAGAAAAAAAGGATTGGGAAATGCCCTTTTTTATGGCGGCAGCATATTTCTAATATATATTTTGTTGAGCCTTCCATTTCATTTGCTCGATCATACTGATCCGGAGATACTCAATAATATCTCAACCAATATCTGGCTAAACCTCACATTCTTTGCAGTATTTGTAGTATTCGCCATTTCTTTTTTTGGATACTTTGAAATTACTCTTCCCGGAGCTGTTGCAAATAAAGTAGATGCAAAATCAGGTACCGGAAGTCTGATCGGCATTTTTTTTATGGCATTGACATTGGCAATCGTTTCTTTTTCCTGTACTGGTCCTATTCTTGGTTCTTTACTTGCCGGCGCATTGACTAATAATGGCGGTGCAACGCAATTAAGTTTCGGAATGGGAGGCTTCGGTTTCGGACTAGCCCTGCCATTTGCAATATTTGCATTGTTTCCGGGCTGGCTTCATTCCCTGCCTAAATCGGGAGGATGGCTCACTTCAGTGAAAGTAGTGTTGGGATTTCTTGAACTGGCAATGGCAGTAAAATTTTTGTCGAATGCAGACCTGGTAAAGCAATGGGGCTTTTTGAAAAGAGAATTATTTATTGCGTTTTGGATTTTGATTGGGATACTGATCATTCTCTACCTCTTGGGGAAAATCCGGTTTCCGCATGACAGCCTGCCTAAAAAATTCAGCAAGACAAGAATATTTTTCATTGCGATTTTTGCTGCGTTTACGATCTATCTCATTCCAGGTGTTACCAATACTGAATCCGCAAACCTAAAACTGATCAGTGGATTTCCTCCTCCCTTATGCTATAGTTTATACAATAATCCTGTGAATTGTAGGAAAAATGTTGAACCATTGCGTGACTACGATGAAGCGATTGCTCTCGCAAAAAAATTGAATAAACCGGTGCTGATTGATTTCACGGGATGGGCCTGTGTGAACTGCAGAAGAATGGAAGAAAATGTGTGGACAGACCCGATTGTTGGCAAATTGATGAAGAATGATTTTGTGGTAGTATCCTTATATGTGGATGAAAGAAGGATTTTACCTGCAACCCAGCAAATGACTTATGCTACAAAAGACAGTGCGGAGAAAAAAATAATTACGGTGGGAGATAAATGGGCTACTTTCCAGTCAGAAAACTTCAATGCGGTTTCCCAACCACAATATGCAATTGTGAGCCCTGATGAAAAAGTACTTACAAAAACAAAAGGGTATACTCCGAAGCCTTCAGATTTTTCCGCATGGCTTGATTGTGGATTGGATGCATATAAGAAGATTGCTAAATGACCCTAAGCCCTCGGATTCTGGAGTCCGACATCTTGCAAAATATATAAATAGAAAAAGCCGGTCATTGACCGGCTTTGAATTTGGTGTCATTCTGTTCCAGCCTTCCGATAGCAAGCAAATCGTATTAAACCGGATGGAGGGCCAGAATGACAAGAGAATATTGGGTCCATGTTGTTAGCATGGACCCAAATTTTTTTTAGCTTTTTGTAATTACTGGTTGGATGTTTTCTTCAGGGTTGGTCGGACTAAAGTGTAAAGATCTTTTATAATGCGATCTTTTTTTCTGTCATCATTTTGCGAAGGTTGATTAAACCATAACGCATACGACCCAGCGCAGTATTAATACTGCAATTGGTCAAAGATGCAATTTCTTTAAAGCTCAGATCGGCATAATGTCTCAGGATAATGACTTCGCGTTGATCTTCCGGAAGTAAATCCAACATTTGTCGTACCCGGTCATAGCTCTGACGTTTCATGATTTTTGTATCGGCGCCTTCTTCTGTGAAATTGATGACTTCGAAAATATCACGGTCATCGCTGGTTTTGATAGCCGGCGTCCGTTTTACTTTACGGAAATGATCAACACAGAGATTGTGTGCGATGCGCATTGCCCAGGGAAGGAATTTCCCTTCTTCGGTGTAACGGCCTCCGCGGATGGTGTCGATAATCTTAATAAGAACGTCCTGGAAAATATCCTCGGCAAGGTATTTGTCTTTAACGAGGAATAGGATGGAGGTATACAGTTTGTCCTTGTGGCGAAGAATCAACGCCTCAAGTGCATGCAGGTTCCCATCACGGAATAGATGGATTAATTCATGGTCGGTTTTTGTGCGTAGCGATTTCATAAACTTCTACGGTTTTTAAAAGGTTATAGGATATATTTTGGATTTAAAAGATGATTTGGCTTTTCGATGTAGAAGTGATCAGTCTATAGGCAATAATTTAGTTAGCTAATAGGTAAGTCACGAACTATAAAGATATACAATTTTTGGAAAAAACAACATTTTGGGAAAATATTTTGTTGGATTAATCTTTTTTCGCATTTCTCTGTTCTATTTTAATTCTATCAATTCCAATACATTTGTTGTCCTTATAATATGGAAGTTTCATCCAAAGTAAAAAAGCAGAATAGCAATAAAAAAATAGTTCCTTCTCCTGCAGATTCTATATTCATCAAGGGAGCCCGGGTTCATAATCTTAAGAATATTGATGTCCCGATTCCCCGGAATAAACTGGTTGTTGTAACCGGTGTTTCCGGATCTGGGAAATCCTCCCTGACTATTGATACACTATTTGCAGAGGGTCAACGCCGTTATGCCGAAAGTCTCAGCGCATATGCAAGGCAGTTTATGGCCAGGATGAATAAACCGGATGTAGATTATATTAAAGGTCTATGTCCTGCTATTGCCATTGAACAAAAAGTAATCACCCGAACACCCCGTTCCACTGTTGGAAGTATGACTGAGATATATGATTACTTAAGGCTTTTATATGCAAGAGTTGGTAAAACTTTTTCTCCCATTTCGGGAAAAGAAGTGAAGAAGGATGATGTACAGGATGTCATTGATGCAATCGTTCAATTGTCAAGGGATGACAGAGTATTAATGCTTGTCCCTTTCAAGCAAAGCAAAAACCGCAATTCGGAAGAAGAGTTAAATATATTGATTCAAAAAGGCTTTTCCAGATTATATATAAATAAAGAAATTGTCAGGATAGAAGATCTATTGAACATTCAGCCTGGTGAACTGAAAAAGAAACTCAATTCGGACTCCCGACTCCCTACCCAGGTTTTGATCGACCGTCTGATTGTAAAAGATTTTGATGAGGACGACAGGCATCGTATAGCCGATTCCGTTAGCACTGCTTTTTATGAAGGCGATGGTGAGATCTATCTGGAAATAAATGGCGGCAAGATCATGCATTTCAGTAACAAGTTTGAAATGGATGGTATTCGTTTTGAAGAGCCGGTTCCGAATTTATTCTCTTTTAATAATCCTTATGGAGCCTGTCCAACCTGTGAAGGATTCAGCCAGGTATTGGGTATTGATGCAGATCTTGTCATTCCCGATAAACGATTAAGCGTATTTGAAGGAGCAGTTGCTCCCTGGAAAGGGGAAA
Source organism: Puia sp. (assembly GCA_035499855.1). Classification (GTDB taxonomy): domain Bacteria; phylum Bacteroidota; class Bacteroidia; order Chitinophagales; family Chitinophagaceae; genus Puia. Next base: position 7,031 of record DATJXY010000051.1, on the reverse strand, counting down.
AATTGAGCTGGTGGAAGGATCAATTCGTCAAGGCAGCTAAAAAATTTGATTTCCCGATACACAAACCCATTGTGGATCTGAGTAAGGAACAATATGGTATTCTGTGGGAAGGAAATAAACATGCTCATGGCATCAACGATTTCTTTGCAGAAGTTGAAAGGAATCTCTATAAAGTGCAGTACCGGGTTTTGTTATCACGTTATCGTGGACGAACAATCTGTCCCGATTGTAAAGGTTATCGTTTGCGTAAAGAAGCGCTCTATATAAAAATAAATGGAAAGCATATCGGCGAATTATGTGAGATGCCTGTTCTCAAACTTGCAGACTGGTTTGGGGAACTTACATTGAGCGCATTTGATCAGCAGGTAGCGAAGCGGATTCTTATTGAAATTAATAATCGTCTGAGTACTCTGTTAGATGTTGGTTTGGGATATCTTACACTTAACCGTCTCGCAAATTCTCTGAGTGGAGGTGAGAGCCAGCGTATCCAGCTCACAAGATCTTTAGGAAGTAATCTCACCAATTCATTATATATCCTGGATGAACCTTCCATCGGATTGCATGCAAGGGATACGCAGCGGTTGATTCATATCCTGAAACAATTGCGTGATCTCAACAATACGGTGGTGGTGGTTGAACATGATGAAATGATGATGCGCGAAGCCGACTATATAATTGATATGGGGCCACTGGCCAGTCATCTGGGCGGAGAAGTAGTTGCTCATGGTAATTATGATGAGTTGATAAAAAATGAAGAAAGTCTGACCGGCAAATATTTGAAAGGGGAATTAAAAATAGAAGCGCCTTCGAACATCCGAAAATGGACTCGTTCTATTTTCGTGGAAGGAGCAAGACAGCATAATCTTAAAAATATCACTGTAGAATTTCCATTGAATGTCCTTTGTGTGGTGAGTGGTGTGAGTGGAAGTGGTAAGACAACATTGGTCAAGCAGATACTTTATCCGGCTTTGCAAAAACTGAAAGGGGAATTTGCGGAAAAAGTAGGGATGCATAAAACCGTTAGTGGAGATATTGAATATCTTTCTCAAATCGAAATGGTGGATCAGAATCCGATTGGTAAATCTTCAAGGAGTAATCCTGTTACCTATATTAAGGCCTATGATGAAATAAGGGATTTGTTTTCCAAACAGCCGTTGAGTAAAATAAGAGGTTTTCAGGCAAAGCATTTTTCTTTTAATGTAGACGGAGGACGTTGTGACACCTGTAAGGGTGAGGGAGAGCAGATAGTGGAAATGCAATTTCTGGCCGATATTCATCTGACCTGCGAAGTCTGTGGCGGCAAAAGATTCAAAGAAGAAGTATTGGAAGTTACTTACAAGGATAAAAATATTTACCAGGTATTGGATATGGGTGTTGATGAGGCATTGGAATTTTTTAAAGATGAGAAAGATATCGTCAATAAAATAAAACCTTTGAGCGATGTGGGATTGGGATATGTCAAACTGGGACAATCCTCCGATACACTTTCCGGTGGAGAAGCACAACGCGTAAAGCTTGCTTCTTTCCTTGGAAAAGGAAAGGGCCAGGGACATATTCTTTTTATCTTCGATGAACCTACGACCGGTTTACATTTTCATGATATAAAAAAATTGCTGAATTCATTTAATGCATTGATCGAGCAGGGACATTCCATTCTTGTTGTTGAACATAATACAGATGTGATCAAATCGGCGGATTGGGTAATTGATCTTGGTCCCGAAGCCGGTGATGGGGGAGGAGAACTCGTATATGCAGGAGTTCCAAAAGGGTTGAAAAAAGTAAAGGAAAGTTATACGGGGAAGTTTATTTAGAAATATTTAATAATGTCCTGCCTAATTAATATTCCCTCTTTAACCACTCCATAATCAATTTTCAATAATCAATGTTCAATGACCTCGGGATATTTGATAATCACTGTTCGGAATGATATTAAATATCACCATTGAGCATTGAAAATTGATTGTTGATTATTGAATATTCCAAGAACCTAATATCTGTCGATTCAACATCCAATGCCTTATTCAATATTTTGAATCTACCTCAGTCTGTCAAGACTCTTCACTAATTTTTGATCCTTATAAATTCCTCTTGCAGCAAGGAACAGAAAAACTGGTATGGCCAGGAAAAAAATGGCTGAGAGGTCATAAGAACCCTGGTGAAATTTTTCGGTTTGTCCGATATACAAAAAAATATTCAGCAGGGAGATCAGGATATCAATTAATAGAATGCGCAATTGCAGTTTCCTGTTTTTATATAGAAAGATATCGATCACGACAGAACTCAGTAATGCTACTGTAAGTATTAATATAATAACCGAACTTGTTGCCGTAATATGATCATATGGATTTGCAGGATTTGATTCCGACGGCAGCATGCCACTGTAGAAAGAAAATTTAAATGTCAGAAAAGCGCACACTGCAGCAAGGAGTAACCAAACGGTTTGCATACGCTGTAACATAAGATGAAGTTGTTTCTGCACAAGTTATTTAAAAAAATTCATTCCACATGATTGCAGGTTCAGTGCGGCATTAAAAAAAAGTTGCCCCGAAAAGAGGCAACTGTGGCGGAAGTAAGCCGGAATAAATTAATTTTTTTGATTAAAGCATTCCGGTGGTTGATCGGGAGGGTTGTTTGGGGTTATCTTGAGCTTGAATTGAATATTCAGCCGTCCAATTCTATTCTTTTGTAATTTCTTCCATAACCTCCATTTCTCCGTCTTTGGACACCCTTAGGTTCTTGATCGTTTTCTTGTCTTCCAGATGTACGATATAAACCAGGTTATCAATGGCCTGTATTTCTTCAACTACGGTAATCGTAAAATCATAATAATTACTTTTTACCAATGCCCTGATATCATGAGGAAGTTTGTCTTCGGAATAAAACTTCACAGTGTATTGCCAACGACCTTTTTTATCATATAAAACTCTGTTTGAAAATCCATCTTCAGAGAAATAAGAAAGAAATCCATCCTGAATTCTATACCATTGTTCGTTGGTGGCATTGCCAAATCTCTTTTTAAAATCTTTGATTGCTTTTGCGTTGATGGCTGAAAGCTCTGCTGAATTAGCGGCGATAACAGAATCATCCAGAAAAACAAGATATTTAAGAGAGTTGGTAAAAGCTTTTGTATCTGTAAAAGCGATTACGTTGTTTGTACCCTGAGCATTTGCGCTATATGAAAAAGCAACAAATAAGATATATATTGCTGCGAGCGCAATCAGTGATTTTTTCATTTTTGTAAGGTTTAATGGTTAACGAAATTTAATTAATTGAGTTCTCTTTTACATGGTCTTCATGAAGGTGTGGTCGAATCATCTGCTTTTTTGTTCTCAAATGGTAGTGGATACTGGGTTATTCCGGAATGGGTGCATAATATTTGTCGCAGGGTTTAAAAAAAGGTAAACAGAAAAATATTGTTGCACTAAGTATTTTTCTTTATATTAGAATGACAACAGCAAATAAGATGGGTGTTCCTGACTCTTTAAATATTACAGACCAGGAAATAATTGGACAACTTCGGCAAGCCGGCATTGATAAAAGAAAAAGTGAGGAGCAATTATTTAACAGGTATGTTTACTTCATTCGTGAAGGCATGAATAAGCATGGCCTTTCCGAAGACGAGGCTTTTGATGCATATTCCGATACAATTTTATCCGCTATCGAAAAAATCGCCCAGGGAACTTTCGAAGGCCGTTCCTCTTTAAAAACCTATATATACCAGATTTTTTTTTACAAATGTGTTGACCAGCTCCGTAAAAAATCGACTAATAAACAGAGCGTGCATCGAACGGAATCCATAACTGACAGGCTATTACATATATCAGATTCGGCCCGGTCAGTTGTTCAACAGCTTATTGATCAGACAGACTGGAACCTGCTGAAAAAAAGATTGAATGAACTGGAAGAAAAATGTAAACAGTTATTATTAATGTGGGCAGATAGTTATAGTGATAAGGAAATTGCGGCTGCCCTTGAATATAAAACGTCGGATGTTGTAAAAACGAGCAGGCTGCGTTGCCTGCAAAAATTACGAAGCCTATACAAAACTTAATACTCAAAGATGGAACCTACTGCATATATCGATAGTTATTTTAATGGAGAACTTGCCGCGGATGAAAAACAGCAGTTCGAAAATAAGATTATCGAAGATCCTTCATTTGCAGAAGAAGTTGCCAATTATCTCTCGGCTTTCCAGATAGCAAAAGAACAATCTGAAGAAATTAAAAAACAACATTTCCTGGAAATATATAAGCAAAGCAAAACTCATAAAACCAGTGGAATGATGAGAAAACTATGGCCATCTATAGCCATAGCTGCCATGCTGGCCGGAATTATTTTGGGTATTTACCTTTTTATTCAGCCGGTTTCAGCACAACAACTTGCTGACGGGTATATCAGGGACCATTTCCAAAATCTGGGAGTGAATATGGGTAAAAGGGATAGCATGGAAGCAGCCAAGGAAGAGTATAATGCTGATAAGCCAATAGCGGCATTAAAAAGTTTCGAAAGAATCATTCTATCGGATAGTTCCAATTTTGAAGCGAAGGAATATGCAGGAATAGTTTGTTTGCGGTTACAGCAATATGATCGGGCAATGTTATATTTCAAACAACTGGAAGCAGATACCACAGCATACATAAACCCGTCCCTTTTTTACCAGGCTCTTACACTCATGAAACGCAATCATTCCGGCGATGTCCGTGAGGCAAAACAACTATTACAAAAAGTTGTTAAGAATGATCTTGAAGGAAAAGAAATTGCCGAAGAGTGGTTAAAGAAGTTGTAATTCGGGTTTTTAAATTGTAACTTTCCGTGAACCTATAGTAGTCTGAAAACACCACCCTTATTCGGTAGAGGAGATTCCTGCTACCGGGAAAGCTTACCATTTTTCCCGCCCTTTTTCAGTGAACCGGAACCGTTCTCCTGACGATCAATGAAGATGATTGCATGATACGAGATTTGTAAGAAGAATAATTGTTGAATAATAAACAATTTAAATTTTTATTCTATTGTATCACCCTTAAATCTTTTATTATGAACCGGAAAATATTCCTACAAACGAAATTTTCTTTCATTGGTTTTTGTACAATGATTTTTTTTATTGTTTTTATAATGAGTTCCTGTGGCTCGAATGGGCCGGTTGAATCCAAAGTAATGTCGGCCGGAACTTCAGATACTACATGGTCATCCTGGTATGTCGAATTCAAGCCAGGCACTTCTCAATCTTTGCGTGATCTGTCATTGGATAATATTGAAAAGAAATTAATCGATTCAATTAATTTCTTAAAAAAAGAATTGAAAAAAGACTTTAATATAATTGTTTCCAGGAATTATAGTCCTTCTTCTGATCCTATAAATTATCAGATTAAAATAGGAATGTTTGGCGGAGAACTTTTCAGTCTGCAGGATCATCCTTTGGCAGTAGCTTCGAATTTAGTGATTACCGGAAAATCTCCCGGTCTGCACATCCGTTCAAATACCGTTGACTACTCCAAAGTATTCGATACAATCATCATTAAAAAAGTCGCTGAGTCAAATCCGCCAAAAGTGATGGCTTTATCACTTCAGGCGGCTCCATCTGATACGATAATTATTAAAAACTCTTATGTGGCCCCAAGCGATACAATTATAATTAAATTATGTGGAACTTCTCCCTGTCACCCCTCTTAAATATTTAAGTGAGATAAATAACCCTGGCCTGAGTGTAAATCAATTGATAAAATCCGCCTATGCGCAATTTGATTTTTTGTCTGCTATTCACGCTTTTGTCAGGCATGGGATTTGTTTTTGCGCAATGCCCGGGAGCAGATTCCCTCAAAGAGAAATTAGATTTTGTAAATAAGATACATGCGGGAGCTGTACCTGACCGGTTAAATGAATTACTGGCATTGGAAGATAAAACTAAAAATTGCCCTGTCGTTAAGGATTCTGTTTACGCCGGATTGCTTCACACTATTGGAAACTTATATTTTGAATTAAGCAATCATCCATTGGCGATTCAATATACGCACAGGGCAATTGACCTGTTCAATACAATGGGAGAAAGAGTAAATAAATCACTAGCTCATTGTTACTATGATCTATCCGTCTATTATGATTCGACAAAATTGATTTCGAAAAAAAATGAAGCCATCGACAGTTGTATTGCGATTGAAATGAGAATGGACGATGATTACTATTATTCGATCATTGCTATTTCTGATAAGGTAAAAAACCTCTATTATAAGGGAGAATATAATTCGTGCCTGAACTATGCATCTTTGGGCGAAAGGCTTACGACCAAATATTATCATGCTTCCGATAGTCTTGATAAATTAATTTTCTTTATTAATTATCAGTTCAATGTATTGTACAGCCTGAAGCATTTCGACCTGGCTGAAAGATTCTTGGTTAAGGAAAAAGACAGGTTCTTAAATAAAAAAAATTATTATCATCTCGGACTCATTTATGCAGATCTTGCATTTACAAATAAGAGCAAGGCGGATTTTAGAAAGAGTATTGATTATTTCTTAAAAGCTAATAAAGCTTTTTCACTCACCGACAAGAAAGAGTTTTGCTCGCAAATTTTATATCAAATCGGCAAAATATATTTTGAGAATCTCAGTCAGCCAGATACAACAGTAAAATATTATTTTGAATCGCTTGTTTATGCAGACAAATCCGATTCGTTTTATATGTATGGCAATATCGCGAAAGTACAAGGGTGGCTAAAAAAATATGATTCTGCTTTTTATTATTTCCAAAAGGCATTTGATAAAATAAAGCTTGGCATTAATGAAAAAGACCTGGTTTTGCATATTGAAGATTATGTCGACAAAAACGTAACTGAATATGTAATTAATGTTGTATTGGATAAGGCAGATATTTATTTCCGGCAGTTCAATGATGACAAGAAGCCCGAATATCTGCAAAAGGCCGTGGAGGTGTACATTACGGCCGACCGGTTGTTGAATAATATCAAGGAAAGGCAAACAGAACTTGAATCAAAATTATATTGGCCCGGTTATGCGCGCCGTTTATATGAACATGCT